>JBNMHS010000001.1:0-98362 GCA_050872885.1 Acetatifactor sp.
AAAAATTATACACATTTTTTTGAAAAAGGAATAAGTGCCATCTGCCAATGTGGATAACTTGAAAAAAATGAAAGAAAATGTGAAAAGAACGAATTTCCTAAAATAGCAGGCTATAAAATCAATTTACCTTTCGGCGCTGGCCCAAAATCCCAAAACTTGACAAAAAAATTGTCATCTGATATGATATTCCGCGTAACAAATTTAATATTTATGTAATAAATCGGTGAAAATCTTAATAATTAAAGCATATACTATTCACTGATGGAAACCGCAGGTATATCTACCCTGAGAGGAAACTTCCTGTGGGAAAGGCGTGTATCAAGATGACAAAAAGCAGAAAAATGCTCGTTGTATGCGTAGGACTGCTCTGTTCTTTCTTCCTGAGCATGCAGATGAGCATGACCGCGCAGGCGGGCAATACGAAAAATTATGTGAATGATCTGAACGGCGGGGTCGCATCTATCTTAGATCCCGGTTCTAAGAACAGTACCGAGGTGATCAATGCCACGGTGAAGGAATTGAATCTTACCTTCCCTTCGGAGGAAGAGATCAGTTCCGGTCTGGTCATGGCGAACGTAAGGGATGCCGTGAATGTACGAAGCGATGCCGGTGAGGAAGCATCCAAGGTCGGTAAGCTTTACAAGGACTGTGGCGGTACGATCTTAGAGCGTAAGGACGGCTGGACCAAGCTCCAGTCCGGTACGCTGATCGGCTGGGCAAAAGATGAATATCTTTTATTCGGTGACGATGCAAAAGCACTGGCAAATGATGTGGGCAGAATGATCGCCCAGATCAATACCGAGACACTCCGGGTGAGAACAGAGGCGGATCAGGAAGCCGGTATTCTGGGACTGCTCCCCAAGGGAGATATCGTCGATGTGGTGGACAGCAGTAATCCCGAATGGGTCTGCATTGACTACGAAGGAGCAGACGGTTATGTGTCTGCGGAATATGTAACTTTGGATTTCCAGATCGATACCGGTGAGACCCTGGAGGAGATCAAGGCGAGAGAAGCAGCGGAACGTGAAGCCAAGCGTCATGTGAACTATGGCGAATACACTACCGATGCGGACACGACGCAGCTGCTGGCAGCACTGGTTCAGTGTGAAGCAGGATGCGAGAGCTATGAAGGTCAGCTCGCGGTAGCTTCTGTAGTTATGAACCGCGTACGCAGCGGAGCATATCCCAACAGTATCCACGGAGTTATCTATGCATCCGGACAGTTTACTCCGGCATTGAACGGTAAGGTAAACACTGTGTATGAATCCGGACGGATCAATTCCAGCTGTGTGAAAGCTGCCGAAGAGGCTATTTCCGGCGTATCCAACGTAGGAGATATGACACACTTCAGACGTAACAATGGTCGTGATGGCCTGGTGATCGGTAATCACGTGTTCTACTAAGAGATAAGCGAACAGAGTAGATAAAAGAGGCGGTGCCATGATTGTGGTACCGCCTTTTGCCTGCCCGGCCGTCCGGAATCGAAAAGCGAAAGTGCCGTGGCAGCACAATAGAATGTGGTATCGTGCAGCAAATTCAGTTGCTACCCCGTATGATTTGTAGTACACTGGAAACAACTACAAAACCAAAGGAGTGATTACATGAGTGAAATGGTAACCTTGTGGCTTGTGGTACTGATCGTATCGATCGGAGTGGAGGTCGCAACACTGGGCCTTACATCCATCTGGTTTGCCGGAGGTGCGATCGTGGCTGTGATCGCAGCTGCATTGCAGGCACCGATCTGGCTGCAGATCCTGCTGTTCTTTGCAGTGTCTCTGCTGCTGTTGTTTTTTACCAGACCTGTCGCAGTCAAATATTTCAACAAAGACCGCGTCAAAACAAATGTGGAAAGCATGATCGGCAGACAGGCAATCGTCATCAGTGAGATCGACAACCTGCAAGGTATCGGACAGGTAACGGTAGGCGGACAGGAATGGAGCGCCAGGACGGAAGAAGAGGGCTTAAATCTTCCGCCAGGAACCGTGGTGGATATCGTGGCAGTCAGCGGTGTGAAGCTGATCGTGAAGGTAGATCCTCAGATGTCGAAAGTCACGGAAGAAGTACCGGAGTCGCAAAATTAAAATCATGTAAAATGCGCAGTGGGCAGAAAGACCGCAATACATGAGGGTAAGCGTGCGTGAATGTGCAGACACGGCGAAAGACAGTGCAGAGCAAAGAATAGTAATGAGATGCACCAAAAACGCAGTGCGAACGTACAAAACGGCGCAGCACACAAAGGTGTGCAGAAGGAGGAAAAATGGGAGTAATATTAGTAGTTATAGTGGTTCTGATCCTGTGGATCTTTGTATCTTGTATCAAGATCGTTCCCCAGGCACAGGCATATGTCATTGAACGTCTGGGTGCTTATCAGGCAACATGGAATGTAGGATTCAATCTTAAGATTCCTTTCATCGACAGAGTAGCCAGAAAAGTCAACTTAAAAGAGCAGGTAGCGGATTTCCCGCCCCAGCCCGTAATTACCAAAGATAACGTAACCATGAGAATCGATACGGTAGTATTCTATCAGATCACAGATCCCAAGCTGTTCACCTACGGTGTGGAGAATCCTATGATGGCAATCGAGAATCTGACAGCCACCACCCTTCGTAATATCATCGGTGACCTGGAACTGGACCAGACGCTGACATCCCGTGAGACCATCAATACCAAGATGCGTGCCGCACTGGATATCGCTACCGATCCCTGGGGTATCAAGGTCAACCGTGTCGAACTGAAGAACATCATCCCTCCCGCAGAAATCCAGAATGCCATGGAGAAACAGATGAAGGCAGAGCGTGAGAGACGTGAAGCCGTAACCCGTGCGGAAGGTGAGAAGAAGGCGAAGATCCTGGAGGCAGAAGGTGCCAAGGAATCCGCAATCTTACGTGCGGAAGCTGACAAACAGGCAGCCATTCTCCGTGCAGAAGCCGAGAAGGAGAAGATGATCCGCGAGGCAGAAGGTGAAGCGGAAGCAATCCTCAAGGTACAGCAGGCAAACGCCGACGGTATCAAGATGCTGAAAGAAGCAGGCGCCGATGCCGCAGTGCTGAAACTGAAGAGCCTGGAAGCATTCGAGAAGGTGGCAGACGGTCAGGCGACCACGATCCTGCTCCCTGCTGAGTTACAGGGAATCGCTAGCGTGGCCGAGACCTTCAAGGCAGCCGCAGGCAAGAAGGCAGAATAAGGTGTGCCGCAGCCTTGTGAAAACGTAAAGTTTTGGCAGATAAATTAATATTGTAAAACAGGCAGGAATCTTTTCCATAGTGGAAGAGGTTCCTGTTTTTTATGCAATATGAGGATCTGAAGTAAGAAAGACGTCTCAAAAAAATGATATTATGGAACTGGAATCCCGTGGGAGTAAAAAGGCGAGGACTTGAAAAACACGGAATAATGAAGTATATTGATTACATATAGCTTTTTGAAAATGAAACAGAGGCAGCCGGAAGGCGTAGGGCCTCGGAAAAGAGGAGTATTATGGATTTAAAGGGACGCGATTTTTTGAAATTACTGGATTTTACACCGGAAGAGATCGAATATCTGCTGGATCTGGCAGCGGATCTGAAGGATAAGAAGAAAAAGGGAATCCCTGTCGATACTCTCCGAGGCAAGAATGTGGCGCTGATCTTCGAGAAGACCAGCACCCGTACCAGATGTGCTTTTGAAGTGGCAGCACATGACTTAGGGATGGGAACGACTTATCTGGATCCTACCGGCTCCCAGATCGGTAAAAAAGAGAGCATTGCCGATACCGCGAGAGTACTGGCAGGTATGTTCGAAGGTATTGAATACCGTGGATTCGGACAGGATATCGTAGAGGAACTGGCAAAATATTCCAAGGTTCCCGTATGGAACGGCCTGACCAATGAATTCCATCCTACCCAGATGCTGGCTGACCTTCTGACGATCCGTGAGCATTTCGGACATCTCAAGGGAATCCGTATGACTTATATGGGAGATGCCCGTTACAACATGGGTAATTCCCTGATGGTAGCCTGTGCAAAGATGGGTATGCACTTTACCGCCTGCACCACGGCAAAATATTTTCCTGCGAAGGAACTGGTAGCAGAGTGTGAGGCAATTGCGGCACAGACCGGTGGCAGCATTACATTGACCGAAGATGTAAAGGCAGGCACCGCAGGCGCAGATGTTATCTATACCGATGTGTGGGTATCCATGGGCGAGCCGGATGAAGTATGGACCGAGCGTATTAAAGAACTGTCTCCTTATCAGGTGAACAAGGCAGTCATGGATAATGCCGGCGAGCAGGCGATCTTCATGCATTGTCTCCCCGCATTCCATGATCTGAAGACCAAGATCGGAGCCCAGATGGGTGAGCGTTTCGGTATCACAGAGATGGAAGTAACAGATGAAGTATTTGAATCCAAACAGTCTCTGGTATTTGAAGAGGCTGAGAATCGTATGCATACGATCAAGGCAGTGATGGCGGCAACTTTATGAGTATGAAAGCAAAGATATTAGAGCTCCTTCGGGAAAAAAAGGAGCAGGTGGCAGCAGGAGCACCGGAGTCCGAGGCGTATGTCTCCGGACAGGAGCTCTGCGAACAGTTCGGCGTGTCGAGAACTGCGGTATGGAAAGCTATCGGACAATTGAAAAAAGAAGGCTATGTCATTGAAGCGGTACAGAACCGGGGATACCGCCTGGTGGATCAGACGGAGGAAGTCTATAATCAGGCCGATATCCAGAGTCGTCTTAAGACAAACTGGGTAGGACATCCCTTGCTCTTTTTTGACAGTATCGACTCTACCAATATCCGCGCCAAACAGGAAGCGGAGCAGGGAGCAGAGAGCGGACTGCTGGTCGTGGCGGACAAGCAGACGGCCGGAAGAGGACGCAGAGGACGCGGTTGGGAGAGCCCTGCAGGGATCAATATTTATTATACCCTGCTGTTAAAACCTGATTTTTCCGCGGACTGTGCGCCGATGTTGACTTTAGTCATGGCATTGGCTGTGGCAAAGGGCATCCGGCAGACGCTGCGCCGTGACAATGAGGCCGCGGCTGATAAAGTCGGCATCAAGTGGCCGAATGATATCGTGGTGGATGGAAAAAAGGTCTGCGGTATTCTCACGGAGATGAGCATGGAGCAGAATTATATCCAGCATATCGTGATCGGTGTAGGTATCAATGTGCGCAGACAGGAATTCCCGGAAGAGCTTCGTGACAGAGCGGCAGCAATAGATGAGCAGTGCGGTTTCCAGATCTCCCGTAGTCAGCTGATCGCGGATATCATGGAGGCATTTGAAGAAGACTACGAGATTTTCCTGAAGACGCATGACCTGAAGGGACTTCGGGCATCCTATGCGGAGCTTCTGGTGAATCAGGACAGAGAAGTCTGTGTGCTGGATCCGAAGGGAGAATACCGCGGCATTGCCAGAGGTATCAATGATCAGGGAGAGCTCCTCGTGGAACGACAGGACGGCACCGTGGAGGAAGTCTATGCCGGTGAGGTGTCCGTGCGTGGTGTGTACGGGTATGTATAGATTTAAACGAATCATATAACAATTCAGATTGCCATATGCCAGGGAGATTTTTGAAAAAGGTCATTTATATAAGCGTGATTTGAAATTTGAGAACTAATGAGAAATGCTTTGGTTTTGAATTGTTATGGTAAATATAAAATAGAACGATATCAATCAGGAGCAGGACAGAACTATGGACGAGAATAAAATCGTGCTCTGCGGCGCCAACGCCTATGAGAAAAAGTATTATTTTAACGAAGAACAATTCAAGATGATCCCGGAATCCATCAAGGAGGAATTGCATATCATCTGTGTCCTTTTTACGGAAGAAGTGGGTGGTATTTTCACCATTGCTTTTGAAGAGGACGGCAATGTGGTCATGGAGACCAATGCGGAGGAAGATGACATTTATTATGACGAAATCTCTTCCGGACTTCTGATCTCCGAGATCCGCAGGAACAGACAGGAGCTTTTTGAATCCTTAAGCCTGTATTATCGCGTGTTTATCAAAAAAGAAGACGTATCGGAGCTGTTGGATGAGGAAGAAGACGGGGAGGACGACGAATGATTTTTGTCATCGATGTAGGCAATACAAATATGACGATGGGTGTCTTTCAGGGAAAAAAACTGGCAGCCACCTTCCGGATCATGACGAAGACCCCCAGAACCTCCGATGAATACGGCATTATGATCACTCAGCTGTTGAAAAATAACGGTATCGAAGCGGCGGACATCGAGGGAACTATCATTGCCAGCGTAGTGCCTGATGTGATGCATTCTTTGACAAGCTGCATTATCAGATATCTGAAGACGAAACCGCTGATCGTGGGTCCCGGGGTGAAGAGCGGCATCAAGGTCGCTACGGAAGATCCCAGAGCCATCGGCGCAGACCGTATCGTGGATGCGGTCGCAGCCTATGTAAAATACGGCGGGCCGGTGCTGGTGCTGGATTTCGGTACAGCGACCACTTATGATCTGATTACGGAGGACGGAAGATTTACCGCGGGAATTACGGCGCCCGGTATCCGTATCAGTTCGGAAGCGCTGTGGAGAGAGACCGCGAAACTGCCGAACATCGAGATCCGTAAA
This sequence comes from Acetatifactor sp., assembly GCA_050872885.1. Taxonomy (GTDB): domain Bacteria; phylum Bacillota; class Clostridia; order Lachnospirales; family Lachnospiraceae; genus Acetatifactor. The sequence goes on from JBNMHS010000001.1 coordinate 6,567, forward strand.
CCCAAGTCCATTCTGGCACAGGAGACCATTACCAGTATGCAGGCGGGACTGATGTACGGACAGATCGGACTGACGGAATACATTATCCGTAAGGTGAAAGAAGAAAGCGGACTGGATAACCTGAAGGTAGTAGCCACCGGCGGACTGGGACGCGTTATCGCGGATGAGACCGACTGCATTGATATCTACGACAGTTATCTGACGCTGGACGGACTTAGAATTATCTATGATAAAAACAGACATTGATGAGGATGACATGAAGAAATTACAGATCGGCAATGTGACCCTGGACAATCCCATCATCCTGGCACCTATGGCAGGCGTATCCGACCTGCCATTTCGTCTGCTCTGCAGAGAGATGGGAGCGGCATTGGTATGCATGGAGATGGTAAGTGCCAAGGCCATATATTATAACAATAAAAATACGGACAGCCTGATGGAGATTCATCCGGACGAGGTTCCGGCATCTTTGCAGCTGTTCGGTTCTGACCCACAGATCCTTGCGGAGATGGCAAAACGTATCGAGGAACGACCGTTTTCCATTCTGGACCTGAACATGGGATGTCCGGTGCCGAAGGTCGTGAATAACGGGGAAGGTTCCGCACTGATGAAGGATCCGAAGCTGGTGGAGCAGATCCTGACGGCACTGGTGAAAGCCATCGACAAGCCGGTAACAGTGAAGATTCGTAAGGGCTTCGATGATGACCATGTGAATGCTGTAGAGATCGCGAAGATCGCAGAAGCCTGCGGTGTGGCGGCGGTAGCGGTGCATGGACGGACGAGAGCCCAGTACTACAGCGGACAGGCGGACTGGGATATCATTGCGCAGGTCAAGAATGCGGTGAAAATCCCGGTCATCGGTAACGGTGATGTGGACAGCCCACAGAAGGCGAAAGCCATTATGGAACAGACCGGTTGTGACGGCGTGATGATCGGCAGGGCGGCCGAAGGCAATCCCTGGATCTTCCGGGAAGTGGTATCTTACCTGGAGAACGGCACGATTCCGGAGAGACCTGACAATCGGGAAAAACGGGAACTGATCCTGCGCCACGCGGCATTGCAGCTTAAATATAAGGGAGAATACACCGGCGTCAGGGAGATGCGCAAGCACCTGTCCTGGTATACCGTGGGTATGCCCCATTCGGCGCATTTCCGTCAGACCATCAATACTATGGAAAAAATGGATGAACTGATCCAGGGCGTGTATGAGATTTTCCCGGACGAGGCATAATATTCAGAGATTCCGGGTTCATACTTTTGAACATGTCATCATACATTGGAGCATGGACACTATTTTATATCTCTATCCTGTACGAAAGACAGAGAATCACGGTGCGGAAACAGGGCGGATAAAAGAACAGAATCCCTGTCGCCCGGACGGATGGTGGGGAAAACTTCGCAAAATCCTTTCCCGTCCGCGGATAACTGCCCGGAATGACGGAGAAGAACGGACCGGACTACAGCTGAGCCGGACGGAGTATTTTTTTCCGGATTATCGCCTGGTGAAAGTGGCGGTGGCTTCCTGCAGAGAGGAATCCGGAATGAGCGCGGCACCGAAGGAAAGCCGCGGGGAGACATACAAAAGACTGGGGCAGAACCTCAGGGAACAATTGTACGAACTGACAGAGGATCCGGATCACACTTACGTGGTGTGCCGCGAGCCTCTTTCTTTTTATTTTGGCAGGGAGTTTTCTGATTACCGGCAGCAGGACTGGGTGGAACATCTGCTGCGATATGGTGAGGATGCAGAGGGGGATCCGCTGTGGCCGGATCTGATCTTACTTGGGAGAAATTATTATCTGCCATATATAATGCTGCGGTATGCCGGGGCACTTCGCAGCGTAAGCTGGTATCTTACGCAGAGGCAGTATCGTGAGGAAGAGGACCTGCTTGTGGAGGAACTGGAAGAAGAGTATGGACTGATTCCGGTACTCCGTCTGATGGCAACGGATGCAGACTATGCGAGAGTGCAGCTGAAAGAGACGCAACCTTGCGTGGTACTGGATTTTTCCGACAGTGAAAAAGTCCATGGTGGCGGGCTCCCTGTGGGCAGTGTCTGGCTGGATTTTGCAGCATCAGAGGAAAAGGAGAGAAGGCTTGCCGGACAATGTCCGCAGATCCGCTATTTTTCATTGAAAAAAGAGTGGAAAGCCCCCCGAAAAGCCTTGGAATACCTTGACACCATCAGTAAAAATGGGTATAATAACTCGGTTGATTAGGCTAGTAAAGTTGCCGGGAGTGTCGGCAGCACAAAATATAGAGAACAGGAAGGTGCGGTATCATGCAGGAAAAGAAAAACATTTTGACCTACGAAGGCCTCAGAAAATATGAGGAAGAGTTACATGATCTGAAAGTAGTAAAGCGTCAGGAAGTTGCCCAGAAGATCAAGGAAGCAAGAGAACAGGGAGACCTGTCCGAGAACGCTGAGTACGATGCGGCAAAAGACGAGCAGAGAGACATCGAAGCACGTATCGAAGAGCTGGAGAAGATCCTGAAGAACGCAGAAGTCGTTGTCGAGGATGAGGTAGATCTGGACAAGATCAATATCGGATGTCAGGTCAAGATCCTGGATATCGAATACAGCGAAGAACTGGATTACAAGATCGTAGGTTCCACCGAGGCCAACAGCTTAAAGGGCAAGATCTCCAACGAGAGTCCCGTAGGTAAGGCTCTGATCGGACATAAGGTCGGCGATACCGTAGAAGTAGAGACACCCGCAGGTGTATTCGCATATAAGATTCTGGAGATCCAGAGAAGTAACGTTGAGTAAGATAGTTTAGTAAGGAGTGGAAAAAAGTGGCAGATACACAGAATACAAAGGTACAGGAGCAGGATATTCACCAGCTGCTTAAGGTAAAGCGTGAAAAGCTGGCTAACCTGCAGGAAGCAGGAAAGGACCCTTTCCAGATCACAAAATATGATGTGACCCATCACAGCACAGATATCAAGAATAATTTCGCGGAACTGGAAGGCAAGACCGTCCGTATCGCAGGACGTGTCATGGCAAAACGTGTCATGGGTAAGGCATCCTTCTGTAATGTACAGGATCTGCCCGGCAATATTCAGGTATATGTGGCAAGAGACAGCATCGGTGAGGAATCCTATGCAGATTTCAAAAAGTACGATGTCGGCGATATCGTAGGTATCGAGGGCGAAGTATTCCAGACCAAGACCGGAGAAATCTCCGTACATGCATCCAAGGTAACACTGCTGTCCAAGAGCTTACAGATCCTGCCCGAGAAGTTCCACGGCCTGACCAATACCGATATCCGTTATCGTCAGCGTTATACCGACCTGATCATGAATCAGGACGTAAAGGATACTTTCGTAAAGCGTTCCAAGATCATCAGCGCCATCTGTCGTTATCTGGAAGGTCAGGGATTCCTGGAAGTAGAGACTCCCATGCTGGTAGCCAATGCCGGCGGTGCGGCAGCCAGACCTTTCGAGACCCATTACAACGCACTGGATGAGGATGTAAAGCTGCGTATCTCCCTGGAACTGTATCTGAAGAGACTGATCGTCGGCGGCATGGAGCGTGTCTTCGAGATCGGCAGAGTATTCCGTAACGAAGGTCTGGACACCAGACACAATCCGGAGTTCACACTGATGGAGCTGTACCAGGCATACACCGATTACTACGGAATGATGGATTTGACCGAGAACATGTTCCGTTATGTGGCACAGGAAGTATGCGGTACCACAGTGATCCCTTATGCAGAAGAGACCATTGACCTGGGCAAGCCTTTCGAGAGACTGACCATGGTAGATGCAGTCAAGAAATACGCAGGCGTTGACTTCGACCAGGTACCCGATACCGCTGCAGCGAAGAAGCTGGCAGACGAGAAGGGTGTGCATTACGAGGAGCGTCATGCGAAGGGCGACATCCTGAACCTGTTCTTCGAGGAATTTGTAGAAGAGCATCTGATCCAGCCCGTATTCATCATGGATCATCCGGTAGAGATCTCCCCTCTGACCAAGAGAAAACCGGATAAGCCCGATTACGTAGAGCGTTTCGAGCTATTCATCTACGGACGTGAGATGTGTAACGCATATTCCGAGTTAAATGACCCCATCGACCAGAGAGAGCGTTTCAAAGCGCAGGAAGCTGCACTGGCAGCAGGCGATGAGGAAGCCAATACGACCGATGAAGATTTCATGAACGCACTGGAGATCGGTATGCCTCCTACCGGCGGTATCGGTTACGGTATCGACCGTCTGGTAATGCTGCTCACCAACTCTCCCGCGATCCGCGATGTTCTGCTCTTCCCGACCATGAAGAGTCTGGACAGCAGCGCTTCCAAGAAGTCTGATGACAAGGCAGAAGGTTCTAAGGCATCCGGCGACAACAACGGATTCTTCACTCCGAACAACAAGATCGATTTCTCCAATGTGAAGATCGAGCCCCTGTTCGAGGAAGCCGTTGATTTCGAGACCTTCAGCAAGTCTGATTTCAGAGCAGTGAAAGTAAAAGAGTGTGTTGCAGTACCTAAGTCCAAGAAACTGTTGCAGTTCACCCTGGATGACGGAACCGGCACCGACCGTACCATCCTCTCCGGTATCCATGCTTACTACGAGCCGGAAGAACTGGTAGGCAAGACCCTGATCGCCATCACCAACCTGCCTCCCAGAGCCATGATGGGAATCGAATCCTGCGGTATGCTGCTCAGCGCAGTCAACAACAAGAAGGACAGCGAAGAGGAAGAACTGCACCTTCTGATGGTGGATAACCATATCCCTGCAGGTGCGAAGCTGTACTAATAGCCGGCTTGATTCCGGGAAATAAAACATGACATAGAAGCCCCATCGGACAGAGAAATCTGTCTGATGGGGTTTTGTTATAAGGGGAAGATATTTATGAAACCACAGTAAAAAGTCATTGAGAGGATTGGCGTGTCTTGATATAATAAACGCAAGTACGTCAGAATGCACACAAAATATACAATATGAGGAGACCGTTCCATGCCGGAGGAATTAACTGTTGACGAAAAAAATGCCGTAAGAATTCTCGACTATTGGTTTACGATGGAGTTCTTAAACCAGCGAAGTCTGAAAAGCTTTACAGATATTGAAACCAAGGCATCAGCATATAAAAACGCACTGAAGTCAGGGAAAATAAAACATCCCAGGAAGACTTCGGAGGACTTTGTCCGGTTTCGCCAGGGAGACAATCTGCGCACTCTGACAGAAACAGAGTCGGAAGCAATGCGGCTTCCCGTCCGGAGCGATTTTACAGTGTTTATAGGCCGTATGAAAAAAGAAGTCTGCATTCAGAAAATAGCACAGAATGTTGCATGGAGTGGTCAGAGTCCGGATGAAAATAATGACGAGATAGCGCTGGCGGCAATCAGATTTTCGAAAGACGGAAGTTATATTTCGAACTCCGTGTCAATATCGCCGCTGGCATGGGCGATGAAGAAACTGGCAGGGGGAACCGACAATGCCAGCCGGAAGCTTTCGACGGCAGAGTATCAGGCTGAGATCAGAGCAATCGAAAGACAGATCGGCAACCTGTTCGAACCGCTGGAAGAGGGGGACTCCGCTGCGGAATCAGAAACAGGAGTCTCGGATGTTGTCTCCTATGATCTGTTAAAAAATATCGAGGACATGATCCTTGAGACATTAAGAATCGATGCCTCTGAAACAACGGGATCGTTTCTTGCAGTTTATTTTAAATTATATGCGTCGGAAGATGATGTCGAGGAGGAAGAAAACGAGATAGGATTCCATATGGATTTCTATTCTGAAGATCTGGCGATGGCTGCCGAAGGACTTCGAAATCACAGTTTTACGGAAGACAAGAAAAAACTCCTTCTTGACTATATTCTGGGGATTTATCGTTACGGTACGGACACGGAAAAGACACCGGAACGATTCGATGTGGTGAAACCAGAAAGCGGGGAAGAATTATACCGGTTTATGCTGAATACGCTTACGGCCGGAAAAGCGCCGTTGGGAAAATGGCCTTCACGATTCATGCCGGCGCTGATGCAGCAGATCGCTGTGAATCTGGCAACGGATGAAGAGAACAGTATGTCTGTTTTTTCCGTTAACGGTCCGCCCGGAACCGGAAAAACAACTCTATTAAAAGAGATCATTGTCAGTAACATTATTGAAAAAGCCATTCTGCTTGCAGATTATGATGACCCGGATGAGGCATTTGACGATTATTCCTTCCGGCACGGGGAGGGAGTCGGACATTCGTATAACCAGTATGTGAAGAAATATCACAGGCTTAAGAACAAGAAGATCAATGCATACAGCATACTTGTGGCTTCCAGCAACAATACCGCTGTGGAAAATATTACCAAAGAACTGCCCGTCGAGAAGAAAATACTGGACGACATAGCTCCTTCGGACAAAATGGAAGGGGCTAATGATGCTGCCCTGGCCGAACTGACCGGGCTGTTTACAGTGTCCGAAAGTACAGGAACGCTTCCGTTTAAGACAAAGATCTGGGAAGAATACACTGACGATAAGGGAGCAAAGAGAAAACGGTCCAAAGAAGTGATAAAGGAAGAGCCGGATATTTATTTTTCAAGACTTGCAACGGATCTTCTCAATGAGGAATATGGAAACCGGGAGAAACAGCAGGCTTTCGGACTGATCTCGGCTTCGTTGGGAAAAAAGTCAAATATTGACAGAGTAGAGGAAAAGGTGATCATGCCGCTGCTTGATATCATGAAGAAAAATGATGACATAGCAAAGAGAAAACAGAGTTATACGGTTGCACGGGAAAAGTTCCTGGCGCAGCTTTCTCTGGTGCAGAAGCTCCGGGAAAAACTGGATGAGCCGGCAGTCGAAGAGAAAAAGCTGGCTGATATGTCTGAAAATGTCCGGGAAAGGAAACAGCAGGCAGAAGTGCAGCGCCTGCAATGGAATTTGCAACTATCCGAAATTGATAACAGAACGGCAGAAAAGCAGGAAAGTATAAGCCGGCTGAATAGTGAGAAGGCGAAAGTTGAAACAAAAATTGCAGCCTTGCAGGAAAGCGCTTCAGAGTTTGAGACAAAAGTAAAAGCGCAGCAGGATAATATTGCGGCCGCACAGACAACAATAGATAATTTGCAAAAGAGTGTGTCTGTGTTTGACAAACTGCTAAAAAAAGCCAGATATAATGAGGTACAGGAGAGCATTTCCCGTGCATCTGATATGCAGGTCCGGTATCTGCAGCAGATGAATGAACTAAATAATGAATTAAATGAAGAAAACAACAAGATATCCGCAGCCCGGGAAGAAATCCGGAACATAGAGGAAAAAATCAGTGAGAATAACAGAAAACTGAAAGAACTTCAGGCGGAAAGAGAAAACATCGAGACACAGATAAAAAGATCAGAGGAGGAATTAACGGCTGCCGGGAAGCGGCTTGATGCGCAGAAAATCTTTGCGGAGAAAATAAAAACCGATTACCGGAATAAAAGCGCTTATGAGCGCGGTTTTGTCTTAGACCATCAATTTATCGCGGATATTCTGTCATCGGATATTGATGCTTCAACGAAGGCGCAGCTCAGGAATCCATGGCTTTCGGACCATTACAACCGGGAACGCGAAAAACTGTTTTTATATGCCCTGCAGATGACAAAAGAATTTATCCTCGGATCAAATAAATGCAGAGATAATTTCAAACACCTGGACTGCCTCTGGAGCGGAAGCTATGGCAACGGCGAACAGGTGAGATTTATAGAGGATGATCTGCAGACATGTACCGAGGCAGCCTATGAAACCTTGTTCTTGCTGATCCCGGTGGTATCTTCTACATTTGCATCGGTACAAAAAGTGTTCAGAAATGCAAAAGAGGAAAGCACGATCGGAACGCTGATCGTAGATGAGGCGGGTCAGGCCTCTCCTCATATGGCGATCGGAGCACTTTGCCGTGCGCAAAAGGCAGTCATCGTGGGGGATCCCAAGCAGGTGGAGCCCGTCGTTACGGATGATCAGGATCTGTTAAAGCAGACTTATACAGAGGATATTTTTAAATTATATGCCGATAAGACGAACTCGGTCCAGAGATTTGCAGATATCATGAACCCGTACGGGACTTATCTTGAAAACGGTCAGGGAGTAGACGAGTGGGTAGGCTGCCTGTTGCTGGTTCACAGGAGATGTATCTCACCCATGTATGATATTTCAAACGACATCTCTTATAACAATATCATGAGACAGCAGACGGCACAGCCCAAGCCCGAAAAGCTGACTACATTTATCGCTGACCGGTCGCAGTGGATCAATATTAGCGGCAGAGAGGCAGGAAAGAAACGACATTTTGTAAAAGAGCAAGGCGAAGAAGTAATCAAAATGCTCGAAACTGCTTTTTCCAAGAATCCCGCTCCGGACCTCTTTATCATCAGTCCGTTTACAACGGTAGTATCCGGTATTAAGGATGCTGTAAAGTCTTATGTAAAAGACTGCCGGAAGAAAGGAACAGACAGTAATTTAGTAAACTGTGAGGGAGTAACGGAATGGATGGACAAAAATATCGGAACAGTCCACCGGTTCCAGGGAAAAGAGGCTGCCGAGGTGATATTCCTGCTCGGCTGCGATACCTCACCGAATGCTGCGGCGGCGATCCGGTGGGTCAATAACAATATCGTGAATGTGGCTGCAACCAGGGCAAAATACAGATTTTACATCATCGGAGATATCCGGGCATGGAAACAGTCAAAATGTGTCAGCAGGGCAAAAGAGATCATCGACACCTATGCTTTCGAATGTCTGGATCGTGAACTGCAGAAAGACGAACCGGATAAAGAAAAACTGAAAAAATTATGCGCACAGATTCCGACCGGAACGGCTTTTCCTGTTCAGTATAAACAGGGAGGAGAGACAGGAGAGGAAGAGTATGTTCCGTCAACGATGGAAGTTATCGGAGAATTTGATAAGACAAATCTGATGTGCGCAGACCTGACGACGGAAGAACTCTCCAAATTTGGCTTTGCAAGTATGGAAGAGGTCATGAAATTCAGCAAGGAAATCCGGTCTAACCTTCTCTGGGGAATGAAATTGTATCTGCTCTTAGAAAATGTATACAGGGAGACCAATGCGGAGATAGATGCTTCCTGCTGCGGAATCTTATTCTGCAAGGCAATGGAGATACAGATGCATGAATGTTTTGCGGATGCTCTGAAAAATTATTTTCCGGAATACCGGATGAGAGTAATCCCGGCTGCCGGATCGCAGGAGGAACAGATCATATACCTCAAGGATGCAGATGCCGAAGAGTTCACGCTTGGATGGTATCCGGCCTTCATAAAGAAAAAGAAGCAGGAACTGGGCAGTATTATGAACGAGATCGGATATGCATCATACGACGGGGAATGGTGGGATGACTTTAAGTCAAGGCTGTTTGATTGCAAAAATAAACGAAATGATTGCTGTCATACGAGATTATTCCGTTGGGAGAATCTGGAGAGCCTGCTGAAAACCATGTTTTTTGCAGAGGAATCGAAACATCATAATCAGCTTGACGGGCTGATCTTTGAGAGCAGAGTCGGGCTTTTAATGAAAGAAAGCATAGATTCGTAATTTGACAGAAAGGTTTTGGTACTGCTATGCAAAGAGGCTTAATACGATTAGAGGACGGCTTGCATACAGACGCGGAGGCGCTGGCTTTTGTGGAGTACGCTTTTAAAACAACGCCCGGTGGGGAAAAATATTACAAATATGCTGCCTGTATTTTTCGCGACGGAGAAGTGATCATTCGCGATAAGAGGCACGCGGCGAAGAAAAGGGTGCCTTCTGTGAAAGCGCTGGAGAATGCAGTGGAGATAGCGGTAATAGATTATTGCTCCCAGAATGGGATCAAAAGTGTGGATATTGTCTATGCGCTGGATGAGGTGATATTCGCAGACCGGCCGGATGTCTACGGACAAACGGCAGAGCAGAACTGGGATACTACGCGCGAGATGTATTTTGAAACGGAATTCGGCAAGATGGAGGTCTGCCTGAATTGCGAAAACGCAGGAGGCCTGGATTACAACAGACTGGTGTCTGCACTGAGATGGGGCGATGATGAAGAATGGCTGCAACGCCTGACGGCAGAGGAAGTATATATCGCTTTGACCTATTATATTGCGGACAGCGAAGACGCCGGTGAGAAGGCGAAGACGGATCAGGATCTGAACAATCTGATCAGGGAAGCGGTGAAGCGAAAACCTGTGATCATGGATCCGGAGGATCCTGTGAAGGACGATTTTTTAAGCCGATTTAATGTGGCGGAGCCCACAGACGGTGCAGGCGCGGAAAGCGTAGGTACAATAGCTGCAGGCAGCAATAGTACAAGCGGCAAGAATGCAAACGCGGGTACTAAGAGCATCGGTACAAAAAACGCTAAAAATAACAATTGCGCAAATGAACAGGGGGAGATTACCATCAATTTAGACGATTCCGGTGTACAGGACACCGGAAAAAATATGATAGACCTGCTTTTACAATATGCGAAAAGCATCAAGAAAGTGAAAATGACAACGGTTCACTTGCTGTATGCGTATGCCCGTATCGCACAGATGCCGACGGCGGATATCTGTAAGGAACTGGGCAAGGGGTCACTCTCCTACGACGATGTCTTCTATTTTCAGGAAAAGCTCAAGTTTCTGTTTGAACACGAGCGTGTGGAGATGAACCCTGCAATGCTGCAGCACATGATAGCACAGAATATCTCTGCCTTTGAAGAAGATGAGGCTGTGCAAGAAGATTACGAGAAAGCAATAGGATATTTGAAAAACAGTATGAGCATGGGTGAGCATCCAGCGGAGATCATTTGCTTCAACCTGTTGCATAAACTGCTGTTTGAAGAGGATAAATTCAATATTTACGGTCCCAGCTTTGCGTATCTGAGACATAACAAAAAGTTCCTGCTGGAGAAAGAGAAAAAAGAAGCACCGGCAGAAGAAAATCTTGAGGAGATCGTGGCAAATTCCGGCAGACTGTACGATACCCTTACCGAAAAAATCGTCGGTCAGGATCAGGCAATTCAGAAATTCGTGCAGACTTACACCAATGCAAAACTGGCAGGCAAGAGTAAACAGGGCAGACCTGCGGCGTCGTATTTATTCGCGGGACCTCCCGGCGTCGGCAAGACCTACCTGGCAAGACTCGCTGCCGAGACTTTGGGGCTGCCGTTTAAGATTTTTGACATGAGTGAGTATGCCGGAAGCAGTGCAACGGAAGGCTTGGTTGGATTTGAGAGAACCTGGAAGACAGCGACCCCGGGTGTCCTGACTACATTTGTCTCCGACCATCCGGCTTCCATCATCCTGGTGGATGAGATCGAAAAGGCGGCCGTTCCGGTACAAATGTTGTTCCTTCAGATCTTAGAGGGCGCGCGCTTACATGATAAATTTTACGACAAATATGTAAACTTTGAGGATGTGATCCTCATCTTTACGACGAATTGCGGTAAAAGTCTGTATCAGGACAACGAAGAGACGAATCTGGCCACGCTGTCAGAGGGCGAAGTACTGGATGCTTTGCGGGACGATGCGGATTTTCCGAATGAGCTGTGTTCCCGTTTCGCATCGGGATCGATTATCATGTTCAATCACTTGCAGTGCCATGCTCTGTGCAACATCGTCCGTAAGAAGATGGATGAAGTAGTGAGGGAGATCGGGGAAAAATATCATGTGAGAATGAAGTACGATCAGCGCCTGCCGGAACTGTTCCTGTTCCGGATCGGAAGCAATGTGGATGCCAGAATCGCTTCCAACAGGGGTGCCGAGATTCTGCGGGACTGCATGGTGACTTTTGTAAGAAATGCCGCGAAGAAGCAGGGCAGGCTCGCAGTGGAGGAAATAGCTGTAGAGATCGCACTGGATGAGGCGAACAAGGACATTTATCCGCTGTTTGTAAATGAACAGGGCAGTAATATACTGGTGATCTCCGATGATGAGAGGTTACATTTCACACATCCGGGAATACGTCTGTTATATGCGGAAAATGTACAGAAGATGGTTGAAACCATTCGTGAAAATAAAATCTTATTTGCATTGGCTGACCTGCTATACGGCAGCGAAACGCAGGCGCAGGCAGCCAATGTGATGGGCACGGCATCCGTGGGCAGACAATGCATGGAGGAACTGCTGCAAAAAGCACCGCAGATCCCGGTCTATGTCGTGAGTCATGATAATTATGATGCGGAGGACAGGAAAGAGATCTTAAATGCCGGAGCCCGCGGAATGTTCACGGCAGGGAAAAACAGTCAGGACTGCGCAGCTAATATGGAAACACTGATGCAGCAGTTACATATTCAGAACAGCCTGAAACTTTTGTCGGAAAAAGGGCAGTGTGTGGAGTATAAGATGCGGTTTCTGACGGAAGAAAAGACCGGAGTCGTGGAATTATTCGATCTGCGTCTGCGAGACGCAGGAATGAATGACGCGGAACTGCGCAGAAAAGTGAAAAGTTCCAAGGTATTTGATTTCGAGAGACCGAAGCTGCGTTTTGATGACATCATCGGTGCCGAACAGGCAAAGCATGAATTTCAGCATTTTATTAACTACATGCACAATATCGACAGATACGTGCTTGAGGGTGCGGAGATACCGCGCGGTGTGTTGATGTACGGACCGCCCGGAACGGGAAAAACGAGTCTTGCGAAGGCCCTGGCCGGAGAATGTGATGCTCTGTTTTTAAACACCACAGGCGCCAATATCCTGAATGCCAAGGATCCCGTACAGGAGATCAAAGACCTGTTCAAAATCGCGTATGCCAATGCCCCGGCAATCCTTTTTATCGATGAGATCGATGTGATCGCCAAGGAGAGAACCGGACATGATACCGGGCTGGAAATGCTGGTAAATACGCTTTTGACAGAGATGGAAGGATTCCGGGACAAGGATCCGTTTAAGCCGGTATTCGTGGTGGCTGCAACGAATTACGGCGTGGCACATAGCAGTGGAAATCCTTATGAGGTCGTGATCGATCCCGCACTGGTCAGAAGATTTGACAACCCGGTGTACGTGGGACTGCCGGATCGTGAAGACCGCAGAAAATATATCCGGCTTTTGTTCCGGGAGAAAGGTTATACCAACAAGATTTCCGAGGCGGCCGTTGACTATATGGTAGAGCATACCGGCGGAAAGAGCCTGGCTTTCTTGAAACGTGCCGTTTCCAACATGACGAATACCGCCATTGATGAGAACAAAGAGATCAATGACGATCTGCTCACGGATACACTGGAGACACAGCTTTACGGAGAAAAACGGGAAAATGATGAGGAATACCGGCTGAGTGTCGCAAGACACGAGGCAGGACATGCTTATGTGGGATTCCTGACCGGCAGGGAACCGAAGTTTATTACGATCGTATCTCGTGGAAATTTTGGTGGATATGTATCCTATGGTGACGGCGAGGATGTGTATAACTTAAGCAAAGAGGATCTTAGAAATTATATCTGTCAATGTCTGGCCGGACGTGCCGCGGAAGTGGTGTACTACGGGGAACACGGCATTAACACCGGTGCAAGCAGTGATCTGGAGACAGCGACGAATTATGCGATTCGGATGATCTGCCGGTTCGGTATGGGAAGTCTGGGACTGGTGGCACTGAATCCGGAGAAGGTACTGGATTCTCCCAAGGGTGCGGAAGTACTGGAGGAAGCCAACCGGATCCTGGAGGAACAGTTACAGCGGGCCATCCGTCTGATCAAAGAGGGCAGAAACGTGATAGACCGTGTGGTTGCGGAGATCATGGATAAGTCTTATATCCAGGGAGAACATCTGGCGGCGATTCTGGAGGAAGGAGAGCAGGCAGGCGAGGCTCCGGGAGAAAACGTTGGCAAGCCGCATAAATGGTATGTAGTGATCAGCGGAAGGAAACCGGGTGTCTATTCCAGCTGGCCGGAATGCTATGAGCAGGTAAACGGCTACCGCAGTGCTATTTATCGAGCGTTCCTCACAGAGGAAGATGCCAGAAGAGCATTTCAGTCTTCCAGGATCGGCACCAGGAATATCCGTGATAAGAAGCTGTTGTATCATCTGGTGAAGCTTGAGGATGTGGAGCGGATCCTGAAGGAGGGCTTGCGCCCGAAAATGCAGATCGGCGATAAAAAATACGTCGAATTCGTATTCCATGCGTATACACCGGAAGCGTTGAAAGAACAGCGGGAACATCCTAAGACGACCTATGCATATTTATGTGTCACAAGGGAATATGCGGCCGCACACGGATACCGGATATTACCGGGGCAGCAGGGAAACTCGCAGCTCTACAGTTATGAAGAGGGAATTTCCCAAATTGACTGGACAGCCATGGAAGAACAGATCGACGCTGACAAAAAAAGCGAGGTATACTGCGTAACGGAGAAAACGGTGTCCTATGCGGAGATTTCCTACATCTATCTGCCGAATGAAGAAAGCGCGGCACAGTTAAAGCAGCTTTTGGAAAAGGCAGAGGGACAGAACGGAAAAGAAGCCGTTATTACGGTGAATAAGAGGATGTTTACGTAGGAAGCTTTTATTTTATCGTATCATCTGTTATAATATTTCATAACTATTCAGAGCAAAATTGTCTCTTCGAGACATTACTTTTACTCTGAATAGTTACAATATTTTGAGGGGAGAACATAAGATGAACGGCAGTGGAATCGGCATTTTGGCGGCATTATTCATGGAGGCATTTGTATCAATACATATGTCCGTGTTTGTGCTTTTACCGCTTTCTAAGATGATTTCCAAGGAAAACAGCAAGAAAACGTTCTGGATCATGTTTGGAATCAGAGCGTTTATCCTGCTGTTTTTTGATTTCTTTATCACGACGGGAATCGCTATCGTGGATTTTATGCTGGTGTTCGTGGGAGCATTTATCGTAGTACCGCTTACGATGGGGAAAAAATCAGTTGAGGACAGGAAAGCGGTGAAGGAGATTATAGAGACGAATAAAGTGCTGGCCGCGGCAGACGGACAGAACGCGAATGTAGCGGGGACTGATGCGGCGGTAAACGGAACAGCGGCAAATGTGGCAGGCGAAGTGGGAGCCGGAGCACAACCTCAGCAGACTCCCGTGAAAAAGGCAGTATCCCGTGCCGACTTCGATCCCCTGTTCTCCATGTCGGAAGACGATTGCCTGGAAGAATTTATCAAACGTGAAATGAGCCGTGCCGGAATCACAGAGGATCAGAAGCTGATCCCGGAGGATATGCTGCGCAGAAAGAATATCCTGAGTGTGATCTTTGCGATTCTGTTATTCGTGTATGTCTGCCTCATTTTCTTCCATTTCCCGTTTGCCACGTATGCGGTGGGACTGGTGATCCTGGTGGTGTACGGTTTCCTGACCGGACGTTATAAGCTGTTAAAGTATCTGAAAAAGGAAGTAAAGGCCAGACCGCAGGAGAAGATCTCGAATATTGTCATGAATGTGAAGACTTCTCTTGTGCCGGATTACAGTAAAAAACTGAGACTGGGACTGCTGGCGGCAGCAGCTGCGTGTGCACTGCTTCTGTTCGCAAATCCCAGAATCTTTTATGAGCAGGCTCCCGGCGGTGTCAATGTGCGATTCTATGCTTACGGCATCACCAATATGACAAAAGTTACAATTCCGGATACTTATAACGGAGAAAAAGTCGTGGGACTGCGCGGCAATACCTTCTCCAATATGCTGTTGTTAAGAGAAGTGAACCTCCCCGATACCATTACGGAGATCCGCGGTGAGGCGTTTAAGGGATGCTGGATTCTGAAAAAGGTAAATCTGCCGGCTAACCTGGAATATCTCGGCGGCGGAGCGTTTTATAATTGTTCCCTGCTGCAGGAGATCGACCTGCCGGACAGCCTGAATTATATCGGCGGAGAAGCCTTCTATGGCTGCTCTGGTCTGCAAGAGATCATACTTCCGGAAGGAATCGAGGAGATCCGCGGCAATACGTTTGAGGAATGTACCGACCTGCGGACAGTCAAGATCCCGGACAGCGTGACCCGGATCGGCGGACACGCCTTCTACGGAGACAGCAGCCTGGAATATGTCCTGCTGTCGCCCGGCAGTAAGCTGCAGGAGATCGGTTCTTCTGCGTTCCGCTGCTGTGATTCCCTGACAGAGATCACGCTGCCCCGCAATGTCTATATCAACGAACGCGCTTTTAAGGAGACTCCTTTAGGAAACATCTATTATTATGACTAAGTTTATTCATTTACTATATGTGCCCACGCTTGTATGCAATATGCAGTGTCGTTACTGCTACCTCGAAGACAACACCGTGGATGAGGGAACGGGCGAAGACAGCCTGCAAACCCTGCAATACGCCATCGCAAAATTCAGAGAAGCCGAAGTCGTGCCGTTCAACATCTCATTGCACGGCGGAGAGGTCACGACGCTGCCCAAACAGGAATTCCATGACCTGATCCAATACATCAGCGACTATTACCGGGAAAACCGGGAACTTATCACCGGTGCCGGATTCAAAGTGGGACGACCGCATATCAAGACCAATCTGTACGGGCTGGACAGGCATATCGAGACCATCCGGGAATACAACGTGTCCGTCTCCGGCAGCCTGGATCTGCCCCTGTCCCTGCATGAAAAATACCGCGTGACCAAAGGCGGAAGAGGTACTTTGGAGAAAATCCTTGCCAATATCCGACTGCTTTCAGACATTCCGAATAAGAAAAAAGTATCCGCTACGATTTTTAAAGAACATTTTCAATATACGGATCAGATCATAGAGGATATCAAGTTCCTGGATCAGAACACCTGTCTGGACATGAATGATTTCAACTTTATGATTGGTTTTGATTATAATTCCTGCGGCCTGTTGCATCACATGAGTGAAGAGGAACAGCTGGCATTTTTTAAGAAGATGCACGAGGCTTTCGACGGAACGAATCTGGACGCCGGCGTGAACGGCGCCTGGTTCGATGAATTTGGGCCGGAATATTGCACGAATTGCGATAACTGCGGAGAAAAATTTTTCCTGCTGGAGCGTAACGGGGACATCTATTCCTGCGTCAGAGGGCAGAAAAATAAGGAT
Source organism: Acetatifactor sp. (assembly GCA_050872885.1). Classification (GTDB taxonomy): domain Bacteria; phylum Bacillota; class Clostridia; order Lachnospirales; family Lachnospiraceae; genus Acetatifactor. The sequence goes on from JBNMHS010000001.1 coordinate 23,515, forward strand.
TTCTATTATGGCAATATCTACACGGACAGCGTGGAGGATATCCTAAAATGCGCTATGCAGAAGATATTCCGGAGCCACAACAGACAGCCTTTCCCCGAGGCTTGTGCGAAGTGCGGTTACCTCTATCTGTGCAAGACCGGATGCCCGTTTGTGAAAAATGTATATGATTCCGGACGAAGCTATACCTGCCTGCTGCAACAGCAGATGTACCGCGACCGGAATTACAGTCAGGATGCCTATAATGATGAAACCGTGTATGAATATGTGACGAAGATGCGCTTGGAAGATCCGGAAAAATATATGCCGGTGAAACAGACACATGGCTATCCCTCTCTGGAGCAGATCATCGCGGAAGATGCGAGGGTAAAATACATCTATGACAGCGAGGTGTTTACTCTGGAAGTGGACGGGGAGCGTTATCCGCTTGCCTCTCAGATCCTCCGGAAATCCAGGGATATCGTCTATCTCACACCGGTCAGCACCGTGAAGATCCGCATGAAGAAACATCTGCTGCAAGAGGAGTGTGATTACCCGGAGAACAATGCGCTGTATATTATGCTGTTGTCCGGAGACCTTGTGACTTACGGGGATGAGGGCAGGACGAAACAGCGCCATATTGCAACACACCAGATATACAAGGGCGTGCTGGATCATGCCATGGAAAATGCCATAGGAAATTCCACGAAATATTCCGCAGAAAATACGATGGAACATGTTATGGGGAACTCCGATGGAAATTGTGTGGAAAACGAGCCGGAAAATCCATCCGGGAACGAAGCGGATTATTACGTATATGACATCTCGAACCTCATCCGGGAATATGCGAACGAATACTCCGTGGACACCCCGAATAACATGTTTTTCACCACCACGGAGTTACGAGACTACCACTACCAGAAACAGAAAAACAACGCGTACTATCATATCCAGGCAATTAACCTGCCGTTTCAGAATATAGAGTTTTATTATTTACAGGGAGGAACCACATGAACTTCGAACCACAGACCTATGAAGAACTGATCCGCATGAAACGCTGTGTGGAATTGACGAAATATTATGAACTGTCGGAGGAGGAACTGGAGAGAATCTATCAGTTCCTGGAGCAGAATCCGGATGCGTCCGTAAAGGGCGGACGTCAGAACCTCGCACTGATCACCGGAAACGATGTGCAGAATGCCCAGGTCATCATCGCTCGCTGCATTGACAGCGGTATCGACGGACTGCAGATGTCCCGGACGGTATTCAAGGTCATTCCGCATTACACTTCGTCCTCAGGCTCCGGCGGAAGCGGCGGCTCTTCCTCCAACAATAACAACAATAATAACAATAACAACAATAATAACAACAACAGATAGGACGTGACACCATGCCATTTGTATCCGAGACATTTCATATGCGCAGGCTTGCGGAAAGCGGCGTCCATATTAAGACCACCTATATCGCAGACGGTGCGCTGCGTTATCGTGATACTGACGGAAGTACGCAGGATGACGTGATCCGTGGTATCCGCTGCCGGAAGGAATATTTTCTCAAGGGAAAACCGGTACATGTGGAGAAAATCTTCGATTCCCGGATCGAGTACACCTATGTATCCGGACTGGACGACGAGACCCCACACACCTGTGAAAACTGCGGCTTCACCGGAAAAATAAAAGATTTCGCAGACGGCTGCCCTTATTGCAATGCGGCATCCAACATCGACTACGCGGACAAGGATCTCGGCAGCAAGCACCATTATGACCTGGTACTGAAAAATCCCATCTACCGGATCGTTACCGCAGTAGTGGATTATGTGGTGTCCCTGCTGCTTACCTGGGGATTCATAGCGAGCACTTCCAGGACTTTTAACGGTTACGACATCACGAAGATCTTTCTCTACGGAACGATTCTCGCGTTGATTCTCTATTACTTTTTCTACCTGTGCGACGGATATGTGGTGCTCGGCCCCATTAGACGATACAAGGAAGCGCAGAACAGAAGACAGCAGGAATTCTGGACACGCACCGGATTCGATAAGAAAAGATTTTATAACAACCTGAACAGCGAGGCTGCCAAGCGGTATTATTCCGAGCCGGATATCATCGATTATGACATTATCGACTATACCGGTCTGCAGGAACGGGAACAGGACGGTGTTACGCGTGTGGACGTAGGACTACAGGTCAGACTGGTGTATCTTCATAATGGAAAAATCCATTCCAGCTATCAAAAAGACACCTTTACCCTGCGCAGGAATGAAAAAACAATTACCCTCGGAGCCGGCATTCACGTCATCAAATGCCCTAACTGCAACGCCAACGTTGACCTCACCAAGGGCGTCTGCGAGTATTGTGGGGCCGGGATAGAGCCGCTGCAGGAGTGGAGCGCGGAATAAAAAGCAGAATAAGATACAGGAAATAATGTCAAATGTCTGTAATATCAAGTTCATATCCATTGTATTATCGATATACAAATAATAAATAAACAAAAATACGAGTTCACATCTGATAAAATCATGTACGGAAAATTGGACACAAAATATGGATAATGATAAGTGGCAGTAAGAAAACAGAAGCAAAAATGGATGTAACGCCTGAAAAGGTGAAATATCGTAAGGAATATGAAGATTGAAAAATAAAATTTTTCAATCTCGAGATTTGTGTCTGCGCGTACTTGACACAAACTCGTCATGCACAAAATGAGGTTAAAAATGGAACATTTTGAACAAATCAATGAAACTTCATATTTATCTGTACAAAACGCACCAATCTATCGAAAAATCATGAGATGCTTTTATCGGGAATATGAAAAAATGCATTTTCAGCTATACAAAGAAGATGTTTACCGGCTGTTAAAAGAAGATGAAGAATTTGCAATGTATTCCATGGAACAACTGGTTCAGGATCTGGAGGCACTCGTGAAATGGAAAAATCTTACACCATTGCAAGACCCCGGAAAGGTATATACGATAGCAGATTATAAAAATAAGCAATATCGATATACCATGTCGGAATACGCAGTAGAGATCGAACGTCTGACGGTACGGCTGGAAAATTTATTTCTGGAATCCGGTAATTTGTCCATGAATTTCTTTGTCCGCCTGGAAAGGAGCCTGGGCGAGATGGAAGAGATAGAACATGCAGAGCTTCGGACTGTAAATGAATGGTGGCAGACGCTGCAGGAGGATTTTAAGCGTTTGAACCAGAATTATCAGGATTATTTGAGAGATTTCTATTCCGGCAAAACAGAGAAACTGATGAAATCCGTGGAATTCATGGTTCATAAAGATAAATTTATTAAATATCTCAATGAATTTGTTCAGGAATTGCAGCGGCATTCCAAACGCATGGAACAATTGTTGGAAAAGAATGCGGATCTTATGGAAAATACAATTCTGGAACGGGTGGTACAGAGTGAACTGGATATTCCCCATGCACTTTTGGAGATTCATGGCAATGCCGAGCCGAGTATCCGGGAAAATGTATCCGGAAAATGGCACTCTCTGAAAAACTGGTTTGTGGATCAGCCGGGTCAGGAATGCGAAGCAAAAAAAGTACTGAAGATAACCAGTGATATCATAAGGAACATTATTCAGAATGCGGCATTGATCGTACAGGTTCAGAACTGGGGAATCAGCAGAAAGGATGATTACAGGAAATTCCTGGAGCTGTTCTTAAAATGTGAGGACTTGGAGGAAGCACACAGATTATCGGCACATGTGTTCGGAGTGCAGCAGATACAACATTATAAAACCAATATCCCGAGAGAAGAAGATAATATTAACAACAGCGTTTATCAGGAAGATCCGGCACTGTTTTTGCTGAAACCTCATACGAGAGGATATCGTGAGAAGAAAGATCGGACAGGCTTTGCTGACAAATCGTTGGAAAAAATGGCACAGAGGGAAAGCTATCTACGTCAGGCACAGAGACAGAAGGAATTGGTACTGCGTTATATAAAGGATCAGAAAATACGCTTTGCCGATATTGACGAGATGATTTCAGAAGACACACGTACTATTTTCTTACAATGGATCGCACAGGCCAATATGAGTTCTCAGAAGATGGGCAGGACGGAATATGGTCAGGAATACCGGCTGGTCAAAAAAGAGGGTAACTGCATACTGAAATGCGAAGATGGTAACTTGAAAATGCCGGATTATACATTGGAGTTTAAAGAAACATGAATGAAATCAGAACATTAATGGAGAAGTTCTGGATTTGTCGGGACAGCGATAAAGAGACATTTTATAAGGTAAAAAGTGATATTCCCAATTTTCAGCGTTTTCTCAGGGAACAGCTGGGATGGAAACTGATACATACGGAAAAGCTTTTAAAACTGGAAAAGAAACCTGCACATGCGGAAGCTTTCATGGGAATTCAAGAATTTACCGATATCAGAGATTACTGTATATTATGCGTGGTTCTGATGTATCTGGAGGATGCTGAGGAAGGCAGACAGTTCCTGCTGTCAGAATTGATCGATTACGTGGAAACGCAGTTAAAGAATTTTCTTCCGGTGGATTGGACATCTTTTACCCAGAGAAAATCGCTGGTCCGGGTATTACAGTACATGGAACGTCTGCAGATGCTCAGAGTATATGAAGGAAAAAGTGAATCCTTCAGTCAGGAAGCCGGGCAGGAAGTATTGTATGAAAATACCGGCTACTCGAAATATTTTACCAGCAGTTTTACCACAGATATCTCCGGTTATGAATCCTGGAGAGATTTTGAAAAGACGGACTTTGAGGAATTTGAGGAAAACAGAGGAGCATTGCGCATTAACCGTGTATACAGACAGTTGGCGGTATGTCCGGCGTTTTATTGGGACAGATCAGATGACGCAGATGCCCTATATTTAAAAAATCAACGACAATGGGTTAGCAGGTATTTACGGGAAAATCTGGGAGGAAATCTGGAGATTTATAAAAATGCTGCGTTTTTTATTTTAGATGTGGACGACTGTTACGGTACCGTACATCCGAAGGAAGCCCAGATTTCGGAAAGTGTGTTGCTCATCTGCGCGGAAATACAGAAGCAGCTGGAAGCCGGGAAATTGCACTTACAGGAAGACGAGCGTATTGCTATGTCCAAATCGACATTTGGAGAGATAGTGATAGATTGCAGAACCAAATGGAAAGATGCGTGGAGTAAAGAATATGCGGAAATGGATGAAGACAGACTGGTGGAAACGCTTCTGCAATATATGAAAGACTGGATGATGGCGAAATGCGAGGATGACAGAATCATTCTATTGCCGGCAGTGGGAAGGCTGACCGGGCAGTACCCGGCTGATTACAGAGGAGACGAAGCATGAACGAACGTTGGAAGATGAACAGAATCGGTTTTGTGAATTTCTGGTTATATGATGAAGAGGACTTTGAATTTGAGGATGGCAAGCTGCTGCTTCGCGGACAAAACGGATCCGGAAAATCCATCACGACACAGAGTTTTATACCGTTTGTACTGGATGGAGACCGTACACCAAGCCGTCTGGATCCTTTTGGCTCCAGTGACCGCCGGATGGAATATTATTTTCTCGGAGAAGAAGGTAAGGAAGAATCTACCGGTTATCTGTTCCTGGAATTCAAGAAGAGCGGATCGGAGGAATATCGTACCATAGGTATCGGTCAGAAAGCAAAACGTGGAAAACCGATGGATTTCTGGGGATTTGTAATTCTGGACGGCCGTCGCATCGGGTATGATCTGTGGTTATACAAGGAAGTCGGGAGTAATAAAATCCCCCGTGATAAACGTGAGATGAAAGCGGAGCTCGGGGAGGATAATTTCTTCACAGACAACCAGTCAGAATATAAAAAGCATGTGAACCGGTACATTTTCGGTTTCCGGAAAGAAGAACAGTATGAGCAGTTTATCAAACTGTTGGTAAAGGTACGTGCACCCAAGCTTTCCAAGGAATTCAAGCCAACCAAAGTGTATGATATTCTGAATGATTCATTGCAGACTCTGACGGATGAAGATCTGCGGCCCATGGTAGATGCCATGGAAAAGATGGATGAGATCCAGGACAGCCTGGAGATGCTGAATCGTGCATTCAGTGATGTGAAGATCATACGGAATGAGTATACCCGTTATAATCAGTATATGCTGGCAAAGAAAGCACAGGGTTATCTGAATAAAAAACAGGAAGTCGAAAAAGCGCAGGCAAAGCTGTCGGAAGATGAGCAGAAGCAGAGAGAAGCACAAGAAGAGCAGAAGAAGGCTGCAGACACTGCAGTGACCCTTGCGGAAGAGAAGAAACTGAAGGAAACGGAGTGCAATGCCCTCATGGATCCGGAACTGGAGGAGGCAGACCGAAAGCTGGAAAAGCTAAGAGGAGATTATTCCGAGGCGAGGGAAGGAGAACAGCGTTGGGAGAACAAAATTGAAGACTGCAAAGGACGGATCTGGGAGGAAGAGCGTAATCTGAAGAAACTGCAGGAACGTATCGAACTGCGCCGGGAGACATTGCAGGAAAAGAAAGAGGAGCTGGACGAACAACAGGAAGTCCTGCAATGGGAGCAGCACGAGAAGGCAAAGCAGACGATTGGTCTGGAAGCGTACGAAGAAAAGGATGAAATCGCAGAACATCTGCAAATGCGGAAGAAACAGCTGACAGAGGGAAGGACAGCACTGTACCGGTACGAAGATATCTCCGGCAAATATGAAGAAGCGGCAAGCCGTCTGGAAGATGCAAAGCGGAAGGCAGCAGAAGCAGAGAGGCAGCTGGAAGCAGCAGAAGAGCAGGTGGCGGATCATATCGATGAGTGGATCACAGAAGTCTACCATAGAGCGGAGGAAGCTGCGGAATGGCATCCGGGGAAGGATGTACTATTGCAGGCGGAGCAGAAAGTAAAGCAGTATCGGTCAGCAATGGACGGAATGGACATCCGGGAGATGTTCCGCGCAGACTATGAGAGACAACGGCAACAGCTTGCGGATGAAAAAAATAAATTGCAATCCCGGTCGGATCAGCAAAAGGTGATGCGAAAGCAAACGGAGGAACAGCTGCAACAGGTGATGGAGCAGAAGGAACTGGAACCGGAGCGGGACGAGATGACGGAAAAATCCAGAGTATCCCTGGAACAGGCAGGCATTACGGCGATTCCTTTTTATAAAACAGTGGAATTTGCAAAGGATCTGGATGAGGTCGTATGTGCAAGACTTGAGGCACAGTTGCAGAAAGCGGGAATCCTGGATGCATTGGTTGTAACAAGGGAAGATTTCGAGAAGATCAAAAAGAATCACCCGGAATTTCTGGATGCTGTTGTAAAGGTTGATGGACAGGGAAGCAGTGATTTCTCAAAACTGACGATGAGTGAAGAAGTGCCACAGAATATGAAAGCGTCTGTGTTGGAGATTCTCAGCAATATTTATGAAAAGGAAGGAAAAGCACAAGGGATATATCTGTGGGCAGACGGGAGCTTCCGCCATGGAATATTGTCCGGAAAAGCAGACAAAAAGGCAGCAGAGTATGTAGGATATCTGGCAAGAAAGCGGAGAAAAGAACAGAAGATCCGGGAATTGCAGTCACAGATCGAAGAGATCACGAAAGCAATAGAGGAGCTGGACAGCCAGATCAGACGGCTGCAGGAGCAAATGGACCGGCAGCAGAAGGAGTATCATGAAATCCCGGATTTCTCCCGGATTCAGACAGCTTTATCAGAAAAGGAGAAACAGGAACGCATCCTGGAGACGTTGGAACAGGAATGTCTGAAAATGCAGGACCTGGAGCACCGACTTTCCGAACAGAAGAGACAACAATATCAGGAAGTATTAAAGACATGCAAAATGCTTCCATATAGCAGAACCGTCGAAAGCTACGAGGAGGCATACGCAGCAGCTGAGGAATACGGCAGAATATGGCAGGAAATCCGACAGGAACTATTGCATATTCAGACAGAGCACAATGGCAGCATGGATAAAAAAGAACAGATAGAGCGATGCAACGAGGAACTGGATGCGTCATTCACGGAAAAACGGACTTATAGTACCAAAGCAAAAGAATATGAGATCCGGATCCGACAGTTGGAAGAGTATCTGAACAGCCCGGAGCGGGTGGAGAAGGCAAAACGTCTGAATAGGTTGAAGGAAGAGTTAAAGCAGACAAATCAAAAAATAGAAGATTTGAAACTGCTTGCGGCTAAACTGGAGGAACGGCTTCAGGGACTTGGAGAAACGCTTCCGGAACAAAAAGAAAAATTGCAGGAGTTGATCGGAGAGGAAACGTCGCTTCGAAGTTACTTTGAAGAAGAACTGGACCTGAAACTGATCTTTGGCAGGGAAGGACGTACTGTATGGGAATGTGCAAAGGAAGCAATGAAGCTTTTGCGTGAAACTGATAAGAACAGAGAATCCTCTGATTTGCTCCGGTCATTACATGAAGTATACCAGAAGCATAACGGAAGTCTTGCCAGCTACGGAACTTCTATGGAAGAGTGCTTTGGAGATACGGAAAACGGTACGGCAGTACGCAAGCGGGTACGGATCATCTCTGTCTGGAATGGAAAAAAGGTATATCTGGAGGAATTTTACGGTATTCTGAAAACAGCGATCGAAGAGACAGAACTGCTGATACAGGATAAGGACAGAGAACTGTTTGAAGATATTTTATCTCAGACAATCAGCCAACAGCTGACAGACCGTATCGCAGAGAGCAGGAAATGGACTGCGGATATGTCAAAACTCATGAAAGAGATCGATACTTCCATGGGGTTACGCTTTTCTCTGGAATGGAAACCTTGCAAGGCCGAGAATGACAAAGAATTGGATACGGCGGAGTTGGAGCAGATCCTGCTTCGTGACCGTGAACTGCTTACGGTAGATGATATTGAGAAAGTTGCCGGACATTTCCGAAGTAAGATTCGTACAGAAAAGGCAAAGCTGGAGGAAGCAGGAACCATTATTAACTATATGGAGTTAGTGCGGGATGCTCTGGATTATCGGAAATGGTTCGCATTTCAGATGTTCTATCGGAGAGGGGAAGAAGTTAAAAAGCCATTGACCAATGCCGCATTTAACCGCTTCAGCGGAGGAGAAAAAGCGATGGCAATGTACGTACCACTGTTCGGCGCAGTCAATGCACAGTACCAAAAGGCAGAGAATAAAGATCACCCGAGAATCATTGCCCTGGATGAGGCATTTGCCGGTGTCGATGACAAGAATATTAAAAGTATGTTTGAACTTGTCCACAAACTGGATTTTGATTATATCATGAACTCCCAGGCATTATGGGGATGCTTTGAAACAGTCAAAAACCTCCGAATCGCGGAGTTGCATCGTCCGGAGAATTCCCAGGTGGTATCGGTGCTTAGGTACACATGGAACGGACATGAGAGGATTCTGGATGAACAATAACGAAGCATGCGCGGAATATTTTAAAGGAAATCCGGTATACCGAAGGTGCTTTCTCGAATTGGAAAGGAAATGGAAATCCTACGGGAGAGTAGCGGGAAATATCTTTCTGAAAAATACTTCCGAAGAAGAATGGAAAGCCATCGGTGGAATCATCGGAAAGGTATTTTATGAAGATCCGATACGATTTTCTGTTGCGGAATTTGAAAAAGGTCTGCAACAGACCAAGTTCGCACCAGTGAATTTCGAAGAAGTACTGGAAGCGTATTTTGGCAGGAAAATGATGACCACGCAGGAGAAGCAGACCAGGGACGAACAGCGGAAAGAAGCTTTTTTTGAGGCTGTGGAATATTCTCTGGCAGAGGAAGAAAGCGAAGATTCGGTCGCTGTTTCCTGGCTGCGTGAAATGTACTCTGAGAAGAAGCATGGATACCAATTAGCAATCAGGGAGTACAGAAGAGACAGCGAGCAGACGGCAAAACTGCTAAAAACGATAGGAAAAGCGGTCATCCGACTGGAGAAAATCAGACTAGAGGAAGAAGAGTATCCGTTGGCGGTATTTGCCGCTGAAATGTCAGGCAACCCGCATTACTTCGATCAGGGAACAACAGCGGGTCAGCTATTGCTGCATGGACTCTGCCATGCTATGAAGAAAGAGTATCCGGAAAATTCACATCAGTGGAGAGATGTACTATTATCTGCCGGAATTGTGCCGGATAATATTTCTTCCATAGTGCATATATACGGACTGCGATTACAGACAAAGGGTATGTGGCATCCGGCATATGACGCCTTTTGCAGGCTGCAGGAGCCCTGTGCGGTCACTATGGAAAATCTGCAAGAACTGACAGAAGTGCAGCCGATGGCAGACAGAGTGTATGTCGTAGAAAATGAAATGGTATTCAGCTACCTGCTGAGACATCTGGAACAAAAAGATGTCACTTTGCTGTGTACGTCCGGTCAGCCTAGAAGTGCGGCGATAAAGCTGCTTCCCTTCCTGCTGGACAGCGGCGCGGATATCTATTACAGCGGAGATATTGATCCCGACGGAATTAGGATTGCAGACAGACTTTGGAAAAAATACGGAGACAGAATCCATATATGGAGAATGTCCGGTAACGATTATGAAAAGAGTCTTTCAGAAGAAGAGATTGGGAATATATCGTTGAAGAAACTGGAGGTCTTGGAAAACCCTATTTTAATTGAAACGGCAAAACTCGTAAGAAAGAAGAGACGAGCCGGGTATCAGGAAAATATATTGAAAGATTTGTTGGAAGATATTGTGACGCATTTAGACGAAATACTCGCATAAAATGTGAGAAAAGCTAAAAAACAAGGCTCATAAAATGTGATAAAATACAGAAAAATGGCTCATAAAATGTGAAGAAAGACATTGAATGAGCCATTTTTTTGTGATAAGCTAAAAGTGGGAGGTGAGGTTATGTATTTTAAAAGAAAAATTGATGATTTCCTGGCACAATGGAAAAAAGATCCTTCGCATAAACCTTTGATTGTCAAAGGAGCAAGACAGATAGGCAAGACAGAATCTATTTTGCACTTTGCAAGAGCACAATATTCGTGTGTTGTATATATCAATTTTGTCCTGGACAAGAAATTCAGAAATATTGTAAGTGATGGATATGATGTTGAAACGGTCATAAAAAATATATCACTAGCAGATCCTGCCCTTCCATTCAAGCCCGGAGATACTATTATCATATTTGATGAAATCCAGGAATATCCGGACGTCGCTACAACATTAAAGGCATTTCGACAGGATGGGCGTTATGATGTTATCTGTAGTGGTTCCATGCTGGGAATCAATTATAAAAAAATTCACAGTAACAGTGTTGGAAATAAAACAGACTATGAAATGTTTTCCATGGATTTTGAGGAATTCCTGTGGGCAAAGGGATACAGACAAGAACAAATAGATGATATCCTGAAGCACATGATAGAACTGACACCGTTTAGTGAGACAGAACTTAGCATATATAAAGCATTATTTTTAGACTATTGTGTATTGGGCGGAATGCCGGATGTAGTACGTGGATATATTGAGACCGGTACATTTTCAGGGTCACTGGATATCCAGCGTCAGATTCGTATGGATTATGAAGAAGATGTCAGAAAATATGCGGAAGGACTGGATCAGACTAAAATTATAAGCGTATATAGAAGTGTTCCGGCACAGCTTGCAAAAGAAAATAAGAAATTTCAGTTTAATAAAATAGAAAAAAATGCAAGGTCCAGAGAATATACGGGATGCATTGAGTGGCTGGCAGATGTCGGTGTGATCTTAGAATGTAATTGCTTGCTTTATCCGGAATTGCCTCTGAAGGGCAATGTTGATGAAAGTAAATATAAGCTGTATTATCCGGATACAGGATTATTAATATCTGCATTGGATGAAGAAGCACAGGAGGACTTAAGGGTAAATAAGAATCTTGGAGTCTATAAAGGAGCTCTCTATGAAAACTTTGTAGCGGAAGCATTTATAAAACAGGGGCTTGGACTGTTCTATTATAAAAAGGATAATTCTACGCTGGAAGAGGATTTTTTCGTCAGATCCCGAGATGAACTGATCCCTGTAGAAGTGAAATCCAATAGTGCCGGTTCCAAATCTTTGGCGGCACTGATAAAAAATGAGAACTATGCAGATATAAAACATGGCATAAAATTTGGCGATTTTAATATCGGATTTGCAAATCAGATTTATACATTTCCGTATTTTTGTGTTTTTATGCTCAAGGAATACCTGCGAGTAACAACCACCGGTTCATTTTGATTTTTCCATTTAGAGGTAGGATATCTATAACAGATGCGCTGCTTTTTATCGGAGAATGTGACTTTGGAAGAGGACTACTATGATACCCGTCACCCGCATGAATACTAAATAGAACAGAAGGATAAAACATGAAGATATGGCTGGATGACCTCAGACCGGCACCCTGGGGCTATGAATGTGCAAAGTCCGTAAACGAAGCCAAGGTACTGATTCAGGAGGCAGAACATAAAGGAATCGAGATCGAAGTCCTGGATCTCGACCATGACCTCGGCGATTTCGCCGGACAGGGCGGCGATGCTATCAAACTCCTCGACTGGCTGGTAGAACGGGAGACTTTCTACCCAGTGGAGATTCATACCGCGAACCCCGTGGGCAGAGCGAATATGGAGAATGTGCTGGCAAGGTACTGGGGAGAACAGTATTGGTAAAATAACACAAAATGTAATCACAGAAGTTACATAAAAATAAGTTGATATTTTGCGGAATCGTGAGTATAATATAAGTACCAAGAGAGAAATCTCTTCCTGATAACAGGGTATGAAGCATAAGGTGTTTGCTTCCGTTGCACTGGCAACGTTAAAACTTTGCAATTACTCTTCAGCATAGAGGATAATCAAGCCGAGTGGGTGAGAGGCCTGTGATTTGGTGGCAAAGCACCATAACGAAACCAGTCTTTAAGGAATTCTAGAGAAACCTTTAGCATAAATAAAGGTTTCTCTTTTTACGTTAAGGAGAATTATGAAGCGTAGAGTACAGAATACAAGGATATTGACATCGGAAGAATTGTTAAATATATTGTGCAGAAGTGCAAAAATGTATTCCGAATATATGGACACTACTTTACTATTCATATTCAGAGAGAAAAAGTCGGATGAATATGACTTTTATGAGGTTAGATTTGGCAAAAATAATTTTATGCATTTAGCTGGAATAAAAAGTAAAAAATTGAACGCGAATGAATTTTATGAGGCTTGCATAGAGAGAACGATTACCAGAGAAGACTGTAATCCACGAAGAGATGCAAATACTATGTATTTGAAAGTGGCTATTATGGAACAGATGCTGGATTTGCGAAATAGTAAATGTTATAAAATTGGCAAAAAGAATTTGGTGACTAGGGATAATGATTTTGAAATGGCGACAGGTAATGCGAATGGTGTTATGGGGTATGATTCAAGAATAAGAATAAAAGGAACAAATAATGTGGATAGGACAAAATCACCAATTCCTACAACATTGTTAAATAATTCCATTACAGAGTATTGTTCAAAACCTGAGAAAATCATGTTTATTTTACAGAAATTCGATGGAGAAAGTACATACAAGAAATTATTTTATGAAGTAAAGAAAGGGTTACTTCAGACAGAGAAGGAGAATTTCACGGATGGATTGAAAGAATTGATTTCAATATAGTTGCTCGATGGAGAGCTGCACCGCGAACCCTGTGGGCAGAGCAAATATGGAAAATATGCTGGCAAGGTACTGGGGAGAACAGTACTGGTAAGATACCGCAATATATTCCGAAAGAAATCAAAATTATCCGCAATATTTTTCTCGGGAGCCTTTAAGGATAACAAGAATCTGTCGTATGGCTTCCTGACAGGAATCCTCCGCATTGCGCAGGAGAGCATATTCAGCGGCTTGAATAATCTGACGGTAAATTCTGTACTGGACGAGGAATATGACAGCTTCTTCGGCTTCACCGGTGAAGAGGTGCATGAATTGCTGGAATACTACGGCGTATCGGAAAAAGAAGAGGAACTGAGAGAATGGTATGACGGATATCTGTTCGGACAGCAGGAAATCTATAATCCATGGTCGGTGATCAACTATATCTCCAGAGGCTGTTCCCCACAGGCTTATTGGGTGAATACCGGCAAAAATGAAATCCTGGACGATGTTTTAAAAACAGCAACAGAGGAAGTTACGGAAAAACTTTTTTCACTTATGCAGGGAGAAAAAGTAATTGTGCGGATCAATACAAACGCAGTTTACCGTTCCCTTACCGAAGACCCGGCAAATATCTACAGCCTGCTTCTGGTAGCAGGGTATCTGAAGACACCGCGAAAAGAATTGCAGGCAGACGGATCCTATCTGTGCGAGGTATCTGTTCCGAACAGAGAGATCGCAGTGGTCTATAAGAACGAGATCCTGTCACACCTGTTGCAGATCGGCGCTGTCACCAGAATGACCGCCGATAAAATCGCGGAAAGCCTCTATGCAAATGACCATAAAAAGTTACAGGCGGCAATTGCGGAATACATGGATAAGACAGTCAGTTTCTATGATGCCGGAACTGAAGGGTTCTATCACGGACTTATCCTCGGACTGGTTGTGTTAATGGACGCACAATATCTGATCAAGTCCAACAGAGAATCCGGCGACGGACGATACGATATCAGCATGATCCCCAGAGAAAGCAGATATCCCGGAATTCTCATGGAACTGAAATGGAAGAAAAATCTGAGCGCAGAAGCGTTGAATCAGCTGGCAGAGGAAGCATTGCATCAAATAGATGAAAAAAGGTATGAGACAGAAATGAAAGAAGAGGGGACGAAAGAAATCCTGAAACTGGGAATTGCGTTTTCGGGGAAGAAAGTCCGGATTAAAGTTGGATAGATTGCAGTTGGAATAGTAATACCGATGCTGGCAAGAGAAATATTTTGTCAATATCGGTATTTTTTATTTGACAAATATCGGAAAACTTGGTAATATTCAAACATCGGAAAACTTGGTAAAATGAAAAAGGAGGAAAATCATGAATAACGAAGAAATATTGAGAACAGTACAAGCTGAACCAAAGAAAACAGGTGAATATGAGAGAGAAATTGCCCGGAAAGGTATTGCACTTTCTCTTGTAATCGGAGTAATTATGTGTGCAGTAATGGCAATGATAGAACTTTTTATATTTAAGAAGATTGATTGTGGAAAACCGGCAATTATACTTGCTATGGGATGCTGTTGTAATTTGTATGAAGGATGTAAGACGAAAGCAAAGAAAATGGTAATTTCCGGATGTATAGAGGCAATTATTGCAATCATTGCAATTTTGTTATATATAGGAGCTTTGTTCATATGAATTCACATTTACAATTAAAAAACCATATTAAGGAATTAAGACAGAAAAAGGGATATTCACAAACCAAATTGGCCGAGCTTGCCGGAACCACTCAAAATACAATCAGTTCGCTGGAGACAGGGCAGTATTCGCCTACGGCGTATTTATCAGGGCTTATATGCATTGCGTTGGATTGTAAGTGGGAAGAATGTTTTTACTATGAGATGAGTAGCGAAAAATAAATAATTGTGTTCTTGGGGAGGAAAAAGAATATGAGAAGCTATTGTATGTATAAGGGAAAATATCTTGATATAGCAGATATGTATGAGGTTATTGATGGCAAACAAATCAATATACCGGAAAAATTAGATTATTATCGTAGTCTAAGTAATACACATAAGGATTTGACTTGCCCATGTGGGTGCGGAGAAGTCGTGGTTTTGGTAGCTGGGTCAGTACGCAGACAACATTTTCGACTGCTGAAAAAATTTGAAAATACTAACTGTCAATATCAAGAAGAAAGTGAATTATCCATTAAATCAAAAATCATATTGAAATGTTGGCTGTCGAAGAATCTGCCGGAGACTGAAAATGAAGTGAGATACCGGGTACCCATAAACGAATTGACAGATAACAAGAGAAAATATGAAATATCTATTTATTCTCCGGATTATAATTTCGGCATTGTATACAATAGATTATTAAGCAACATAGTAGATGCGAAGATTAAACTGCAAAAGGAATATTTAGAGACTAAAATTTTGTATGTTACACCTTGGGTAAATGAGTATAACGATGATCAGTATCCGGAGCACATGATGAAAATTCAAAAGAGACAAGGGTATTGTTTCTATTTGGATATGGAACCGGAGACACCTTATGAAGAGGTAAACGCTAAAGTATGTGTTTATATGAAAGATTATAAAGGGTTATGGAAAAGTGTGCCGGTTTGTGAAGGGATGCTGGACCAGTATGGGATAACTCAGAATGGCGAAATCGTTTTTGAAGGAAAAAGAGTTCTTGATTTGCTCGAAGATGCAAAGGAAGATTATCAAAGCACTCAAGATAATATAGTTGAGCAGATAAGGCTAAATAGAGAAAAAGAAGAAAAAGAGAGACAGGAGTGGCTAGAGCAAATTAGGAAAGATCAGGAGGAACAGGAACGTCGTAGAAAAGAGGAAGAGGAAAGACGGGAACGCCGTAGAAGAGAAGAAGAGGCACGGCGGGAACAGGAAAGAATTCAAAGGGAAAAAGAGCGGGCTATAGAACAAGCTAAAATTGCTGCGGAAAAAGAAGAGAGGGAAAAAGAGAAAAAATTACGTAAAGAGAGAGAACAAAAACTATTTTTGCAGAACTATCCTAAATTTGACACAATATATAAGCTCCTAAAGAGACTTAAATCCATAAAAGGCTATTTTGAATCAGATCAATCTAATGGAAGAAAAAAAGGCTATGATCAAAGCCTTCAGATTCAATCCGTAAAAATAAATATGGACAGACACAGAATTGAAGTGATTCAAGACGAATGTAACAAGGTGTATTTCTATGTCCGGGAGAACAATGCTCCGCAAGTACATAGTCCCGGAACAGGTATTCCATATAGGATACTTGATTACACAATAATTGAAGACGTGGAGCAACTTTTTAAGAAAAGTTTTATATGTACATTTAAGGATCAGCAGGAATGTACAGCACTTAAAATGGAATGTCAGTTTTTAGGCAGCGACAATATTTGTATGTGTGAGACTGCATGCCAATTTCAAAAGAAAATGATAGCGGATGTAGGAAAAATTAATGATTAAGCAAGCCGATGACCGGGGCAACTCCAAACAAATCTCGTTGAAAGTGTGAGTACTCGATCACCCCAGTCAACCAACGCAAAAAAGTTTGTAAGATTTTGTCGAAAAGCGCCATGAATATAATAGAGGGGCACTTTTACATAGATTGCAGATTACCTGAAAATATGCTATGATATTTACAAATGAGCGAAAAATGTAATAAAAATCAGACAATTCAATATTACGATCAAAATGCCGTAGCTTTTGTAGAAAATACGCGGAATGTGGATTTCCATCCGATACAGGATGAATTCTTAGAAAAGCTGCCGACCGGGGCACGTATCCTTGATCTGGGATGCGGATCCGGAAGGGATACGAAGTATTTTCTGGAGCGTGGATATGAGGTAGACGCGATAGATGGTTCGAAGGAGTTATGTGCACTGGCCTCGGAGTATACCGGCATCCCGGTGAAATGTCAGCTTTTTCAAGAGTTTGACGAGGTGGAAAAATATGACGGCATCTGGGCGTGCTCGTCACTGCTGCATTTATCCTTAGGGGAATTGGATGATGTGCTGTACCGCATCGAGAAGGCACTGAAGCCGCAGGGTGTTTTGTATATGTCATTTAAGTATGGTGTATTTGAAGGGGAAAGGAACGGCAGATATTTTCTGGACTTTACAGAAGAGAAGTTGAATCAGCTGCTGGAGAAGCATGTAGGACTCCGGCAGCTTGGAAGCTTCCAGACAGAAGATGCACGACCGGACAGGGAAGAACAATGGCTGAATCTGTTCCTAAAAAAGACGAGTTCTTAATTGCATATCCGGACTATGTCCTCCGAGAGACAGTGACTTACCCGAACGGCGGTGTAAGCCGCTTCTATGATGATGGGGTGGACATGGTCATTATCGATGACGAAATCTGCTCCTGCCGGGAAGGCGAGCAGATTTTTCCGTATACACTGATCACAGACAAACAAAACAATTATATGAAAACCTACCGGAGAGTGTTCCGATTTCTGGGATATGATCCGGAGCTGATAGATAAATACCTACACCAAAGCAGACCGGAGATCATTCATTACACGAAGAACATAGCAGAGCGTGGAGAACATGCCGATTCCTCTCCGCTGGAACTGCTGTTTGAACAAAATTTCACTGACGTCTACGGTATGCCTGCTCTGAAATACCTGCAAAAAGAGTTCCGAATCGCAGATGATGAGGGGAATAACTATTTTCTTGATTACATGGTAGATACCGGAGACGGAAGAGTCGCCATTGAGGAAAACGGCGTTCACTACCATCATCCGCAACTGATCGGAGAAAAAGGTTACCGGAGGCAACTGCAAAAACAGAATACCTGTGCACTGTGGGGATTGAAATTATACCGTTTTTCTACGGAGGATTGCAGATTCCGCGAGCGAATTGAGGACGATATCCGTTCTTATCTGGGAAAAGATACGACCGGGTTCCGCGAAGCAGGACTTTTGCTGGAACGTAAGACAGAACTGTATGAGCATCAGGAAATCAGCCTGACAGAGATCGAAGAGAGACGCAAACAGGGGATTCGGGCATTTCTCATTGTATTGCCTACGGCAGCAGGAAAATCCCGGATCGTCGAGGAAGATATCCGGAATTTTGCAGCCGGAAAAGAAGAGTTCCGTGCATTGATCCTGGCACCGAATACGAATATTACGGCCGATTGGAAAGAGCGCGTTGCCAAAGATTTGCAGGCACTGCAGGACCGGATTGACATAGAAACCTATAGTTATGCGGCTAGGCATTATCATGAGAAACCGAGTGATTACTACTCCTATGTCGTAGTGGATGAAGCACATCATGCGGTTGCACCGATGTGGAAACGCATGATCCAATATTATACGCCGGATTTCCTCGTTGGCTTGACCGCGACAGATCAGCGACCGGATAAAAAGCGGCTGGAAGAAATCTTTGGCAACTATACGACAAAACTTTCCCTGAAAGAAGCCATGGAAAAAGGAATCGTAGCGAGAGCCAATGTCTATCGTATTGAGACGAATATAGACCTGAGCCATGTTCGATTTAATGGAAAAGACTATGTCAATGCAGATCTGGAAAAGAGCGTGCGCGTCACTTCCAGAAATGAATTGATTGTAAATGTACTTCGGGATTATTTCATGGAAGGTGAAGCCGGAGAACGCCAGGGCATCATCTTCTGTATCAACAAAGCACATACCAAAGAGATGGCACGGCTCATGAATGAGGCAGGCATCTCAGCGTCAGATTACAGCGGAGATACCAGACATCCGGAGAAGGTGATGCAGGAATTCAAAGAGCATAAGATCCGTTTCCTGTGTGCCTGCGATATGATCTCGGAAGGCTGGGATTATCCGGAACTCGGAATCCTCGTCATGGCGCGGCCAACATTATCGAAAGTACTGTATTTCCAGCAGATCGGCAGAGGACTGCGTCGGACTTCCGCGAAGAAAAATGTATTTGTCATAGATGTAGTGGACGAATACGGAGCAATGGTCAGACCTTGCAGCATGCATGCTATTTTTGCAAATCCGCTGTATGTACCGTTTGGAGACATTACGAGACAAAATTACCTGCCGGGAGAGATGATCGAGATCGACGGCATCAGCGAGCGAGTAGAGCGTATCGTAGAAGTGGACATTCATACTTTTGAAGAAAAATACGGCGACTACTACAGCCAGGAACAGCTTGCCAGAGAGTACTTCGTCAATACCGGAACCATCAGCAGTTGGATCCGAAAGGGAAAAATCACACCGACCGTAGAGTTCCCCTTTGGTAGCAAGAAAATCAGCCTGTTCAGTCCGGAAGATGTAGAAAAATACAGAAAAGAACTGGATATTCAGGAACACAACGATGAAACAGTTCGGGATGATTTCTTCGCATTCCTGGAAGAAAGAGATTATTCGCTGTCCTATAAGATGCCGTTCCTACTGTCATTTATTGAACACATGAATGCTAACGGCGAGGCGGAAATCGAGGATGTGCTGACGGATTACATAGCATTCTATCAGGACAGAATCGACAAAGGTTTGCCAGTAGACAGACCCAACTGCCCCTACAATGCGGATACATTGAAGGACAGGAAAATGATTAAAAGCAGTATGCTGACCAATCCCTTTGAAAAGTTCGAGCGAAAGAGATTTATGTATTATTCGAAAGACCTCGGAATGATCTCGATGAATCATGCGCTGATGGGGAAGATGAGTGGTGAGGACTGGGAGAGAGTTAAGGGGCAGATGAGGGAGGATTTGGAGAGGTACTATGTAACAAGCAAAAATGATTAAAAGGAGACCAGTTATGAATACTGAATATGAAGAACAAATTAGAAATAGAAAACGCCGTATGGCTATTTGCTATGATTTCGATAAAACGCTATCACCAGATGATATGCAAGCGTTTACTTTGATTCCGTCATTAGAAATGGAAAAAAAGGAATTTTGGGAGAAGTCAAATAATTTAGCAAAAGAAAACTTGATGGATAATAATCTAGCTTGGATGTTTCAGCTGATAGTACTATCAAAAGCAAAGAGAAAATCTATAAAAAGGGAATATTTTAATGAAGTTGGGAAAAATGTTCCTTTGTATAATGGAGTAGAAGAATGGTTTGATAGAGTTAATAAATATGCCGAGAAAAGAAATATAGAAGTGGAACATTATATTATTTCATCAGGACTTAAGGAAATAATAGAGGGAAGTAAAATTGCAAATAAATTTAAAAGAATATATGCATCTTCATATCTGTACTCACCGGATGGAATAGCGGAATGGCCTGCACAAGCAATAAATTATACTAATAAAACGCAATTCATTTTCCGAATTGCAAAAGGAATATTTGATGAATATGATGAACGTGTAAACGACAGTATAGATGAAAAGGATCTATATATTCCGTACGATAATTTTGTGTATGTAGGTGATAGTGCCACAGATATACCATGTATGCGTCTGGTTAAAAGCAAAGGAGGGTATTCTATAGGAGTATATGATCCACAGAAGAAAATGAAAGATAAGGTATATAAACTATATGCAGATGGTAGACTGAGCTATTATACTGCAGCGGATTATTCGGCAAGATCACAACTCATGGGATACATAAAGACTATTATTGATGAAATTGCTGCAAAGGAAAATATAAAAACGGAACAGCAAATTTTAAATGCTGATGCAGAATTATTTAAACTGATGAACAATGTAAAAGATATGTATGACATAATTGGAAAAGATATGCCTAAGCGTGAGCGTAGACAAATGGAAGAGGGGATTAAAGAAATGAAAAAATACTTTTCTTCAGAAGAATGATGAATTAATACGAGATTGAAGAACATTAATAGATAGTAATAATTTAGAATGTGAGCTATATAGGGTATCCAATGGCTGAATTACTATATGTACACATATAGGTGACTTTGTTAAAATTAGCTATGATCACTTAAATTCATAATTCGTAAAAGAAATGTTAGAGAGTATGAGGTTCAAATTAAATGACAAAAACATTCAACAAATGTCGGATGTTGTGAGAAAAAGTGAAATAGAATGTGATATACTAATACACAGTATATTGCAAGCCCTTGTAAATATCTAAGGCACAGAGCGATTATATTACATACTATAAGAAATTGCCCCATTTCTGATTAAGTGAAATATGAAAAGAATATTGACGGAAGAAAAACAGATTAGTTTGGATATCATTATCAAAGTTCATATTATTGAAAATATTGGAGACTGTTGAGAAAGATTTCAACACTAAATGTATTGGTTGATGAAAGTTCAAAATTGATTGATAAATGCCAAATAACAATAGAGGTATTTTTATGGAATCTAAAATTGTGTTACCTTATGCACCCATACTTGTCGAGTCCACAAGATCGATTGGTTATTCGTTCGAGTCTGCACTGGCGGATATTATTGATAATAGTTTGGGAAAAAATGCAACTGAAATAAATGTATTATTTTCGTCGATAGACCCTCAGTATGTTACAATTGTAGATAATGGAGTTGGAATGACAGAAGAGGAACTGGAGTCGGCTATGAGATATGGGAGTAAAAGTTCTTTGGAAATACGAGATAAAGATGATCTTGGTCGATTTGGATTAGGATTAAAAACAGCGTCACTGTCACAATGTAGAAAGCTAACCGTTATAACAAAAAAAGACGGGGATTACAGCGCAGCCTGTTGGGATTTGGATCATATTATTGAGAAAAAAGATTGGGCCCTCATATGTTATTCAGGAAGTGAGGCAGAACACTTACTTTTTGCAGATCAACTCAAGAACTATGAAAGCGGAACTATTGTGATATGGCAGGTGTTTGATCGTATTGCTGACGGGGCGACAAATCCGCAAGTCGTGTTTGATGAAAAAATAGAACGTGCAAGAAATCACGTTTCGCTTGTGTTTCATAGATACATGGATGGGGAAAGCGTAGGAAATCGCATAAGAATTTTCTTTAATCATGCTCCACTAGATCCAATTGATCCGTTTCTGACAACAAACCCTGCTACACAACCATTAACGGAGCAAACGTTGCGAATCGATGGAAGCAGTATTAAGGTAAAACCATATATATTACCTTATGCTAGCAAAGTGTCTGCAAAAGACAAGAAAAAACTTGGAGAGTTGTGTGATTTACGTTCGAATCAGGGATTTTATATTTACAGAAACAAGAGGCTGATTATTTGGGGAACTTGGTTTCGCTTAATTAGAACGCAAGAGCTGAATAAATTGGCAAGAATCCGTGTTGATATCCCTAACACATTGGATTCTATTTGGGAAATCGATATAAAAAAATCTACAGCATCTTTACCGGATGTAATCAAGAGAAATTTAGTTGCAATTGTGGAACAGTCTATAGGTCGGAGTGAGAAAGTATATAAATACAGAGGGCGTTCCGCAACAAACGATGGTCTCCAACATGTTTGGGAGACTATAGATAACAGAGGAAAATTTCAGTATCAAATTAATCGAACATTACCAGTATATAAGATGCTTGAAAAAACGTTAGACGAGCAGGCGCTTGGATATTTGGATTCTTTTATTAAAACATTGGAAGATGCGTTTCCATATGGGGATGTATACTATCGGTTGGCTAAAGATGAGAATGCAGTTGATAAAACAGGAATGGAGTTTGAAGAGGTATATAAAGTTGCGGAGAATATGATTGCAGCATATCAAGAGATGGGAGAAGATATCGGTATGTTTCTCAGCACAATGGATAAGATAGACTACTTCACTAAATATCCAGATGTTGTGAAGAAAATAAGGGAGGACTATGGAGAATGACAAAGGATCAGGAGCAGATTATAGCACAGGTACAACTTCAGATTAAGCCTGGTGAAATTGTGGATGAGGAAAAAATAAAAAAACTGGTTAATTTTTTTAGAATGCTTACTCCGTTGTCAGATGAAGAGGCAGAAGAAACTATAGCTGAGTTACAGTCAAAGTTGGCAGTGAAAATGGATCGAGGTGCATTTGTCAAGGAAAAAAATCATATTTCTTGGTATTATGCAGCTAAGGGAGCAATTGATCCAAAATTTTGGACCCGATATAGTACATATTTATATAAAGACGCGGGATTTAATTCGGATGTTATTAATTCCATAGATGTGGAAACAGATGATATGATGGATCTACTCAGCAATCCAAACGGACCTGTTGCATTTCAGAGACGTGGATTGGTGATTGGGGATGTTCAATCTGGAAAAACTTCGACGTATCTTGCGTTAATGAATAAAGCTGCTGATGCAGGATATCATATTATCATTTTATTGACAGGAACAATTGAAAAGTTGCGTAGACAAACACAGGGGCGTACAGATGAGGGATTTGTGGGTCTTGATAGTACAGCATTTAACAAAAATAAGGATAATGTATTTGTAGGTGTTGGAAATATTGATCATAGCATTTCTGGATGGGCTGTCACATCTACAACAAGTGATTTTAATACTTCTACTGCGAATAAATTGAGTGGACAACTTTCTAGCATTAATGATCCGGTTGTATTTGTCTTGAAGAAGAATAAAAGTGTTCTCGAACAGTTAGAGAGTTGGTTAAGGCTTTTTAACAGAAATCCTAGTACAGGTACAATTGATTCTCCGCTGCTTTTAATTGATGACGAGGCTGATAATGCTTCAGTGACTACCAAACCCGGTGAGGATCCGACAACAATTAATAGAAATATACGTAAGATCCTGAAATTATTCTCGAAAGCAAGTTATGTAGGGTTTACGGCAACACCATTTGCAAATATCTTTATTGATCCGGATTCTACCCAGGAGATGTTAGGAGATGATCTCTTTCCGAGAGATTTTATCTATGCGCTTGAAGCACCAACTAACTATATCGGTGCTGCAACCATTTTCCCGAGAAAAGGAAAATATCATTACATGATTAATGATAACAGTGATTGTGAATTATATGTTCCACTGAAACATAAAAAGGATTATGTCCCAGGCGAAGTGCCGTTAAGCTTACGCAGGGCAGTAGCATCCTTTGTAATCACAAATGCAATTAGAGATATGCGAGGGCAGAAATTAAAACATCGTTCTATGATGGTTAATATCAGTGTTTATGTAGATGTTCAAAAAAGAATTGCTGCTCAACTGGATGCTTATCTCCGTGAAATGCAGAGAGAAGTAAGAAATTATTATATGATGAAAGATGTTGCATTGCAGTATGCTTCCATGGCATTTATAAAGGATGTTTTTGATACATATTATTCAGATTGTGAATATTCGTGGGATCAGGTTCAAGTAGCATTATGGGAAGCAATTGCACCTATTGTTGTTCGGTATGTCAACGGTGGAAATGCTGCTAAAAATTTGAATTATGATGAAAATGAGGAATTGGGTCTGCGTATTATTGCAGTGGGAGGATATAGCTTGTCTAGGGGCTTGACTCTTGAAGGACTATCTACCAGTTATTTTTATCGTAATACAAAAATGTATGATACCTTGATGCAAATGGGGCGTTGGTTTGGATATCGCCCTCATTATGAAGATCTTTGTCAGGTATGGATTAATCCAGATGCTGTAGATTGGTATAGTTATATATCTGAAGCATCTGAAGAATTGAAGAGAGAAGTTCGGCGGATGCAGGCAGAACAACGAACGCCAGCAGATTTTGGTTTGTGTGTTCGTTCTGATAATGCTACACTTCTTGTTACTGCAAGAAACAAGATGAGAACGGCTAAAGATTATACGATGACCGTTAGCCTTAGCGGCAATATTATAGAAACTCCTTTTCTACATAAAAATGAGAAGGTACAGTTAGATAATCTGTTTGTAACGGAACAGATGATGGATAGTATCGTTCGCGATGGCTATAGTTCGGTAATTGATGATAAAGCATATGCGCTTGCTGATAAAATGCAGTTTTTGAATATTCCACAGAGTTACATATTGGATTATTTAAGCGCTTATCAATGTCATACAGCTAATTCGAATTTTCACACAAGCGAAATCGTTAAGCTGATTATGTCTGTGCAGGACGGCTCTTTGGATAAATGGGATATTGTAATTGCAAGTGGTAATGGCAGCAAAACGATTACTTTAGGAGGAAAAGAAATATCCTGTGTTCAAAGAAGTTTTGCTATCAGAGATGATGTTGGAGCTTTTCAGATGTCTGGCTCAAAGTCGAGACTTGGTAACAGAAGTTATGCAAAAGGTGGTCTTTCGAAAGAACTAGCTGATAAAATAGAGGCAGGAGAACATGCTGAACAGATGAAACGATTTGGAGAGATACGGCCACTAAATCAGAATGTTTTTTTTAAGCCAGATTTTTTTGACAAACCCAGAAATCCGTTGTTGATTATTTATCCAGTTGAATTAAAGAGTCCAAGTGAGATAAAAACACCCGATGATCTTCAGAAGCAAAATGCAGTAAAAAACACTAAAAATGTACTGATTGGTATCAGTGTAGGAATTCCAGCAATTCGCGGAAGAGAGCCAAAGCAGTATCAATATAAAATTAATTTGATTAAGTATCGAGAACTTGTTGGATTAGAAGATTGTCCGGATGAAACTGATGAAACAATAGAGGATTGATTTTATGGAAGAGATAAAAAATAGATTTTTAGAATTGAGGGATGCTGATAAATATCGTCGTTTTTCACCAACCCATCCAGTAGCATGGTATATTGGATTGGATGCAAACAATCATTATTCTCTGTTTGCTATTACAAAAACTAAGCCTAAGGCAGTCAATTCGACCAAATTAATGAATGTATTTATAGGCGAGCGCAGAGATGGAAATTATGGGATAACATTTTCTTTAGTGGAAAAGAAAAATCTGGATTTATTTGTTCATTTTTGCGAGGATATGATTTCTTATTCGGAAAATGCATTTAATCCGGAGACTGTTGCAGATTATATTTGTGCTCGCTATATACAATGGCAAAAAGCATTTATTAAAACAGAAGGAAATATTCTTTCATTTGAGCAGATCAAAGGATTGATTGGAGAACTCTGTGTGCTAAAAATGAAGATGATACCTGAATATGGACCAGAAAAGGCTATTGAAAGTTGGAGTGGTATTGAAGCAACGGATCGGGATTTTGCATGTGATAATACTTGGTTTGAAGTTAAATCAACAGTAAGTGGATCATCTTCGGTGAAGATCAGTTCGGTAGAGCAACTGGATGTTTCAACAGAGGGGCATTTAATTGTTGTTACTTTGGATAAAACAAGTGAGGCAGATACTGACAAAATTACTTTGAATAGTATGGTGGACTTGATTGTGGAGTCAATACCTTCAAAAGTTTCACAGGAACGACTTTTAAACAGACTGTTAGCATATGGATATTATCATGACAAAGAATATGATCGTGTGGCCTTTAAGTATAATGGGATGACTTCGTATAGGGTGGATTCTAATTTTCCATGTCTTCGAAAAACAAGTATTCCAACGGCAATTCAGAATGCAAAGTATGAACTTTCACTAGCAGCAATAGATACATATAGGGAGGGCTGATGCATGGAGGATTATCGGACTTCAATTAATGAATTCCGTGTTCATTTATGGGATGAGATTGCATTAAATGTTGCAACAAATTTGTCGATTGACCGTGAGGAATTTCTTAACTATGTGACAGATCAACTCATAGAAGCAGAAGAAATTGATGATTTCTGTTATGTTCCATATGAAGGATTAGGTAAGCGAAATCGACGTATCCAGATTGATGGATACTCATATTCAGAATTGGAGGAGAGCCTGTCGCTTTTTATTGTAACACCAATGACATATGAAGAAGATGAAACCTTGATTGCAACGGAGGCTAATAGATATATTAACATGGCTGCAGCATTTTTAGATAATGCAGAATATGTTGTTGCTAATGCCGAGGAAAGTGCTCCAGGATATGGATTTGCGGTAGATGTTCTAGGAATGTACAGTGCCGTTAGAAAATATAAAATTTTTTTGGTCTCTGATAAAGTTAAAAGTAAGGCAATTACTAAACTAGATAATATTACAGCAAGAGGTAAGGAAGTAGAGTGCCATGTATGGGACATTGGGAGAATTTACGAATTAAGTACATCTTCCATGGGAAGAGAAGAAATTGTCATCCATTTTTCTGAGTTAGGAATAAAAGGATTGCCATGTTTGCTTGCTAGTGAGACAGATGATTATAAGGCATATTTATGTAATATCCCCGGGATTGTTCTGGCAAATCTCTATAATAAATATGGAGGGAGACTACTAGAAGGAAATGTTAGATCATTTCTTCAGGTTCGAGGAAAGGTAAATAAAGGAATTCGATATACTATTCTGAATGAACCTGAAATGTTTTTTGCGTACAATAATGGAATTGCTGCGACGGCATATGGAATAAAAGTAGATACTTTCGATGGTATTTCATACATTACAGAAATATCTTCGTTGCAGATAGTAAATGGTGGACAAACGACAGCATCTCTTGCCACTGCTTTAGTTAAAGATAAAAGGGATCATTCAGAAGAACAGATTCAGAAAATTTCTATTCCAATGAAATTGTCTATAGTTGTACCAGAAAAGGCAGATAAACTGATTGGAAATATTGCAAGATACGCCAATAGTCAAAATAAAGTTAGTGATGCTGACCTGTGGTCTAACCATCCTTATCATATTCGGATGGAAGAATTTTCACGGAGAATTATTGCTCCAGCAACAAATGGTCGTCAATATGGAACATATTGGTATTATGAACGTGCAAATGGGCAGTATGCACAGGAAACATATAAGTCTACGCCGAAAGAAAAAGAAAGGTTTGCAGAACAGCATCCTAAAAATCAAAAAATTACAAAAACTGAATTGGCAAAGTATATGCATGTTTATCAGCAGAGACCAGATATTTCCGGTCTCGGAGGACAGAAGGCATTTGTTAAATTCGCTGATTCAATTTCAACTGCGTGGGAAAAGGACAATACAGTATTTAACGAAGATTATTTCAAAAATGCTGTTTCTGTAGCGTTA
Organism: Acetatifactor sp.; assembly: GCA_050872885.1. Taxonomy (GTDB): domain Bacteria; phylum Bacillota; class Clostridia; order Lachnospirales; family Lachnospiraceae; genus Acetatifactor. The sequence continues at coordinate 51,926 of JBNMHS010000001.1, forward strand.
CTTTTTCGAGAGTCTGATCGGATAGTACGTAGGCAGAAATGGTACAGAAGTTATAAAGCCAATATAGTTGAATATGCTCTAGCTAAGATTTTATATACAGTTGACAAATTATATCCGGATAAGGTGGTCAATTTAAGAGCAATTTGGCAAAAGCAAGCATTATCACAGGCCTGGGTTAAACAAATAGAGGATGCATCGTATATGATATATCAATATCTTATACGAGAAGACCGTGGAGTAGAAAATGTTACTGAATGGGCTAAAAGAGAAGCATGTTGGAATGGGGCAAAAGAACTTAACTATTGTCTTTTTTCGGAATTTGTTTCAGAATTGGAAAGTAAATTAGTGGCTGAGGTTGATGCTAAGGATGCCAAAAAAATGCAACGACTTTCTGATAAATTGAATGCTATGGTTGCAGTGGTTAATTATGGATCTGACGGATGGTCAACAATATTGAAGTGGAATGGTGAACACAGGATTATGACACCATCAGAGATTCATCAGATTCAATTAGCAAAAAATATGGATGGTGGTGTTATTTCTTCAGAGAGAAAATGCCAGAAGATCCTGAAAATTTTGGAAAAATGTCGTACAGAAGGATTCCCGGGGTAAAGAAGAGGTAGAAAATGGATTTATCAAGTTACAGCATTGCAGAAGTGGTTAGCCTGTATAGTCAAACAATAAGGGAATTAAAGAAACGTGGTGTTTTAAGAACCAAAAATGTTATAGGTGAGTTAGGGGAATACTTTGTCTTGGAATATTATGATCGAGATCAGACCCTGCCCTCTCTTTTTGCTGTTCCAGTAGGAACTAAGAATATTAATGCAATCAGTCAAAATGGAGAACGATACAATATCAAATCCACAACTGGAAATGTAACTGGTGTTATTTATGGCTTAGAGTCACGGGAAAGCCAGGAAAAAACCCCTCCTTTGTTTGAATATATGGTTATTTGCAAATTAAGTGATGATTGTGAGCTTGAAGGAATCTATCAGCTTTCTTGGGAGAATGTTCAGAAACATAAAAAATGGCACAGTAGAATGAAGGCTTGGAATATTGCGATTACCAAGGCTATGAAAGATGATTCGGTGGTCATTTATGAGAAGACTCCTAATGATGAAAGAATTTCAGATAGTGTAGTAACAGAAGAAACAGAGAAAAATGTAGCGAAAACGCTTGAAGGTAATTCGGAAGGAGATGTTTGTCTAACAAAAATTATTAGTTGGAACAAAACAAAAAAAGTTAATCATACGGCAATACGTGAATGCGTTGCGAACAATTTACAAAAAAGTTTGGAGTGTAATTTTGAAAGAACAAGTTGGTCTCGTTATGTATCCAGTGATAAAAACACAGCATTGTTTGTATTATCGGCATCCTATAGTCATAAAAACGGTGAATACTGGTATTCAATTAATGATGAAAATATTCCATGGCTAGAGATTTTTCCTAAGTGTTATATTGCTTTTGCTCTTGGAAGTTCAGAACAAGTATTGCTTTTTCCTTATGAGAAGTTCAAGAATATGCTACCTGGATGCTTGCACACAAAAGAAGACGTGACAAAAAAGAAGAAAGCACATTACCATTTTTCTTTTGCAGTGGAAGACTCAAGTGTTTATTTCAAAAAAAAGCTTCCTGAAAGGGAATTTATTGATGTGTCGAAATATTTAGTGTGAGGGTTGAAACCATGAGATATTTTTTAAAATGTTGCGGATTTCAGGAACTTGGTAGTGTTGGTGAAGATGGAAAGGCAAAACGTGGACGATATTTAATGTCGTCTCAAAATGAAACAGTTGTAGATTTCTTCCCATCTTTGTCGATAGAAATTCCAAACGATACGGCATTGCTGCCGATCGTGCCATTATATACAGGGCTGAAGACATATGCAAGCTATGTTTACCATAACAGTAAGTATACAGGGACTGGTGCGAAACATCCGCGGAATGAATATCGAATATATTTAAATAGTGAGCTAGAAGCACATCAGCTTTACATGAAGGCAGAAGATATAGTGGTGATGCGTAAAAGCATAATTCCGTCAATTGGGGAATCCGGAGAAGAACAATACGTGTATTATCTGGATGTTGTTAAAGATCACTTTTCTGATATCTATTTAAAATTAAGTAGAATTATTGAAAATTATCCTATTCATGGTGGATATGGTATGTATGATGGAGAGCTTGATTTTTTTGAAAAAAAAGTAGAAGAGCTCGAGTCTGGACAGCAGGTATCAGATATACATATCGATAAATCAGTGACTGAACGTATTAGAAAAAGTACAGGAGAAAATCAAAAAAATATTTTCAATCCGGCAACATTCAGAGATTTTGTATTAGCAGGCTATGGAAATGCATGCGCAATTACTGGACAAATGGCAGAAGGAATACTTGGAACCGGTGTAGATGTTGTTTATATTATGCCGAAAGCTGTGGGTGGGAGTTGCTTGCCATCAAATGGAATTGCGTTGGCAAAGAGTCTGTCGTTGGCATTTGTAAGGGGAGAATTTACATTATCTCCTAGATTTGAAGTTATAGTTCATCCTAAATGTAAATCACCTGAATTGCAAAACTATCAATTAAAACAAATTAGGGTACCACCGAATGCTTTTTTTCAACCAGATAAGCAGAGTATGGAGTATCACAGAAATAATATTTACGGATCATTTTTAAGATAAGAGGATTACTAAATGAATGCAATAGATTTGTTCGCCGGGTGCGGTGGACTTTCAAAAGGTTTTATGGATGCTGGATATAATATAATTGTGGGTGTAGATAACGATCAGGCAGCATTAAACACATTTGCACTTAACCATAATGGAGCAAAGGTGCTGAATGCTGATTTATCAAAGCAGGAGACTTTTGATGAAATTAAGAGAATTGCTAACGGAAAGAGCATTGATGTTATTATCGCGGGACCTCCTTGCCAGGGATTTTCATTGACAGGACCGAGAAAATTTGATGATCCACGAAATAAACTTTATCTTGCAGTTTTGGAAATGGTAAGGCAATATCAACCTAAAGGTTTTGTTATTGAAAATGTCCCTGGAATGTCAACAATGTATGGTGGTCAGATCAAAGAAGAAATATTACGACGTTTTAGAAAAATGGGATATAATGTAGATTGCAGAATCCTTTGTGCTGCGGATTATGGTGTCCCTCAGATGAGAAGACGTTTGGTTTATATGGGCGTAAAAAATGATATTGGAATTCCAAAATTTCCGAAAAAAATTCTTAGTTCGGATCAGTATATATCCTGCCGAGAAGCTATTGATGACTTACCGGCTAGAGTGGATGAACTAGGAGAAGAAAAAGATAGTTATAGTTCGGAACCGCGAACTGACTATCAACGTAAAATGCGTGGAAATTGTCAAGTATTGTATAATCATGTCGCAACAGCTCATAAACAATTTGTCAAGGATACGATTGCTTTAGTTCCAGAAGGTGGAAATTGGAAAGATCTTCCTCAAGGAGTTGGAGAGAGTAGAAAATTTCATGAGGCGTGGACTCGATATGATGGAAATAAACCATCGAAAACGATTGATACAGGTCATAGAAATCATTTTCATTATCAGTATAATAGGGTACCAACAATAAGAGAAAATGCTCGTTTGCAGTCATTCCCAGATGATTTTGTATTTACAGGTACAAAGACTCAACAGAATCGACAGGTTGGAAATGCTGTACCACCGTTGTTGGGGTATTATTTGGGGTGCGCATTAGCAGAAAGTATTAACTAAGAGGGATAGAATGGAGAAAATAAAGACCGTTGATTTATTTGCTGGTTGTGGAGGCTTAACTGAGGGCTTTGCCCAAACAGGACTATATGAAACAAAAGCTTGTGTTGAATGGGAAGCAGCACAATGTCAGAATTTGACAAAGCGGCTAAAAGAAAAATGGAATATTCTGGATGCGGATCAGCGAGTGATACAATTTGATATTCAAAGAACAAAAGAATTACTGAATGGATTTAATGATGATAAATATGGAAGCTCTGTTGGACTGGATAGATTAATATCTGATACAGTAGACATAGTGATTGGAGGACCTCCATGCCAGGCATATTCTGTCGCTGGTAGAGTTCGAGATGAACACGGAATGAAGAATGATTATCGAAACTATTTGTTTGAGAGTTATTTGAAAATCGTTGAACATTTCAGACCTAAAGCGTTTGTTTTTGAAAATGTTCCTGGGTTGCTGAGTGCGAAACCTGTAGATATTCCTATTGCTGAACTTATTCAAAAGAAATTTTTAGAAGCCAGATATGTTATCTTACCGAATCTTAGAAATGCAGTAATAGATGTTTCAGATTTTGGTGTTCCACAGAGAAGAAAAAGAGTTATTCTTCTTGGATTAAACAGGGATGTGTATGGTGATTTAGCTGAAACGCTGTTAGAAAAATTTTATTCAGAAATTCTTCCGGGTATGAGAACTGGTAAAAAGACATTAAGAGATGCAATTGGAGATTTGCCAGGGTTATATCCGACTGGCACAATAACAACAATAAAAAAAGGACAGAAAACTGCACATAGTATTCCAGATTTAGAAATAAAAAATCATATTTCAAGATACCATAATGAGAGAGATATGAAGTTGTTTGCGATGTTGGCGGCAGACATTTCAGAGGGAAGAAACCAGTATGCTTCCATTGAAGCTCGAAAAGCTTTGTACACCGCATACACAGGAAAAACATCTAATATTCACAAGTACAATGTCTTGAAATGGGATGAGCCGAGTACTACAATTCCAGCTCATTTATGTAAGGATGGGCTAAGACATATTCATCCAGATCCAAAACAAGCTCGTTCGATAACGGTGAGGGAAGCTGCTAGAATTCAGACATTTCCAGATGATTATGAATTTATTGGTTCAATGACAGACCAATATAAAATGATTGGCAATGCTGTTCCACCGGAATTTGCAAGACGGTTGGCGCTAGCAGTGTATAAATTGTTATTTGAAGATGAAAATAATGACTGACACCATCTCACTTACGGTTATAGAACAGTTCATTTTTTAATCGGATCAAGAAGCCTTTACAAGCTTAATTATCAGGTGAACATTCCTTTTTTGACATAGATCTGGTAAGCCTAGCATTTTCTATTCGTGCAATCTAGCCCGGCCATCGATAGTGGCACCTCTGTCCTGGTGTACCAAAGGATGTTTCGAGGAGTACCGTTTTATTGCGAACCGGTAGAAGTGTTTGCGATACCGCCCTTTGGGGCGAAGCAGTAACATAGCTCTTTGGAGGGCTAAAACTAAACCACCACTTGAAGTGGTGGTTGCTAACTTAGAATGAGGAGAGTTTCTATGATTACATGTGTAAAAAAGATTAAAGATGTAGGCGTTTTTAAAGATTTTGAAACTAGAAGAACTGGGTTACAGAAAGATTTTAGTAAAAAGAATTTTATATACGGACCTAATACGTATGGTAAATCTACATTGTGTGATATTTTGAAAGATATTTCAGATGACACGGCAGAACGTATTAAAAAGAGGCTCACTATACCAAACGGAATAAACCAAGATATTATTCTCAATTTATCAGATGGTGCCGGAACTATCAAATTAGGTGACAATTCGTGGAATAATAATAAATTAAAAAATAGAATTATGGTTTTTGACACAGAATTTATGATTAACAACGTATTTGATGGAACCAAATTGATTGAGGATAGAACAACTAAGGAGAATTTTACGGAATTTATACTAGGTGATAAAGGTGTTGTTTTAGCACAAGAAATAGAAGAACTAAAAAGAGAGTTAAAAGAAGAAAAGGCAAAGCTCCCTGCATTAGCTCCGAATTCAAAAAAGGGTGAGACTGATGCAATAATTAAAAAATATATCAAACAAGAGGTTAAAGAGAAATTAGAAGAATTAGAGGAAAAAAAGGACACTCTTTCTAAGCAAATTAAGAGCAATCAACAAAGGGAAAATAATAGAGCTGCGATTAGAGAGTATAAAACAATTGTGGGAGCAAAATGCATTAAATTAGATAAGTTAATTGATGAAGTCGGTACTGTTATGGATATTTTGGGAACAAGCTATTCTATGACAGAGGATACTGTTGTTGTTTTTGAAAAACATATTAGAGAAGTTTGCCATGGAATGAAGGGCGCACAAGAATGGATTAATCAGGGTATTCATTTTATGGGAGATGGTGATATATGTCCTTTTTGTGGTCAAGAAATAAGTGACAAATCATTGATAAATGCATTTGCTGAGTATTTATGTGATGACTATCGGATGTTTAAAAATAATTTAAGGAAGAGAATTGATCAAGTTTCACTTGATTGGGATATTTTTACTTTATCTAAAGATGTTGTTAGTTTGCAGAAAACAATAAAAAAGGCGGAAGAACTTTTCGGAGAAACGATTACTGCATGGGATGAAGATTTAGAAAAACTTTATCAAGATATTTTATTAAAGGAACAGAGCTTTTTTAGTGAGTTTAGTGGTTTTAGAGAAAAAGTAAATTCATTACTGAAAAGTAAAATGGTGTTGTGCAATGTTAATGTTGAGCTTAAGGACGATATATTAAATAAAATAAAGGAATATTATAATGAAAAGATTTTTGAAATAGATGAAATTGTAAATAAGCTCAATGAGGCTATTATGCTTGTAAAGACAGATATTAACAGTAATTCTTATGAAGGTAAAAATACCGAATATATTAGTCAATTGCAAGAAATCAATCAAAAGATTATGAGACTGAATGAAAATAGCAATTGTATAAATTGGAAAGCTCAATATGATTTGATTGAAGAAAAAAGTCGTCAGATCAAAGCAAAATCAGATGAATTAGAAAGTGACCAAAGTGAATATTTAGATACATATTTTGATGCTATAGATACAATATTTAAACGATATGGAGGACATAAATTTAAGATTAAAAGAGGTGATTTTAGTAATAAAGGATATAAAAAAATATTTGGTGTAAATATATCATTTAATAACGTATTAATATCTGAAAATGGCATGACAAGTACTGTGTTTAGTGAATCTGATAAGAGAGCATTAGCATTAGCTGTATTTATGGCAAAATTAGAGTGTATGCCTCAAGAGGAACGAAAAAATGTAATTTTAGTGATGGATGACCCTGTTACAAGTTTTGATGATAATAGAATGAAAACAGTAATTAATAGTTTGATTAATGTTTCTGATGAGGTAGAACAAATTTTTATTTTGACGCATCATTTTATGTTCTCCAAGATGCTATGTGACAGGTATTTTGAACAATTTTCTTTTTATAAAATTGATCATATGCAAGGAGATTCAAATGGAATATTTGAAATGGAAGCAAAAGAAGAATTTATGACAGGATTTGATAAGGCATATTTAAATATTTCTAAGTTTAATAATGCTGAAACAGATATTATGTCAGAAAATGATTTGAGAACCTTTTTGGAAGAATACCTGAAAACTATTTTTGCAAAGCAGTACGATGAATATGATTTAGATACAAAACAGTTAGGTGTTCGAATTGATGAGTTGGCGCGTCTTAATTTGATAACAGAGAGTGTCAAGAGAAAATTGCATTATTATCGTAATGAACTTAATTCGGGTTCGCATACTTTTCAAATGAATACCATTGATGATGATAGAAACTTTTCTATTGATTTTGTGCAGTATCTGTTCTCTAACGTGCATATGGGGTAATGGTATAAATGTGAGAGCCCTAATCCCCAACTATGCTAGGGAGAATAGGGTAAGTGGAAACAGTGAGAATATCAATAAAAATCTCTTATGTTAAAATGAGAATGGTGTCGCAAGCCAAACTCAAACATAGGTGCTTGTCAGACGGCACATTGTGAGAGGTATAAAATGCACTTTAATTTTGACTTTGTTGCGTTCACAATCGAGCAGATAATTCGTCGCTAAAAAAGCGACGAAAAACCAATTTTATCATTGCACAATATTTTGACTTATTCACATAAAACACCAGGAGGACAAATCAATGGAAAGAGTAGAACAATTCTTAAAGGAAGCAGAAACATATTATCTGGCAACGGTCGAGGGAGACCAGCCCAGAGTCAGACCTTTCGGAACCGCCCATATTTTTGAGGGGAAGCTTTATATCCAGACCGGCAAGGTCAAGGACGTTTCCAAACAGATTCACGCCAATCCCAAGGTGGAAATCTGTGCTTTCAAAAATGGCGAATGGCTTCGCGTAGCCGGTGAACTGGTAGAAGATGACCGCAGGGAAGCGAGACAGTCTATGCTTGATGCGTATCCTTCCTTACAGAAGATGTATTCCGTGGATGATGGCAATACGGAGGTGTTCTATTTTAAGAACGCAACGGCGACATTCTCATCCTTTACACATGCGCCGGAAGTTGTGAAATTCTGAATGATACCCTATTAACCAAGTAAGAGCATAGTGCGTCGAGAGACAGGTGGAACAAGTAGAGCGTGCGATCACGGAATGCATCAGTGAAGGGATTCTTGTTAAGACATTATATGGAACTGGAACTTATGGAAGAATATGATGGTGAGGAATATTCAAAAGATGAATTGAAGAAGCATGGATTCGGCAAATCACCGCAAAATCCTGTGCGCATGCCGGCTTCAGTAAAAGATTATATGGAATCAATAAGAGAAAGTGGTCGGAAAACGGACAGGGAAGCAATCAAAGCGTTAGAGGAAAGAGGTGTGTTCTGGGGAATGAAAGAGGCAAATAAAGAGTTTGATAAGAATTTAATATTGTATGGACCTCCCGGAACAGGAAAAACATATAATTCTGCTACATATGCTGTTGCAATCTGTGATAATAAGTCTATGGATGAACTTACAGATTATGATGCGGTTATGGCAAGATACAACGAATTAAAAAAGGCCGGAAGGATTGCATTTACTACATTTCATCAGTCATACGGATACGAAGAATTCATAGAAGGTATCAAGCCGGTGGTGGATGATAGTAAGCAGGATGTTGGTTATACAATTGAATCAGGAATATTTAAGCAATTTTGCGAAGATGCGAAGAGCGCCGGACATAAAACAGGAGATGCAGCAATTGATGCAGGTGCCAGAATATGGAAATTAACTATTATGAATGGCGACCTGAATCAAGTGAAACAGGAGTGTTTTGAAGAAAATAATGTACGTATGGGCTTTGGAATGGAAGCGGATGAGGCTCGTTCTTTTGTTGAAGATGTACGGATCGGAGATATTATTTTATCTTTCAAAACCAGAAAGACAATTGATGGAATTGCAATTGTAACGGATGATGCGAGTGAATTGCAGGATAAAAGCGAGTATAAAACAGCAAGACCGGTTAAGTGGCTGGCTAAGAATATAGACGAAGATATTACAGGTATAAATAATGGAAAATTGCTGCATCGAATGACATTTGCCAAGGTGCCTAATATGAAGGTTAAGGATATTATTGACTTGGCAAAAAAGGTCAATCCGGGATTAGTAAATACGGAGATTGAAGAAAATACACAGCCCTATGTATTTATTATTGATGAGATTAACCGAGGTAACATTTCTAAAATTTTTGGTGAATTAATAACCTTAATAGAAAATACCAAAAGAGCCGGAATGGAAGAGGCAGCATCAGCAATATTACCTTATTCAGGAGAAGAATTTAGTGTACCGTCTAACGTGTACATACTTGGAACGATGAATACTGCAGATAGATCCATAGCTTTGATGGATACAGCACTTCGGAGAAGATTTCAGTTTATTGAGATGATGCCGGATTCAGATGTGCTTAGAAAGATTCATGCGGATAAGGTAGAAGATTTGGATGTTGCAGCAATGCTTGACAAAATCAATGAAAGAATCACATTCTTATATGATAGAGAGCATACGATTGGACATGCATTCTTTACCGGACTTAAGGATGATGCATCTCTTGTAAAACTACAGTCTATATTTGAGAAATCGGTAATTCCATTATTACAGGAATACTTCTATGAGGACTATCAGAAGATACAGCTTGTCTTAGGTGATAACGCCAAGAGTGATGATAGACTGAAGTTTATTCTTGATGAGAAAGTAGTAGCAAAGAATATTTTCAAAGGTAATGTCGAAGACGTGATTGATCTTCCGGAAAAGAGATATTCAATCAATAAGGTAGCCTTTGGTAATATCAACAGTTATAAGGAAATTTTGTAAAGTGTGGTGATGACATGGGTAAGCCGTTTGAGGTAAAAGAGTTTGACTCCATTATCTGTAATGCAGATTATGAGGATGATGAAAAATACAAATATTTGAATCAGAAAGAGTTCGATAATCTGGTGGCGTTTATCCATGAGTTTACCACAGATGAGGATAGTGCAGATGCGTTAGATTTTATGAGGATAGGCTACCGGCGTAATGTTGGAGAAGTAGTCTCTATAAAGAATTACGTTGGTCTGATTCAGATGAAGAATGGTTTCCAGATTCAGGTGCTTCCAAAGATATCGTTTGGCGAGGAAGATGAAGGAAATGTGCAAACCAAGAGAGTGTTCCTTAGAATGCTCCGAAGCATGAAGGATTTCCCCAGCAAGGTATTCAACGATGCTTCTTTAAAAGTAGACCGGATGAATTTATATGAACTGTTTATCAACATGTATCTGCAGGAAGTCAGACGGTTGGTGAAGCGCGGTATAAAGTCAGATTATGTCGGACAGGAAGATAATTTGCGTTATTACAAAGGAAAATTGCTTGTGAATCAGCAGGTGAGAGCAAATTTGGCCCACAAGGAGCGTTTTTACGTAGCCTATGAAGAATTCCATCCCAATAGGGCAGAAAACCGGCTTGTAAAGGCAACACTCGTAAAGTTACAGAAATTGACGGCAAGTGCAGAAAACTCAAAAGAAATAAGACAGTTACTAACAGCTTTTGAAATGGTGGATGCTTCGGTAAATTATGCGAAGGACTTTTCACAGGTGGTTATCAATAGAAATACTAAGGATTATGAGATGCTTATGCAGTGGTCAAAGGTATTTCTGATGAATAAAAGTTTTACGACATTTTCCGGCTCCGCAGCATCAAGAGCATTGCTGTTCCCGATGGAGTCTGTATATGAAAGTTATGTGGCGCAGCAGATGAAAAAGGTGATGCGTCCGGAAGGTTGGGATGTAGTCAGCCAGGACAAAAGGTACTATCTTTTTACAGAACCAAGGCGGCAGTTTGCGCTAAAGCCGGATATCGTTATGAAGAGAGGAGAGCGTACAGTAATTCTGGATACTAAGTGGAAAAGCCTCGTTGATAAAGAAAAAGGAAATTATGGTATTTCGCAAGCGGATATGTATCAGATGTACGCATACTCTAAGAAATATAACACGTCTGAAATATGGCTGTTATACCCGGTGAATGATGAAATGAGAAATCATTCTCCAATCAAGTTCAAAAGTGGAAATGAAACAACGGTAAATTTGCATTTTGTCGATGTCGATAAAATAGAAGAGAGTCTGCAAGAACTTAGAAGCAAATTGGAAGCGGTTGAATAGTGGAGGGATTCTGGCAGACAAGATAACACAGCTGAATGATCCGGAAGTTATAATGTAGCAGATTGAGCATAAGGAGTTGTAACTACAAAGTAGCCAAATTCGGATAGCGAGGATTTGGCTATTTTGCCATGTTGACACGAAAAGCTAATCCTTGTATTATGATGTCAAAGCATACATTCTAACGATTCAGACAGCGCAAGCTGATCCTTATATCTAAGTTCTTTCAATGAATTCTATGCTTTTATACCCTATTAAACAAGTAAGAGCATAGTACGTTGAGAGACAGGTGGTGGAATAGTCTACATCTATCCTTTTTCAGGTACTATGGGAGTGGAGGATACGATGACGAAGAATAGACGAGTAACTGTACAGATGACGGATCAGGTGGTGGCAGAGCAACCGACAGTAGAACAGCCTACGGCGAATGTAAAGTATAAGGATACGATTTTCCGAATGCTGTTTTCTGAGCCGAAGCATTTGCTTTCCTTGTACAATGCAGTGTCGGGAAAGGATTATCAGGATCCGGCGGCGCTGAATATTGTAACGTTAGAGAATGCTGTATACATGGGCATGAAGAACGACCTGGCATTTGTGCTGGAGATGGGACTTTATCTGTATGAACATCAGTCTACCTATAATCCCAATATTCCGTTGAGGGATCTGTTCTACATAGCCAGCGAATATCAGGCATTGGTGGATGGAAAGTCATTATATTCGCCCGGAATCCAGAAGATTCCTACACCGAAGTTTATAGTGTTCTATAATGGCCTGGATCGCAAAGTACCGGATCGGATGGAACTGCGGTTGTCGGATGCGTATGAGAACCCGACGGATGAACCGGATCTGGAATTAAAAGTTACGATGCTGAATATCAATGACGGGCATAATGAAGAACTGATGAACAGCTGCCATGTGTTACAGGAGTATGCCCAGTATGTCGCAAGAGTCCGGAAATATGTCGCGGAAATGCCGCTGGACGAGGCGGTAGAGCGTGCAATCACGGAATGCATCAGAGAAGGGATCCTGACAGAGTTCCTGCGGAAGAACCGCGCGGAGGTAGTAAAAGTGAGTATTTTTGAATATGACAAAGAGAAAGAAGAGAAGAAGCTCCGCAAAGCTGAATTTGAGTATGGCAGAGAACAGGGAAGGGAAGAAGGAAGAGAACAAGAAAGGAATCAATTACTGACATTAATATCACAGATGAGTGCCGGTGAGGATGCAGATAAGATAACACAGCTGAATGACCCGGATGTTCTGGAAGCAATGATGAAGAAGTACGGGATAGAGTAAGATATCAGAAATAGCCAAATGCGTATAGTGCGGATTTGGCTATTTTGCCATGTTGACAGAAAATAGTAATCCTTGTATTATGATTTCAAAGCATACATTCTAACGATTCAGACAGCGCAAGCTGATCCTTATATCTAAGTTCTTTCAATGAATTCTATGCTTTTATACCCTATTAATCTAGTAAGAGCATAGTGCGTTGAGAGACAGGTGGTGGAATAGTCTACATCTATCCTTTTTTCAGGTACTATGGGAACAGGAGGATACGATGACGAAGAAGAGACGAGTAACTGTACAGATGACGGATCAGGTGGTGGCAGAACAGCCGACAGTAGAACAGCCTAAGGCGAATGTAAAGTATAAAGATACGATTTTCCGAATGCTGTTTTCAGAGCCGGAACATTTGCTTTCCCTGTACAATGCAGTGTCGGGGAAGAACTATCAGGATCCGGGAGCGCTGAATATTGTAACCTTGGAGAATGCTGTATACATGGGCATGAAGAATGACCTGGCATTTGTGCTGGAGATGGGACTTTATCTGTATGAACATCAGTCTACCTATAACCCGAATATTCCGCTGCGTGATTTGTTTTATATAGCCAGCGAATATCAGGCATTGGTGGATGGAAAGTCATTGTATTCGTCCGGAATCCAGAAGATTCCCACACCGAAGTTTATCGTGTTCTATAATGGTCTGGATCGCAAGGTACCGGATTGGATGGAACTGCGGCTGTCGGATGCGTATGAGAATCCAACGGAGGAACCGGATTTGGAATTAAAAGTTACGATGCTGAATATCAATGACGGGCATAATGAAGAACTGATGAACAGCTGCCATGTGTTACAGGAGTATGCTCAGTATGTTGCAAGAGTCCGTAAATATGTTGCAGAAATGCCGCTGGACGAGGCGGTAGAGCGTGCAATCACGGAATGCATCAGTGAAGGGATTCTGGCAGAGTTCCTGCGGAAGAACCGCGCGGAGGTAGTAAAAGTGAGTATTTTTGAATATGACAAAGAGAAAGAAGAGAAGAAGCTCCGCAAAGCAGAATTTGAATATGGCAGAGAACAGGGAAGGGAAGAAGGCAGAGAAGAAGGCAGAGAAGAAGGCAGAGAACAAGAAAGGAATCAATTACTGACATTGATATCACAGATGAGTGCCGGAGAGGATGCAGATAAGATAACACAGCTGAATGACCCGGATGTTCTGGGAGCAATGATGAAGAAGTACGGGATAGAGTAAGATATCAGAAGTAGCCAAATCCTGGTGGTGGGTTTGGCTATTTTATATCCGATTGCGGCGTCTTCGCGGGTGAAAAGATGATTGCAGGAAACGTGTAGGGGAGGATAAATTTTGAACGGGAACGTAGCACTGGAGACATTAAAGAATTATTTTGGCTATTCTTCTTTTCGGGAAGGACAGGAGAAGATTGTCACTGCCATTTTGAACGGAAGGGATGTACTGGCTGTTATGCCGACGGGAGCCGGGAAATCCATCTGTTATCAGGTGCCGGCATTGATGCTTCCGGGGATTACCATCGTAATATCCCCGTTGATTTCCCTGATGCAGGATCAGGTGAAATCCCTCAATGCGGCAGGAATCCGGGCGGCGTATATCAATTCGTCTCTCAGTGAGACGCAGATTACAAAAGCGCTGGAATATGCGGCGCAGGGTGTCTATAAGATCATCTATGTGGCACCGGAACGGCTGGAAACCTGGGAATTCCGGCAATTTGCAGAGCGCGTAGACATTTCCATGGTTACTGTGGACGAAGCACACTGTATCTCCCAGTGGGGACAGGATTTCAGACCGAGCTATTTGAAAATCGTTGATTTTGTGAACAGTTTGTCCGACCGCCCGATTCTGAGTGCATTCACAGCGACCGCCACGGAAGAAGTGAAGACGGATATTGCATGCATTTTAGGACTTCGTGATCCTGCCGTTGTGGTAACCGGTTTTGACCGCCCCAACTTATACTATCGTGTGGAGAGTATAAGAACAGCAAAGGGAAAAGAGAAATTTCTTGCGGATTACATAGAAAAGCATCCGAATGAGAGTGGAATTATCTATTGTGCCACTAGAAAAAATGTGGACGCAGTGTATGAGTTGCTATTAAACAAGGGGGTTCCGATTGCACGTTATCATGCCGGAATGAACAGCGAAGAGAGAAAAGTAAGTCAGGATGATTTCATCTATGACCGTCTGCCGGTGATCGTCGCGACCAATGCATTTGGCATGGGAATCGATAAATCCAATGTCAGGTATGTCATTCATTATAATATGCCGCAGAGCATGGAAAACTATTATCAGGAAGCCGGACGTGCCGGAAGAGATGGGGAGACCTCTCAGTGTATCCTGTTATTTTCCCAACAGGATATTATGATCAATCGTTTTTTGCTGGAACAAAAAGATTTTTCCGAGGTATCACCGGAAGATGCTGAACTGATCCGGCAGAGAGATGCCAAACGCTTACAGGTGATGGAAGGCTACTGCCGGACAACATCGTGCCTGAGAAACTATATTTTGGAATATTTCGGGGAAAAAGTAAGCGTGCCCTGCGACAACTGTGGAAATTGTCACAGAGAATATCAGCAGGTGGATATGACGGCAGAGGCAAAATGGGTCATTAACTGTATCGTCGAGACGAAGGGCAGATACGGGCAAAATATCGTAATCGGCACGCTGTTGGGAGCTAACCGTGCCCGACTGAAGGAACTGGGGACGGTAAATTACAAATCCTACGGAGCTTTAAAAGAGAAGACAGAAGCCGAACTCAAGAACTTGTTAAGCGAGCTGATCCTGGAAGGGTATGTGGTACAGACGCAGAATCAGTACAGTGTTTTAAGAATCGGCAAGATAGAACCGCTGCGGAATCCGGATACCAAGGTGATCGTGAAAGTGCATGAGGAAGAGAAGTCTGCACGCAAAACTGCAGAAAGAAAAAGAAGAAGCACCGATGCGCTTACAGGAGCCGGTTATGAACTGTTTGAAAAATTGCGGAGCCTCAGGCTGGAGATTGCCAGAAAAGAGGCAATGCCGCCGTATATTATATTCAGTGACAAGACCCTGATCGATATGTGCGTCAAATTGCCGCAAAGTGTTGATGACATGCAGAATGTCTCCGGCGTAGGCTCTGTAAAGTGCCAAAAATACGGGGAAGCGTTCGCACAAGTAATCCGCGATTATCTGCATCTTCATCCGAATGCCGTGTGCAGCATGGCGCAGGAGCAGGCGGAAGATTCTTCTGCCGGACAGCAAACCCGGCACGCAAAGAAGTCTAAGAAAGCAAAAGCAGAGTTCTACCTTATGGAAAAGGATGCAGAATCTTTTCGATATGCAGAGCTTTATTATATCAGTGAGATCAAAGAGGAATTGAATCGTATCTGTACCGCAGAAAATGTCAAAAAAGTCACCATCTCGTCCATTTGGCAGTATTTAATGGAGGAAGGTTATACAGAAGAAATTGACCATAATGGTTCTTATAGCAAGGGACAGACGCAGAAAGGGCTGGATGCCGGAATCGTGACAGTAGAGAAGACAAGCACTTCCGGATTTCAGTATACTCTTTTGCAATATCCCCCGGTGATTCAACAGATTATTGTGAGGCATTTTGTGCAGGTTGGGTGTCAGATCACCGATTGAATTGATGGCTAATATTTTAGCTATATATTGCTATTTTTTATAAAAAGGGCTAAAATATTAGCATGATTAATTTAGAACAAAAAACATGGACAGAAATAAACACTGAACTAGCCAAAAGAATGGTGAGACTTCGTAAAAGGAAGAAAATATCCCAAAAAGAGTTCGCCGCCAGATCCGGTGTAAGCTTAGGATCCTTAAAACGGTTCGAACAGACGGGGGAGATTTCACTACAATCATTTACAAAGATTGCAATAGCGCTTGGAGTGGAGGGAGAGCTGGATCGTTTATTCGAGGATGTACCATTTGAATCCATTGAGGAGATTATTTGTGGATAGATTGAACAAATTGGATGTTTTTTATCATGACAGATTAGTAGGAACAATGGCACTGTATCAGAAGCGATTGGCAGCATTTGCATATAGTGATGAATGGTTGATTAATGGCTTTTCTATCAGCCCATTTTCTTTACCACTGGAGAAAAAAGTATTTTTTCCAAAGATAGATCCATTTGAGGGATTATTCGGAGTATTTGCGGATAGTTTGCCGGATGGTTGGGGAAGACTTTTGGTTGATCGTCTGATGCGGAAAAATGGACTGGATCCTTATACGATAGGTAGTTTGGAAAGACTGGCAATCGTGGGAACGTCCGGAATGGGAGCTTTGACCTACCGACCTGTAATTATGATGGAGCATATTCATGATGAGTTGACCTTGGATGAAATCGCAAAAGAGTGTGAGAAGATTCTGAATACCGGATCCGATGAAAATTTGGATTATTTGTTTGCTAAGGGTGGAACATCCGGTGGTGCGCGACCCAAGATATTAACGCAGGTAGATGGGGAAGACTGGATTATAAAATTCCCTTCATCAGAGGACGGTAAGAGGATAGGGAAACAGGAGTATGACTATGCACTTTGCGCTAAGGAATGCGGACTGCAGATGGAGGATGTGCGTCTGTTCCCTTCGGAGGAGACGCAAGGTTACTTCGGTACGAAACGTTTTGATCGTATTTCAAAGGGAGAAAGCGGAAAATTACATATGGTTTCGGCGGCGGGAATTTTGGAGACTTCACATAGAATTCCCAACTTGGATTATGATATTTTAATGAAGCTTACTTTGAAATTGACAAAATCTATGGAGGAATGTGAAAAGTTATACCGTCTTATGTGCTTTAATGTATTTGCGCATAACCGGGATGATCATTCTAAGAATTTCTCTTATATATATAGGGAAGAGGAGGCACGTTGGGTACTTTCTCCGGCATATGATCTCACATATTCGAATTCTCTGGGTGGAGAACATGCGACCACAGTAAATGGCAATGGTGTAAATCCCGGATTGGAAGATGTTTTGGCAGTGGCTGGTAAAATCGGTCTGGATATCAACAAATCCAGGAAGACTGCGATGGAGATTCGGGAATGTGTGAAGGACAGACTGAGTGACTATTTGAGCAATCGCTCGGATACTGTGTGATACTTTGCACAGGAACTGTAAACATTGCCTGAAATATATTTCTTTGTTTTCAGATAAAATGATTTCATCACAACCGATGTGGCTAGAATATTTTGGAAAATTCAACCACCGGTTGCTATTGCAAAATGGGAAATATGTGATATATTAGAATTCTAACGGAACAAGGATATGCAGCTGGATGCCGCAGGGCATCAGAAGGAGGCGTATACGTATGATGGAAAGACCGCATTTTGACATCGTGGCCAGCGGAGAGCGCATGAGAGCAATCCGTAAGCAGAGACACATCTCTGTGAAGGAGGTCATGGAGTACATGGGCTTTGAGTCCACGCAGGCCGTGTACAAATGGGAAGCCGGCAAGTGCTTTCCGCAGGCTGACAACCTGGTGGCATTGGCAATTTTGTATAGAGTAAGCCCTATGGAGCTTTTAGTAGAAGAGGACCTTGTGTCCTCTTCTCATTATATATGGAGAAATGCAGCGTAACCGGAGACACCATAATCGTTAAGCTACCGGTTGCTTTACGATGATAACTGCAGGGTAAACGCAATATCAAAGACGAGAAAGTGCATGTAGGGTAATCTATTACAGCAGTGCTTATAAGTCCGGAAGCAATAAAGATGATTAAAAATGTTAACCCACACAAATACAGGTTGACAATCGGATAATACCATGCTATTCTGACAGAGGTTTTTACAAAAGACATCTGACAGAAAGGCATGGTTTTTATTATGACAACACAGACAACAACGAGAAGCAAGACTTATGACATGGTGTACATTGCAGTATTTGCGGTATTGATCGCAATCTGCTCCTGGATCTCCATTCCGATGACAGTACCTTTTACCCTGCAGACCTTCGCAGTATTCCTGGCAGTAGGTGTGCTGGGCGGTAAGAGAGGAAGCCTTGCGGTATTGGTATATATTTTACTCGGTGCGGTAGGCATCCCTGTATTCGCAGGATTCTCCGGCGGTATCGGCGTACTGTTGGGCAACACCGGCGGTTACATCGTAGGATTCCTGTTCTCCGCACTGGTAATGTGGCTGATCGAGAGATTCTTCGGACGTAAGACCTGGGTGCTTGGTGTATCCATGGTGGTGGGACTGATTGTCTGCTACGCCATCGGAACTGTATGGTTCATGGTAGTCTATGCGCAGAATGCCGGTGCGGTAGGACTGGCAACGGTTCTGGGCTGGTGCGTCATTCCCTTCATTATTCCGGATCTCGTGAAGATCGCTCTGGCACTGGCACTGAGCAAGAGACTTGGAAAAGTTCTGAAACTGAATGCATAATGATTAGGAAAGCGCAGATTAAAATGGAGGCATGACAAAATGACACAATACAGGATCCGACCGCATCACGGCATGTGCCTCCACTTTTTCGAGGGAAAAGGTTACAGTGACGGTTTCACCGAACATATGGCAGAAGTGAAGAAACAGCTTTCGGGGGAAGGTAGTGAGACAACTCCTGCCACTTTAGTATTGGTGAGAGAGACCGACGAGATCTGTAGCGCCTGCCCACACAACAAGGCAGGCATATGCGAAGCGGCAGAGAAGGTAGACCGCTATGATCATGGGGTATTACAATATACAGGACTGAAGGAAGGACAGCAATTGTCCTTCCACAGGTTTGAACAGATCGTAGAAGAGAAAATACTGACACCCGGATACGGCAAAGCCATCTGCGGAGACTGCCAGTGGAGAGATATCTGCCATAAATAAAAAGAGTTGTTGCACAAAGGGCGTTCCCGGATAAGGGAGCGCCTTTTGCACAATTTGTTGAAGGATGTATAGAAAGCGAGTATAATGAAATTATCGTTTTTACGAAAAATCATTGGGGAATGCAGGGAGAATTACGAATGAAAATATCCAAGGTAAATCACAGAAGAACGGCAGTGTCTGTAAATACGGTGACCAAGCCGGCAGACGGAATCCTGTATACGGCTCCGATGAAAACAGGGCGGGACGGAAAACCTCGGCCTGCGATGGAAAAGGCAGATGATGTCGTAAGCGAACTGGTACAAAACAGCAGCAGACTGTATTCTCCCTTTAACAGTGGGAAAAGCCAAATCTGCGACAAGGATCTCAGAAAGGAAGCAAGCAGCCTAAAGAAATGCTACAGCAGTTTCGTGAAGTTTTATGCAAAAGACGCTGCGTTGGATGAGGAAAAAAAGCAGTTTCGGCCGGCTGCAAACTACAGCAACAACCCCAAAGTAAGAATGACAATCTCTTCACCGGACAAGGTACAGACCGTCATAGATGCAGTCGTTGACAGTGCTTTGCGGAAGAGCCTGAAGAGAAATGTTGTCGTGAAGACAGCGGACGGAAAAGAAAAAACAGCAGCATTACCCGATTTGGTGAAGAAATCGATAAAAATCTATTGTCTGGATCGACCGCGCAAGTTACAGCCGGAAGAAATGGCAGAGATGTATGCATTGTTTTCCTATATTGTCGAAGATCGCGACAAGAACAAACAGAGTAAGCAGATCGTGAAGTCCATCGAGAATCAGAATACCAAAGTCATGGTGGCTGACACAGATGGTGATAAATTGTTACAGCTGTCTGTGGCGGATTCGCGGAAGAAACCGGTGTGGGATTTTGCCGTGGAGTATGCCAATGCGGATCCCGAGGGGCAGCAGGAGATGCTGCGTACTATCCGAAAATGGATCGTGCTTTTCGTATGCGGAAGTGATGTTTATCAGCAGATCGCACAGAAATCAGACCTGAATCTCTGGAGCTTCGAAGGATATGGTATTCCGGCAGACCAACTGTTCGTATCTCTGGAAAATTGCTGTTCCGATAAAAGTGAGGAGATCCCACCGGAGGAAATCCGCAGGCAGAACATGGAACATTACCGGGAAGCAGTGAAAACGGTAGACAGTGCCGGCAGCAGATTCTGGTTCCAACATTTTGAAAATGCCGTAGAGACATTGTTTTCCCAGAAGAGAAAACGGAAAGTGGACAGGGCACAGAGCGTTTCTCTGTGTGAATATCTCTGGAAGGACTTCTTCTCTTATGCGGCAACGAAATATATCGATCTGGGAAAAGGCGTATACCATTTTGCCATGGCAGACAAACTGGAAAGCGTGCAGAAAAATGAGAGTACGACACCGGTAGATTTCGGCGTGGTCAGCGCCGGATATAACCGCGGCATTTCTTCGTTTGACTATGAGAGAATCAAAGCGGAAGAAGAACTGGATCGCAACGTGGCTACTTATGCGACCTTTGCGGCAAATACATTTGCAAAGGCCGTTGTGCAGGATGCATACAGAACGCAAAAAGATCAAAACAGTGATGTCCTGCAATATCGGGCAGACGATTTCCAAAAAACCGATGTAGTGAGAGAAGATGCCGACAAACGTCTGCTGCAGTACTGGGGCGGACAGAGCCGTTTTAAGACAGAGGAACAGGATTTCCCTGTCGGAGAGACCTGTGCTGCGGTCAGAGATCACCTGGCAGCGATCCGCAACAGCAGTGTGCATTATACGGCCAAAGCGGTCCGCAGTGCTGTGGACGGAGAAAGCTTTATCAAGACATTGTTCGAGAAGGATTTTGCCGAGATGAAGAATGTCTACGCGGCGAAATATTACAGCAATAATGTCTGGATGTTTTATAAAGTGGCCGATATCAGCAGACTGATGAGCTTTTTATATCAGGAGAATGCGGAAGTCAGAGAGGCTCAGATCCCGGCTTTCAACAGCGTGATCAAGCGAAAAGACATGGCCGGAATGATAGAAAAAGCGATCAAGAAGAACTCTGTGAACAAGATCAGAGAACCGGAAGAGAAAGAAAAGTATCGTGCTTCCCTGTATTTTGTATTTAAGGAAATCTACTATCACGCGTTCATTTTGCAGCCTTCGATGAAGGATTACTTTATCGGCTATATCAAGAAGCAGGAAGAGGAACTGAAGAAGATAAATGAAAAACAGCGGAATGATTCGCAGAAGGCGATGAAGAACTTCGCAGACAGAATCCTTGCTGTCAACACGGACAAAATGACGTTCGGAGAACTTTGCCAGACGGTCATGACAGACTATAATCAGCAGAACCAGAACCGGAAGTCCATCGAATCCAGAGAGCGTCAGGAGCAAAATAAGAAAAACGGCATGGGCGGTTCTTATAAGCATTTCCCTCTGCTATTGCATCAGATTCTGGGGGGATTATTCCTGGAATACCTGAAAAAAGAAGAGAATCTTGCTTTCCTGCGGGAGCCGGAGATGACAGGCAGAGAGATCGAACTGGAGGGCTTTCAGACGCAGATCGGCGAACTGCAGCTTTATACCGCGGTAAAGGATACGGTGGAGAAGGACAGTTCTCTGCTGAACTGGTATGTACTGGCGCATTTCCTGATGCCGAAGCAGCTGAATCACCTGATCGGAGACCTGAAGAATTACATTCAGTTCACCTCGAGTATCGATAAGAGAGCGAAAAGTGTGGGGAACAACGCTGCGGGCGATACGCAGCAGAGGGCGGAGCGCTATCGCAATGTGGTACGGATCCTTGATTTCTCCCTCCAATATGTCGGCAGAGTCAGCAATGTGATCACAGACTATTTTGCGGACGAAGATGAGTATGCAAGGTTCCTGGCACAGTTTGTAAATATCAAAGAAGGCGCGACGCAGAATACGGATCAGGTTACGGCACAGATGCTGAAGGATTTTTGCCGGA
Source organism: Acetatifactor sp. (assembly GCA_050872885.1). Classification (GTDB taxonomy): domain Bacteria; phylum Bacillota; class Clostridia; order Lachnospirales; family Lachnospiraceae; genus Acetatifactor. Next base: position 74,425 of record JBNMHS010000001.1, read on the forward strand.
AGACGGTAAGAGCCGGAAAGGAAGTACAGCCGGTCGGATTATACTGCGATGAAGCCAACCCCATCATGAACCGCAACATCGCTTATGCGAAAATGTACTGCAATGACACAATTTTGTCCGGAATTTATCGGAAGATAGAGATTCAGGATATTCAGAAATATTATAGCAAAAAAGTGGATTTACAGCCGGTATTCGAAAGCGGTGTATGCAAAAATGAGGCGCAGCAGCAGTCTTTGTGTGAATTCCAGAAACAGAAGAATCACATAGAGCTTACCGAGCTGTCCATCTACACCGACCTATTGAATGATTTTATGGCACAGTTGATCTCCTGGGCATATTTAAGAGAAAGAGATCTGATGTATTTCCAGCTGGGACTGCATTATATCAGATTATTCTACAATTTCGGGATTCCGAAGCCACAGTATATGGAACTGCACGGAGATACGGTCAATATAGGAAAAGGTGCACTGCTTTACCAGATCGCGGCGATGTATACGCATGACCTGCCGATGTATGCTGTCGATGCCGACGGAAAGGCCAAAGCTGCGGAAAAACAGGGCAGTGCCGGAAGTTCCATTAAGGCATTCGTAAGGGAATATTGCAAAGAGGATATGCAGACTGCCCCTACCTACAATATGGGACTGGAACTCTTCGAAGATGTGGCACAGCATGACAAGATCAGCCGCTTTAGAAATGACATCGCGCATATGAGATACTTGTCAGCCACAGATCAAAGTATCATGGAACTCGTAAGCGAGATCTACAGAAGCTTCTTCATCTATGATACGAAATTGAAAAAGAGCGTGTCCTTTGTCTTCAAGAATATACTGATGCGTTACGGTGTGATCGTAGACCTGACTTTCGCTCATGCGTCAGGAAAACCGGGAGAGGAATCGGACAAGACAGTTACCCTGATCAGCATTGCCAAATCCGAATTGAAATCGGATCAATATACCTATAAAGTTCCGGATAAAAACGGAAAGACTGTGGAAGTCTTGGTAGATGTAAGAAATGAGAACTTCAGGAAACAGTTGCTAAAATTGTTAGAGTATAAAAAAGTAAGCAAAAATGATTGATTTTTGAGGGAAATGGGAGTAAGTTAGGGATAGAGATATTGAAAATACTCTAGTGAAGACAGCCCAATATAGAGGGCGATATGTTAGTACATTACTCCCTTCATCTTTAGATAAGTGAAGACAGCCCGATACAGAGGGCAATAATCCTTCACAAGTAGCTTCTTTTGTTACTGTTTTTTTAAAAAATTTCCATTTTTCAATTGAATAAGTTACTGTCAGATAATGTCCGATTGCTTGTCAGAATCGGACATTTGCGTTACTATAGAGGTAGAATTTTTACCAAAAGTGCAGACAGGGGAGGAAACGGCGTATGCTGACGATATCGCTGGATGAACAGGGGAATTTTGAAGAGGAAAGTGATAAGCCGATGTTTATCGGCGGCTTGTTGTATGACGATCTGGAAGAGGAAGGGGAAGAACAGGAAGAACGCAAAAGAATTGCGGCTTATTATAAGAGCGTGATGCGTGATGTCGGCGAAAATGTTACTTATCCGCAGGATCTGCATTCCGATGGTGACAGACAGCGGGATACGGATGTGATCAAGCCGGTAAAAAATAAAGTATCGGAGACACTGCCGGAATTTATTGCCCGCGGAACGTATGCCGGTAAGGGTCTGACAGATGATCATAATAAGAAATTAAGTCCGAGAAAAGGCAGGTACCATCTCTTTGTCCTGTTGAAGAGCGATGACGGGAAGCGAAAATTGCTTTCAGAGAAGGCCAATATGCTGGCAAATGATGAATGGGCGGCAAATCTTTACTTTCATATGGCGGGATCTGTCGTGAACCGGCTTCTGTTCCACAATCCCTTATACAGTCAGGGGACGATGCCGCCTGTAAATATTGACATTGCTACCAGAGTGACCGGGCAACTGGACGAACAACAGGAAGAAGAATTCAGACAACAAGGTTATACCAAATCCAGAGATGAACACGGAAATGAGCGGAACTTCTATAGCATTATGAATGCCGACATTTATCGGACGCTGATCGCACAGGAGATGGTAAATAGCGAGAAGATCACGACACAGATTGAAGGCCTGTGGGTAAGATCTATTAAGTATAAAAGCACTGCGCGGAAAATGGAGTTTTTATATCTGTCGGACAGCATCTGTTCAATACTGGGATACCGGCTTCCGGGAAACAGCGCGGATAGCTGGTTGGAAGCAATCACACAGCGGGTGCAGAGACTCAATCCGGAGGAAGAAAATATCATCTTCGGATACGATGAAATCGACAATTATTTTGCGCGGAGCTGGGAATGTTGTGAGAAAAAGCATTACTATGAAGCGTTATCTGTTGCCTATGATGCAAAACAGAGGCAGGGGAAATTCGCTGAGTATTACAGAGATCACTGGTTCCCTTACCTGGAAGAAAAAGTCAGAAAGACAATAAAACCGGTCTATTTTAGGAGATGCATCAATGATCTGACAGATTCTCTGCGTGTAAACAATCTGGATCAGGAGAAATTATTATATTTACTGGACCGGTTGGAGGGCATGTCAGCTTATCTGATGATGCAATACCAAAGCCCGGAAATGAAAGCGGAGATACAGTACCGGCTCTGTGATGCCGGAGTATCGGCGTTCTGTCATATCGGAGATGCCGGACGGGCACAGGAATACTATGAAAAATGTAAACAGTATGCACCGTATGTGGGACTGGATGAATTCCTCAGGACAGCGAATAAACTGATCGTATGTCTGGAAGATTCTTTCGCATGGGACAAGGCATTGCACATAGCGGAAGAAAACCTGGAACTGCAAAAGGAATTGTCTAAGATCCGCAGAACGGTATGGAAAAAGGGCGCGGAGACCTCATTCCCCGAGGAAGCCAAAGCGGCCAGCCAGCTTGGCAGAATCCTGGCGGAGCAGAGGAATCCGGAAGCAGAAGTGTACTTCCGAAGAGCCTTGTCCATGATGGAAAAAGGTTCAGCCAATTACAAGATTACCCAGTCGTATCTGCTGCATTATTATGCGGACACGGAACAGAAGGAATTGTTCGAGCAGGAAAGTGCGGAATATTTTGACGGTAAGAATACGGATGCACAGAAACTTCGTTATATCAAGAGCCTGCAGGAGGTAGAGCATTCCGCATTTTCCAAGGAATATGCACTGTATGTGCTGGTTCGAGGCATCTATTGCTTCCATAGGGGAGAAATAGAAGGTGCCTTATGGGAGAAACTGTGTAAGCTGGGAGATAAGGTGCAGAGCGGTCACCCATGGGAGATCACTTATAAATATCTGGAAATGCTCGCGATACAAATGCATGATGCAGAGGCCAGGAGAGAGTTTTCCGCCTGCAGGAAAAACTGCCTGAAGCAAAAGGGGGCAATGATTCTGGCACTGGAGAAGTTCGGAGAGGCACAGATCGCGGAATGTGCCGGAGATACGACATTACAGGATGCGCTGACTCTGGAACTGGCAGAGTACCTACAGGAGAATTTCGAGGAAATGAGCCGGATCACCTTCTCGGAAGACGGTGCGGAGAGATACCGGGAATTGCAGAAGTATTTTACATTTATGTATCGATAAAGGAATCAATAAGGTAATCAATAAGGTAAGCACTGAGAAAACGTTAGATGAGGGAGAGACACATGAGCAATTGGTATGAAACAAGCAGGATGTGCTTAAGATACCTGGTGCCGTTTACTTATGACGGAGAATTCGAGACAGCATGCAAGAAGATAGAATCCCGGATAAAGAAACCGACGGAATCTGAAGAAGTGAATCAGACGGGCGATAAGATAAAATACTATTGGGAAAAAAGGCTGATCACGAAAAACGATGCGGAAAGTGATTTGTACCAATATATTCGCGAGGAGTTCCGCGCTGCTGAGGAAGAGAAGAAGACTGAGGACACAGAAAAAGCCGGTTATGAATGGCTGTTTTTGGGAAGTGAAGAAAGAAAAGAATATACCGGAGAGTCTATTGTTGACCTTTTGTATTTCCCTGATGGGCTGACCCAAAAGGAGACAACAAAGAAGATAACAGAGAAGAAAACAAAGGTGGAAATAAAGGAGTATACTGACAAACCATGGAAGGTTGGAGTCGTAAATGTCGGCCTTTTGCTGTTCCGCAATGGATTGGGGATGCTCTGGTATGAGATGCACTTGCCAGACAATATAAATTCACAGCAGTTGGTAACTTTTCAAAACAAGGTCAGAGAACTGAACAGAAATGTTGCCCCTTCCCTTTGGAAAGTGGAAAACAACAGAGAACCGGAACAGGGAATCCTATTCAAAGAAGTTACCAAAGAATCTACCCAAGGGAAGGACGTACATAAAACCTATATCACTCCGTTTTCAATGGGAGAGTGGATCCAGGATACGATCGGATTTCTGCAGGTGAAGTATTTCGCGGAGAGAAAGTCGGCATTTGAAAAATCCAGAATGGTTGCGGATAAAGCAATTCTGTTTACCTATGCGTCATTTAGAAAAATGTCTGCATTTGATACCGAAGAAGACAGAATCGATCTGCTGTATCACCTGACAAACGGCTATAATGAGAATTATCATTGCAGCAAGGAGACGTCAAAAGACGTAAAGCGGCCTTTTGATGATGTGCTTTGGTATGCCACACAGGAAGGAGCGGCTTATCTGGCATGGCCGTCGCAGGACAACCGGGTGACTTTTGAAAACGTGATCCCGAGTAAAATCCGCACGGACTATTTTACACTTTATCTGAAAACATTATATCAATCCTATTCCCTGCTGATCTATGCAGACAGGATCCAGCGTGAGATTCCGGCAGATCTCCAAAGATGCATGGCTACGGCAGCGAAAGCCGGGATCGGGGAGCTCAATGCACAGATCAATCTGTTCCTCGCCAAGAGCATGGCGACATCCGTCAGCCATATCCACCATCAGAGTGAATTCTATGTGTACCTGCAGGAACGGCTGCGTATTTTAGAGGATGCGAACAGTGTTACTGCCGGATTGAATGCCTTGGAAAGTTTACAGCGTGAACAGCAGCAGAGAGAAGAAATCAAACGGGAACAGGAAGAACAGCAGAAGCGTGAGGAACGGGAAAACCGTGAAAAAGAAAGCGATGAGAAAATACAGGCAATTCTGGGAGCCTTTGCGCTGTTGAGTATTATTTCTGCGGCACTGGATGGTTTTGAACTGGTAAAACTGTTTACAAAGGGTGGAGAATGGTATGATCTGAGTATAGGAGCCATGGTTGCGGAAGGTATTTTCGGTGTAGTTGTATTGGTGATCGGGATCATTGCTTTTGTGTTTGCGATAAAAGCGATCAGAAATGCATGGAGGCATAAGGATTAACATAGAGATGAAATAGAGATTAAATAGAGAGCATAACAAAAGGCGTTCCCAAGGGGAGCGCCTTTTGCTGTGCAACCGGCAGAGCCATGGCAGTGCCGGCTGCGTTGCTACCTCACAAAGAGGTAAGCAGTATATGCGATATACAGAAGCACACACGCAGCCCCCTCACTGCGTGTCATGCGTCTGCCGGTACGGGCAAAGACGAACAGAAGTACAGTACTGATAAGCAGCAGGATCGAGTCGATCACGGATTCTCCCAATACGTGCAGCGGACTGATGGCAGCAGACATACCGAGGATGAACAGGATATTGAACAGGTTAGAGCCGATGGCATTGCCGAGAGCCAGTCCACTGTCCCCTTTTTTCGTGGCGACGATGGAAGTCACAAGCTCCGGCAGAGAAGTACCGATGGCAATGATCGTCAGACCGATAAAGTTCTGGCTGACACCGAAATTTGTCGCGATGATGCAGGCCTTGTCCACGACCAGATCTCCGCCGAAGATTACTGCAGCTAAGCCTCCGGCAATATAGATCAGACTAAGCGGAAGTGAGAGAATCTTGCCGGGTTCGCCTTCTTCTCTGTTTTTCCGGGCGGAGTATATCATGAATCCGATGTAAGCTGCCATTCCAAGCAACAAAATGATACCTTCCACGCGGCTCAAAGATCCGTCGAACAGCATCAGGCACAATACAAATGTCACCAGAATATTTAGCGGCATGTCCCGCTTGAGAATTTCCGTATGCGGTTGGAAACTATGTAGAAAAGCACAGATGCCGACGACCACAAGCCCGTTAAAAATGTTGGAACCGATGACATTGCTGATAGCGATGTCATTGCTGCCGGCCAGGGCGGCGTTGATACTGACGGAAGCTTCCGGCGCACTGGTTCCCATAGCCACGATGGTGAGTCCGATGATGACACTGGGAACTTTCAGAATTCCCGCCAGAGAGGAACTCCCTTCTACGAAGAAGTCAGCTCCTTTGATCAATAGCAGAGAGCCTACGAGTAATAACAGATATTCCATATTTTCTCCTTCCCACAGACAATTCCTGCCTGCCGCTGCGGTAAAGGACGACAAAAACGAGACCTTTACCGCATCATAAAAGATCGATAAAAGTCTCGTTGCTTACAATAATAACCGGCCTTTCGGCGTGATGACGATTATCATTCCAACCGAACCCAGCGAACGGGGGATTCCGGTTGAGAACTACTCCCTCTTAACGTAAGTGTTGAAAGTCATATTTATAAAACTATACTGACTTTGAACAAATTTACTTTACAAAAAAGCGCGTATGCTGTCAATAAAATCGTTCAAATCTTGTCACGGTCTTAACAGGAAACTCACTGTTACCGGATCGTGATCCGAATAAGAGTAGCCGGTATTGATGTCCTCATAGGACAGACATTCAATGTTATCCGAGATGATAAAGCCGTCCAGGGTCACGGTATAGGTGACTCCGGGGACATATTCCATATCCGCGTTGCGCGCACTGTTCCAGAGGGCAGTGCGTTCTTCGTCTGTTAACAGATCCAGACAGAAGGAAAAATGTTCCGGAAGTTCTGCTCTGGGGAAAGGAAATGCCCAGGATTCACAGTTCTCGGTATCCTCTTCGGAAGCCTTCAGATCGTGATTGAAATCACCGCCGCAGAGGACGTAATTGCCGGCTTCGTATTCTTTTGCCATATCGTTGCACAGCATCTCAATCTGACCTTTTCGGATGGCATCGCTGTTGCCGTAAGCGGACATGTGCAGGTTAAAAATTACCAGTTCTTTGCCGTTATCTACCGGAATACGGGAGATGCTGTAGCAGCGGTCCAGATCGAAAAATTTGCTGAACGAGGTGGAAATCGGGAAGCTTCTGCGCAGGGCACTCGTTACCGGATATTTGGAAAATAATCCGATGCCCGATTTGCTGCTGCCGTGGGGCTGTGTCAGTGGATAGAACAGGAATGCCGAGTCATAATTCTGTGCGAATATGGTGGTGTACTCTGACAGGCTGTTCCGCAGCATTTCGTATTCGTTGGTGTGGTAGCTTCTGGTGGAATCCAGATCGATTTCCTGGATCAGCGCAAAATCCGGATCCAGGGAAGATACCAGTTCTCCGACACCGTCAATGGCATACTCCACAGTCTCCGGACTTTCGACCCAGGAAGAAGTACCGCCGTCCATGAAAAAGCTAAAGTTCGGCAGATAGGCTCCGAAGCCGATGTTGTAGGTCAGTGCGGAATATTCGGTGTCTGTAGACAGTACTGCGTTGGCAACTGTGGAAGTATTGTCAGCCGGTGCCTCCACCACCAGCTCCTGATTGTCCTCGATTCTGTGATAACTCACCAAGAGGTAGATAAGATACGCTGCCACCGTCAGTACCAGAATTCCCAGCACGATTCCTATGATTTTCAGTAACGTTTTGAATATTGTTTTCTTTTTCATAGCTTCATTCTAACAAGGCTTTCCCGAAGTTGCAACAGGGGAGGCGGAGGAAATATTTTATTTGTTATTTAAATATGATTATGCTAAAATACAGACGGACGATATTTGGCATCAAAGCTTATAAAAGGAATCAATTCGTGCGGAAGGGTACAGAACGGAGGAATTTTATGAGTGAAATTGTAATCAGAGATGTGAAAGCTTTTGCGACGGCTCCCAGAGGGATCAACCTGGTGGTGGTCAAAGTAGAAACATCGGAGTCGGAGCTCTGCGGCTACGGCTGTGCCACCTTTACGTGGAGACACAAGGCGGTGGTGACGGCGATCGAGGAGTATTTAAAGCCCCTTTTCGTCGGGAAAAATGTACAGAATATCCAGGAAATCTGGCAGTCTATGATGGGAAGCTCCTATTGGAGGAACAGTGCGGTATTGAACAATGCCATGTCTGGAGTAGATGAAGCATTGTGGGATATCAAGGGCAAGCTGGCAGGGATGCCGGTGTACGATCTGCTTGGGGGAAAATGCAGAGAGGGAATTGCCGTGTACCGTCATGCGGATGGAAGTTCCTGGGAAGAGGTCAAGGACTGTATTTACAGTTATGTGGAAGAGGGATATCGGTATATCCGCTGTCATATGGGACTATACGGCGGGAATCTGGGCAAAAGCCAGCGCCTGGTAAAACCGGAAAATGCACCGGACGGTGCCTACTATGATCCACGGCTGTATATGCAGAGTGTTATAGATCTGATGGACAAGGTGCGTACGGAATTCGGATGGAACCTGGAAATCATGCATGATGTCCATGAGAGATTATCTTTGGTGGATACCCTGGCATTTGCCAAGGAGTTGGAACCGTTCAAATTATTCTTTCTGGAGGACTGCGTGAGACCGGACCAGGGAGAATATCTGAGATATCTGAGAGAGCAGACGAGTGTACCCCTTGCGATTGGTGAATTGTTCACCAATCAGACGGAATGGAGAACGATCATTCAGAACCAGTGGATCGATTTCATCCGGGTACATTTAAGCGATATCGGAGGTATCACTCCGGCTGTCAGACTGGCACATTTTGCAGATGTATATCAGGTGCGAACCGCATGGCATGGTCCGAATGATCTGTCGCCGATCGGAATGGCGGCTCAGATGCATTTAGATCTTGCGATGCCTAATTTTGGTATTCAGGAATTCTCCGGCTTCAATGAAGCGGAACAGGAAGTATTCCCCGGATGCCCGCAGGTAAGGAACGGATACGCATATCTGAACGGGGCACCGGGATTGGGAACCGGATTCGATGAAAAGGCCGCTGCCCGTTACCCGGCAAATGAAAAGGTTGATTTTGGCTGGATGTTCAGCAGACTTCCGGACGGAACACCGGTCAGACCATGATAAGAATATGAAAAGAATAAGAAAAAGATTGATGCTGACGGTATGTGCAATGGTACTGCCGATTGCGGCAACGCTGATCATCTATAATATCTATTCGATGACAGCGTTGAACCGCCAGGCGGCCCAGAATGCATCCGGTACCAGCTACATCTACGAACAATTTTTTGAAAAAGATATAAAAACGGTAGAGTCTTATATGATAGCCGAGATGGTCGGGAATGATTTCCGCAGACTGAACTATCACCTGGAGCCGCTGCAGGCTTATATGTGTGCGGAAAATGTCCTGGAAGATTTCACCAAATACTTAAGCTCCGGAGTAGACGGGCTTGTGGCGCTGGAAGTCTATTCGGAGAATAATAATCTGCTCAGGATCAAGCATGCCTCCGGCACCCGCTACGAGGAGACGAAGCAATCGAGGATCAGACAGGCTGTTTATTCGGAAATGAAACAGGAAGAACTCGATACCAGCTGGCACGTGATCCCGGTGGGAGAGGATTATTTTCTGATCCGCATCTTAAAATACGGCTCAGTATACATCGGTGCGGTGATGGACTTTGACCAGTTTCGGAAACCTTCCGCCGAGGAACCGGAGGATGCGGCCTATCTGATCTATACGACATCGGACGGTCAGGCGCTGAATCAGAGCGAATTGCTGAGAGAGAATCAGATAGAATTAAAGCAGAATTCCAAAGGATACTATATTACGGGAACCGGAGCGAGACGTTATCTGACAGTGTATGAGGAACTGCCCTATGGGGATCTGTTCCAGTATTATATCAGCCCCTACGGAAGCTTCTGGAATTATGTGGGAGCATTGCAGTGGTTCCTGATGCTGTGCAGCTTTGTCTTTATATTATTGATCCCGGTGTTGTACCTTTACATGTATCGATTTTTTGTTGCACCGTTAGAGGGATTGAAAGGTACCATGGAAGAGATCTCAGAGGGTGATCTGGACGCACATGCGGATGAGAGCAGTGATGTCGAGGAATTCCGTCTGATGGCAACGACCTTCAATCACATGATGGATCAGATCCAGAAGCTGAAGATCGATGCCTATGAGCAGGAGAGGCGGATTCAGAACGCTACGATCCAGTATCTGCAGATCCAGATCCGGCCGCACTTTTTCCTGAATTGTCTGAAAAACTTTTACGCGCTGGCGGAACAGAAGGAGTATCGCTCCATCCAGGAACTGACTCTGGCATTATCCTCCTATCTGCGTAAGGTGATCACCTATGAGGAGGACACTATCAGTGTGAGAAAAGAGATGGAAAGTGTGGAATCTTATCTGAAACTGTCTCAACTCGGATTGTCGGTACCGGTGAGCTACAATATTGCGGTGGATGAGAAGCTGGAAGAATTCGGGATACTGCCCCTGTCGGTTCTGACTTTTGTGGAAAATGCCGTAAAATACGGGGTACAGTCCCAGAAGACACTGTTGATCAGCATCCGGGTGTCATTGTTGCCGGGAGAGACGCAGGGAGATTCCTACGTATGTATTACGATCCTGGATAACGGTCCGGGATTTTCGGAAAAGGTATTGGAAGCACTGAATAAAGGAAATTTTGCAGAAGGGAAAAATGAGGGAATCGGTATTCAGAACGTACAGAAACGTATGAAGATACGTTACGGAGAAAAAGCGACCGTATTGTACAGCAATTCAAACGGAGCATGTGTGGAGATGTATTTACCTTATGAGCAAAATGAATGTACTAATAGTAGATGATCAGATCAATGTGGTAAGCGGTGTCCTGTTCGGTGTGCATTGGGACCGTGTGGGTGTGGGACAGGTATATAAGGCATACAACGCTTACGAGGCGAGACAGGTGCTTAAGGAGAAACAGGTGGATATTATGTTGTGCGATATCGAGATGCCTGTGGAGAACGGATTGAGTCTGCTTGCGTGGTGCAGGGAGCAGAAGATGGACCTGGAGACCATATTCCTGACGGCACATGCGGATTTTTTATATGCAAAAGAAGCGGTAGCCTTAGGCAGTTTTGATTACATTTTACAGCCGGCCCGGTACGAAGAGATCGAGGATGCGGTTCGGAGAGCGTCGGAGAAAATACGACTGAAACGGCAGATGAGAGAAGATTCGGATTACGGTCAGCTGCTAAAAAATAAAAAGGGTGTCATTCTGGGTTCAATGATGGCAGATCTGTTCTCCCGGGATCCGCAGATGGTCGAAGCAGCCAGCGATGCTCTGAAAAGGATCGGGGTCAGCCTGGATTCGGATATCAGGGTCTGTCTGTTAGACGTAGTCCGCTGGGGAAAAGGTCTGGAACGCTGGGATCCCAATTTATTATATGATACGATCTCTAATGTCCTGGAAGAACTGTTCTATCCTTATGCATGGAAGACGTTACTATACCAGCGGGACAGAGGTATCTATTATGTATTGTTGTGCACGGACAGTGGAGCAGAACTGAATGAAGAATCTCTTCATAATCAGTTGGAACGTTTTGAGACGACATTTCTGAAATTTTTTGACTGCGCTTTTGCTGTTTATTACGGAGTACCGGAAACCGGCCGGAAGATATATGAACTGGCCGATGCCCTGGAGAAGATGGATCAGGACAATGTGGGGCGAAGAGAAGGCGTTTATCCGGTCCATAAGCAGGAACAGAGTACAGCGCAGACAGAGGAACACTATTGTGAGAACTGGGTGCAGCTTCTGGAAAATGAATTATATGATACGGTCGTGAAAGATACTGTGGATACCTTACAGAGACTTTCCGCTGCCAACCGGCTGAATTCCAAGAACCTGATGCGATTTTACCAGAAGATCATGGGTGTCATCTATCTAATCCTGCAAAAGCTGAATCTCGATATGGAGGATCTGTTCCCGGACGAGGAGACGATGCAGCGTGCCATGGAAGCCTATTCGTATACAGAGGATACCCTGTGGCTGGTGAAATATGTAACGGCGAGACTGCATGAACTCCGGAATACGGAAGCGGGCAAAGAGACACAGATTGATGAGATCTACCAATACATCCGCAGCCATATGGACGAGGACATTAAGAGAGACGATATTGCCGATGCGGTGCATCTGAATGCCAATTATATCTCGGCGATGTTCAAAAATAAGACCGGATTGTCATTGAAAGAATATATTATTTCAGAGAAGATGTCCCTGGCGAGAAAAATGGTCCGGGAGACAGGACTTCCCATCAGCGTGATCGCCATGAAGGTGGGGTATACGAATTTCTCCCATTTTTCCCAAAGCTATAAGAAGATCAACGGGGTCTCGCCCACCGAGGACAGAGAGGAAATGACACAGACAACCGAATAAGTCGAATAAGTTATGAAAATGTCACATTTTTTACAATGAAATGTGACATTTTTGATATTGGAAAAAGCAGAAGTCGAAAATATCATTTTTTTTTGACACAAACACCATTTATAACAGATAGATACATCCTCGAGTTTTTCCTATAATGAATTCATCATCAACGAGGACCTACGAAAGGAGAGGAAAATCAATGAAAATGAAAAAGTTATTAGCAACAGGACTTGCTACCGCACTGGCAGTAACAACTCTTGCAGGATGCGGTTCCGATGCCGGCAGCAGCGCTACACAGAGCGCAGGCACAGACAGCACGGGGGCAGCACAGACACAGACGGCAGACGGTGAAGTAGAGACACTCACCATCTATGCGTATAATAACTCCACAACTGAGCAGGCAGAGAAGGTTGCAGCTGCGGTAAGTGAGATTACAGAACCGGTCATCGGTGTGAAAGTAAATCTGTTGACCGGTGTAAAACCGGAACAGTTAAATCTGGCGCTGGCATCAGGAGAAAATCTGGATCTTTTCTATGCAATGCCGTGGGAGGTTTCCCTGTCTACTATGGCATCTACCAACCAGATCGTAGCATTGGATGATTTGCTGGCACAGTATGCCCCGGATGTACTGTCAGGTATCTCTGAGGATGACTGGCGGTGCTCTACCGTATCCGGCAGTATCTACGGCGTTCCGATGAACAAAGATAAAGCACAGGGCAGAGGATTTGAAATGGTGAAGTCCATTGCGGACGAACTGGGAATTGACTATTCCACTCCCTGGACCTATGAAGATCTGGATGCCAATTTAAGAAAAGTCAAGGAAGCATATCCCGATATGTATCCTCTGGTTCCCAACGGCGGTACCATGATCTATCCCGCATGGGCATGTGATGTATTGAGTGATGACCTTGGCGTTCTGGAAAATGCACTTTCTGACAGCACCAAAGTAGTGAACTTCTACGACACCGATTCCTTCAAAGAGTACTGCAAATGGGTATATCAGTGGGCACAGGAAGGACTGATGATGCCGGATGCGGTTAATACCACAGAAGGTTATCAGGATTTCTTTAATTCAGGCGTTGGATTTGGTACTTTCACCTCCTTCAAGGCAGGATTTGAAGCAGAAGAGACCAGAAAATGCGGTACCGATATCGTAGTAGTACAGATGGAGAACGGCGCACCTCATTCCACCACCAGCATGGTAAATGCAAGTTGGTGTATCGCAAACAACAGCAAAAATCCTGAGAAGGCAATGCAACTGCTGAACCTGATGTATACCAACCCCGAAGTATCCAATCTGCTGGTAAACGGTATCGAAGGAGATAACTGGGTATTTGCGGATGAGAGCAAGGGAGTGATTACCTATCCGGAAGGTGTGGATGCATCCAATACCTCGTACTCTTCCGTAGGCTGGTCCTGGCCCAATGAGCAGATCACTTATGTATGGGAAGGGGATGATCCCAATGTATGGGAACAGCTTGGCGAATTCAACAAGAATGCGAAGTCTTCTCCGGCCAAAGGATTTGTATGGGATAACTCCGAAGTATTGAATGAAGTGACGGCTTGTAACAATGTTGTTGAAAAGTATCGTGCAGGTCTGCTGACCGGTTGTCTGGATCCTGAGACAGCAATCCCCCAGATGAATCAGGAACTGGAAGCAGCAGGCATCAACACCATCATCGAAGCAAAGCAGGCACAGTTAGATGCATGGCTTGCAGAACAGAACTAAGAAGTAAGAACTAAGAAAAAATCGTCCAAACCTAAAATATAAGCTTTGAAGCCAAAAAGAGGTCCCGCCAATCCTTTGGCGGGACTTCTTGCACAGAAAGGAACAGGTAATACTCATGAATAAGAGGAGTGCTTTCGTAAAATGGAGACGTTATCTTCCTTTATATTTAATGTTGATTCCGGGAACTGTTTACATTTTCATCAATAATTACATTCCCATGGCCGGTCTGATCATGGCTTTTGAAAAATATGATTATAAGCTCGGAATGTTTAAAAGTCCGAAGATCGGATTTGCCAATTTCACCTATTTGTTTGCTACCAAAGATGCGCTAAACATTACCAGAAACACGCTGTTGTATAATGCGGTATTTATTATTCTTGGGAACATTCTGGCCATTACAGTCGCAATTCTGCTCAATGATGTGAAATCCAAGACAGGGAAGAAGACCTATCAGACACTGATCCTGATCCCGTATCTGATTTCCACAGTTATTGTCAGCTATATTGTATATGGCTTTTTAAATACGCAGAACGGATTTATTAACAATTCTATCCTGCAACCGTTAGGCAGGTCGGCGGTTGCGTGGTATTCGCAGCCGAAGTACTGGCCGTTTATCATTACCTTTGTATACTTATGGAAAAATTTCGGCTACAGCAGCATCATTTATTTTGCAACGGTCGTGGGAATTGACAAGACCTATTATGAAGCCGCTGTGATCGATGGTGCTACCAGATGGCAGCAGGTAAGGTATGTGACATTATCCAGCCTGAAACCCACGATCATTACCTTGGTGCTCATGGCAATCGGACGTATTTTCTATTCCGATTTCGGTCTGTTCTATCAGGTGCCGATGAACAGCGGAGCATTGATCGATGTGACGAATACGATCGATACCTATGTATATCGCGGCCTGACATCACTGAATAATGTCGGTATGTCATCGGCAGCAGGATTCTATCAATCGATTGTCGGATTTATTCTGGTACTGACCGCGAATATGATCGTACGTAAAGTGAGCCGGGAAAATGCACTGTTTTAGGGAGAGAAGAAGCTATGGTTATTAAAGATACAAAATATCAGATCGTGATCAATACAGTTCTTATATTGCTGTCTCTGATGTGTGTGCTGCCTTTTTTACTTCTGGTCAGTTCGTCCATTACTTCAGAGACGGCGCTGGTGAAGACGGGATATCGGTTCTGGCCGTCGGAGGTCGATTTTTCCGCATATAAGTATCTGCTGATGGATAGCACTTCCATTGTCAGAGGTTATGCGATCTCTTTTCTGGTCACCATTGTGGGAACTCTGGCAAGCATTGTACTGACTACCTTATATGCTTATCCCCTGTCCAGAAAGAATCTGCCGGGCAGAAACATATTTGCATTCTATATTTTTTTTACTATGCTGTTTAACGGAGGACTGGTCCCCAGTTATATGATGTGGACACAGATGTTCCATATTAAAAACACCATTTTTGCGCTGATCGTTCCAAGTCTCTTATTGAATGCCTTCAACGTGATCATGATGCGTACATACTTTACCACCAATATTCCTGAGGAGGTCATTGAGGCGGCAAGAATCGACGGAGGCGGAGAACTTTATATTCTTACCAAAGTGGTCCTGCCCATGTCGAAACCGATTATTGTAACACTGGTATTGCTCATCGGACTTTCCTATTGGAATGACTGGCTGAACGGTCTGTACTATGTGAACCGCGATAATCTGTACAGCATACAGGTATTACTGAAAAAAATGATGGATGATATCGAGATGGTCAAAAAGGCATCCGCAGCCGGTGCAAGTGCAATGAAAATGCCTTCGATCTCTATCCGGATGGCGGTAGCGGTCATGGGAGCATTGCCGATCATGTGTATCTATCCGTTTTTCCAGAAATACTTTGTAAAAGGTATTGTGATCGGTGCGGTAAAAGGTTGATCATTTCGTAAACAGGAGGATAACAAACAATGAGTTTTCGTAAAGATTTTGTCTGGGGAGCAGCGACGGCCTCTTATCAGATCGAAGGAGCTGCTTATGAAGACGGCAGGGGCGAATCCATCTGGGATGTGCATTGCCATGATATGCGTAAGGACGCCGACGGCAAACAGAATGTTCTCGACGGAGAGACCGGCGATGTGTCCTGTGACTTCTATCATCATTACAGAGAAGATGTAAAACGCATGAAAGCCATGGGACTGAAGGCGTTCCGCTTCTCTGTTAGCTGGCCCAGAGTGCTGCCGGACGGCACCGGGAAAGTGAATGAAAAGGGATTGCAGTTCTACAGTGATCTGGTGGATGCATTGCTGGAAGAAGGAATCGACCCCTGGGTAACTCTATTCCACTGGGATCTGCCGCAGCAACTGCAGATCCGCGGCGGGTGGCAGAATCCGGAGAGCCCGGAATGGTTCGCCGAATATACGAAGGTCATCGTGGATGCTCTGTCCGACAGGGTGAGCCATTGGATGACTCTGAATGAGCCGCAGTGCCATCTGATCATAGGACATACACAGGGAGGCTGCGCACCGAAACTGAAATTAACGGAGCCGGAGTATCTGCTGGCGATACATAATCTCTTAAAGGCGCATGGCAGGGCGGTACAGGTCATCCGGACGAATGCAAAGAAGAAACCGGAGATCGGGGTGGCATTCTGCTTCGGAAGTGCGGTGCCGGTAAGCGCCCGGCCGGAGGACGTAGAGGCAGCGAGAAAGGCAAACCTTAAGGATGATACCAAAGACCTGTGGGCTGCATCCTGGTGGTTAGATCCAATTGTCTTCGGACATTACCCGGAAAAAGGGGCGGAAGCCTATGGGGACAATTTCCCTGCAAAGCTGTATGATCCCGAGGACCTGAAGATTATTTCGGAACCGCTGGATTTCCTGGGAATCAATATTTATCAGAGTGCGCGGGTGGAATCGGATGGCAAAGGCGGTTACCGCGATGCCAAGAATCCGTGCGGAGCACCGGTAACCGCGATGAAATGGCAGGTGACACCTAAGAGTCTGTATTATGTGCCGAAATTCTTCCACGAGAAATACAAACTTCCCATCGTTATCACGGAAAACGGACTGTCCTGCCCGGACTGGATATTCCTGGACGGAAAGGTACATGATTCCATGCGGATCGACTTCATGCATCGTTATCTGCAATATCTGAAGAAAGCAGCGGAAGAAGGCGTGGATATTCGCGGTTATTTTGCATGGTCGGCGATCGATAACATGGAATGGAATAACGGTTATACAGAGAGATTCGGACTGATCTATGTAGACTACTCTACACAGAAGAGAATTTTAAAAGATTCCGCTTATTGGTACCGGGATGTAATCGAATCCAACGGAGAGAATCTGTAGGAAAAACAGAAGTAAAAAGAGACTGCAATTTGAGCGTGCAGTCTCTTTTTTTACAAGCATTTCAAAAAAATATAACACTACTTGCCATTTCCTATTTTGCGTAATTGTGATATGATGTAGCTATTCAGAACCATGTAAAAGAAAAGCCTTGAAGAGGCGTTTGAACAAGGAGGCTGACAATAATGCGGCCGATACCGAAGATCGCAGATCCGGAGCGCTATACGGAGAACGCATTCACGGATTCTGCATTTATCGAATTGAAAAGTTGTGAACTCTGGGATGTGAAAATGTTGTATCCCGTGCTTGGAATGGAGCATGCCGAGAGACAATGTTTCGTCAGGGAGGAAATGTATGAAAGGCTGCGTGCGGCAGCAGGCAATCTGCCGGCCGGTTACCGGTTCCGTATCTGGGATGCCTGGAGACCGTTTGCGTTGCAGCATGAATTGTTTGAAAAATATTCTGTGGATATCATCCGGGATTTTGCACTGGAGAATAAAACGGAAGCAGAGAGAAAAGCAGTGATCTGCAAGTTCGTCTCAGACCCTGTGCCGGATGTGAGCGTGCCGCCGGCGCATACCACGGGAGGTGCCATTGACTTAACAATCCTGGATCCGGAGGGCAGGGAGCTTCCTATGGGATGCGGTTTTGATGCTTTTACGGACAAGACCTGTGCGGCTTATTATGAGGAGGCGGAACATGTGCGGAATGCGGAAGAAGAGCAGATCCGCAAGAACCGCCGGATGCTCTATTATGCCATGACGGATGCGGGATTTACCAATCTGCCGTCGGAATGGTGGCATTATGATTACGGCGACCGGTTCTGGGCGTATTATCAGAAGAAGCCTGCAATCTATGAGGGTGTATTTACGAGGGAGGATATCCATGGATAATCAGAAACAAAAAAAGAAGAAAAAAAGTGTGATGGATACGCTTTCCGCCACAATGGTACTGGTGCTGATCGCACTGCTGTTGGTATTTGTGGGATATACGTATCTGGCATTGAAAAACGGCTATACGCTGGATGACCTGATCGATAATATCGTGGGCAATCTGATCGGTGTGCTGGCGGCATTTTTGCTGTTTGATATCCTGAATAACAAGCTGACACAGGATGCCTATGCGAGGGAGACTTCCCAGCAGATTACGAAGACACTGATGGGCGAGCCGGAGATCCTGGACTCCTTTAGCGACGAGGATAAGAAGACCTTTTTGAAATCCACGATCACTTCCATGGTGAAGGATGCGGATGCGGTGGACATGCTTTCCAGCAATATGGAAAAATATTTCGACAGCGCAAGAGGCGCAAGGATCCGCAAGATGTTCGACTATACGATCAATCTGGAACCTGCGCTTACGGAGGAATATGTGAAAGCCGGTTTCCCCGGGGCTGTGGAAGGCAAATATTACCTGATTGATGAAGAACTGAAGTTCAACGTAAAATATCTCGGCGGTGTGGATGAAAACTATACCGGTGATGTGATCTGCCTGGGATTTGCCTATGATAAGAAGAGCCTGGACGGCGGCCTGTTGGAGACCGGACATGATGCGGATTTTACAAAGAGTATTTTTAATGAAGATCTGGTCGTGGAACCGGAAGCTGTGGACTTCATCAACAGCATTCCCGCGGATAAGGTACGGGATGTGATCAATGATCTGTTCATGCCGATCTTGCGTATCGACAACAGTGGTGACAATGAAGAGGATGCACAGTTCGAGGTGGAACGCAAGAGCAACGGATTTATTCTGAAGTTTAAGCTGGATTTCGACCGCAGCGATGCAGATAATGAACATCTGGTAAGCATCTATTTCAAGATGCCGAGGGTATGGAACTCTATTTTCGAAGTGACGCTGGTGGATCCGACGAGAGAGCCTCATATCAAATTGAAATACAAAAACGGCATGGATGTGACCATGTACTCTTACCTGAATAAGGAGAGCAGCGCCAACGCAGGTGCCTGCATACAGAGAGCAGGACTCTATGATATCGCGGTCAAGGATGAGTGGATCTATCCCAAGAGCGGTGTGATCTTCCACATCAAGAAGTCGTAAGTTTAAATATGCTTGTAATAAAAAAACTTCTATGCTAATATAAAGCATAGAAGTTTTTTCGTATCTAAATAATTCTTATATCCTTAATAGTTCGAACTTTTAATCCCAATTTATAAAAAACTACATTTAAAATGACTTGAGATGTGATCAGAGGCGCTAAACATTTTTGTAAGAATTACAGATATTTTGACATGGATATTAATAGATAGATATTAACAAAGGAGGAAGATTCGTGCGAAGTAGAGGAAAAAATAGGGGGTACTTTGTAGCGGTAGATGGACCTAATGGAAGCGGTAAGACTACATTGATTAAAGTAATAGCAAGGAAATTGGAACGTATTGGGTATAAAGTGAAGGTGACAAGAGAGCCAACTAATACAAAGTTAGGAAAAACTGTGAGAGAATGTGCTGAAAAACAAAAAGGGCTAAGTATAGCATGCATGGTAACGGCAGACCGATATTTACATATTGAAAATGAAATTGAACCGCTGCTTAATACTGGTAATATTGTTATTACGGATAGATATCTTTTGTCATCATTGATATTGCAAAGAATGGATGGAGTGGATGCCGAATATATAATGGCTTTGAATTCAATGATAATACGACCGGATCTCCAATTAGCCATTTACGCGGATAAGGATAATCTTCAGAAAAGGTTGGCAGAACGTGATGAGTTGACAAGATTTGAAAAGGGTAATCGTTCAATGGAAGAACTACTTTTTATGAAAAAAGGTGTGGAAATACTGAGAAGAAATGAAATAACAGTCTTAGAAATAAATAATGATACAGATTTGGATAAAAATGCAGATATGATCGTTTCCTGTATTGTAAAGGAGGTGACAGAGCGATGAGAAAATTGATTCTTATTAATTCGCCTATATTTTGGGACACTGTTGCAGAAGGAGAAAACTACTTATCACCGCTTGGACTTGGGTATATAGCGACATATGTAGAGAAAGCAGGCGTTCAGGTTGAAATATTGGATGCTGTGAAACAAAGAAAGTCAGTGGATGATGTTGTCGCATATATAGAGGAGAAAAAACCAGATTATGTTGGAATAAACATTTTTACGCAGAATTTTAAACTGGTAAAGGCTATTTGTGAGCAAACAACGGCAGAGTGCGAATGGTTTATAGGTGGACCTGCAACAGGTAGTATTTATGGGGAAATTATGAAATGGGATATGAAGAATAGTGTGAATGTCATTATAGGTGATGGCGAATATATTATCCCGGCGATTATTTCATCTAATAATGTGTTACAACCGATCAAAGAATTTGAAAGTAAAAAAGTATTCAGAGTAGATGCAGAATCGAAATATTTTCCCAGTGATATTTCTGACATCGTATTAGACAGAAAATTTTTCCATGATGAAGTAATAAAAAATCATTATGGAGAGAATGAGATAGCAATCGTAACCGCGAGAGGCTGTGTTTACGATTGCGCTTTTTGCGGAGGGGCAAAAAGTGTGAACACAGGAATTCCTGTCAGAATCAGGTCGGAACAAAGTATTGCAACGGAGATTGATAGTATATTACAACAATATCCTGAAGTAAAAAGCATAAGAATACTTGATGATTTATTTTTAAGCAATAAAGCACGTATAAAACAGGCAATACATATTTTTTCCAGGTATCCGCAACTGAGTTGGAGAGGAATGGTTCATGTACTTTCTTTAAAGTACAATTTGGATGAGATAGAAAAACTAAAAGAAGCTCATTGTAAAGAATTGTTTATGGGAATAGAATCCGGTTCAGAATCTATGAGAAAAAAGATTAATAAATTAGGGAGCGTAGAGGATGTAGTTGAAGTAGCTGAAGAAATTTTACAGAATGGTATTGACTTAAAAGGATATTTCATTTATGGTTTTCCAAAAGAGACTGAAAGTGATTTTCAAAAAACATACGAACTAGCAAATAAAATTAATAAGATTTCACAGAAAACAAAAGGTAATTTCAGAACAAGTGTTTTTCAGTTTAGACCATATCATGGAACAAAGCTATATAATGATATTGTAGCAGAAAAAGGAATTATCCATGAATGTGAATTTAATGATACAATAAGTAAATTTAAAGGAAGAAATCAATTTAATTTTGAGTTTGGAAATTACAGTGATACTTCAGATAAAATTCTGAACCAATATATTATTAAGACACAACGAATAGGGGAAGAAAATGATTGAAGATATACGCATGTGCAGTAAATGCGGATTATGCAATAATCAAAGACCATTATTGGATGTAGAAAGACCTTGCCAGGTTTTTTGGGTTGGGCTATCTGCGAAAAAAATTACATCTGAAGAGGAGAGACCCCTATCAGAGCAGACTAATACAGGAATGTTGATTCAAAAGATAGAAGAGATGTGCCACGAAGTAACTACTTATAAAACCAATCTGGTAAAGTGTCTTCCTCTTACAGAACAACAAAAATTGCGTTATCCAAGCAAAAAAGAAATGGATAGGTGCTTTGAGAATTTAGTGAGTGAAATAAATGCGATGTCTCCTAAAATTGTATTTTTGCTTGGAGAAAAGGTGTATTCTTCTGTCGAAAAACATTTGCATATTCATTTTGAAAAGTGGGATGACTTCGAATATCATTACACAGAATGTAATGGAACCTATTATGTTCCAATTCATCATCCCTCATATATATATGTCTATAAGAGAAAACAGATGGATGCTTATATTGAGGCAGTTGAGAAAATGATTAATGAATTATTATAAAGCGATTTGATGAACGGACGGATACGAGAAGCAATAGAGGAAATAACAACGGATGAAACCAAGATCTCCACAAAGTATGCAACTATATAAAATGCTCATATCCCGCGGCTACCCAGAAGATTTCTGTGATCTGGTGACGAAGAATCTGAATACGGATTTCACGGCGAACCGGATGATTGGTTATCTGTACCACTATTCGGATCTGCCGCCGGAGGAGATCGCTGACGAGATGCTGGCAATATTGAGTGACAGAAACCGCATTATGCAGAAGAAGGAATTGGAGAGCAATAATGCGGCATGGAACCGGATTCTGATGCAGGGACTGGGGATTGAGGAAGAAGAGGGTGACGAAAATGACGACATGGACGATCCGGCAGATCTTTGACGGAGATTACGGCTGTGAGGAGAGACAACCCGGGCAGGAACCGAAGGTGTCGGTGACCCTCGTAAACGAAGAATCTGGGGGTGAAAAATATGTCTCCGTGGGGGATAATTGGCTGAGAGACCGCGGACTCGACGTTGGCTCCGCGTGGCCGGAGACACTGTAAGCATCCTACCTATCGAATCACAGTGCCGGCTTGCATGAAGCGTCAAAACTGCGATTTTGCGGATACAGTTCTGAAGAGCCCATAGGTTCTGGAGAGCCCATAGGTTCTGGAGAACCATAGAAAAATAAGAAGATAGAATCGAGGAAATATCATGGAACACATTACAAGAGACGAAGCATTTACACTATTGAAAAAATACAATCAGGATCCGTTCCACATTCAGCATGCGCTGACGGTGGAAGCTGTCATGAAGTGGTATGCGAAGGAACTGGGCTACGGTGATGACGCGGAATATTGGGGAATCGTCGGATTACTGCATGATATTGATTTTGAGTTATATCCGGAAGAGCATTGCCTGAAGGCACCGGAACTGCTTAGGGAAGCAGGTGTGGGCGAAGACATCATCCATGGTGTCGTATCCCACGGTTACGGTATCACCGTCGGCTGCGGAGAGACGATCAGCGTAGCTCCGGAACATGAGATGGAGAAGGTATTGTTCGCGGCGGATGAACTGACCGGCCTGATTTGGGCAGCAGCATTGATGCGTCCGTCCAAGAGCACGAAGGACATGGAACTGAAATCCCTGAAGAAAAAATACAAGAGCAAAGGCTTTGCCGCAGGCTGTTCCAGAGAGGTCATCGAACGCGGTGCCGAGCAGCTGGGCTGGGATCTGGAGAAACTTCTGACCATGACGCTTCAGGCGATGGCGGATACCGAAGACGAGATACAGGGAGAGATCGCTGACTGTCAATAATCCGATGAAAAAGGTGTGCGCAGAAATGAGGATTAAAAAATGCGTAAGAAAATAGGAAAACTTCTGATCCCGATATTGTGTCTGATCCCGTTACTCACCGGTACGATCGGTTACTTGAACTGCGGGGAAAGGGTGACGAATTCCCTGTATGCAAGCTTTGCATTGTATTTTACCAATCCGGTCTCGGATGCGTATAACGGCTGCATCGAATTCGCCAGATGGACGGCACCGCTTGTCACGGCGACAGCGATCTTATGCGTATTGAAAACGGTATGGGAGAATCTCAGTCTGCGTCTGCATCTTCTGGGCAGTAGGGACAGTGTGGCGGTATATACGG
>JBNMHS010000002.1:0-87702 GCA_050872885.1 Acetatifactor sp.
CAACGCTATACGCAAATAGTCTTGTCGCAACACATCGCCCTTTACATAGGCACTCCATTTTTGAATGTTGGCATTCTGGCTATTGCTAAATTCTTCTTTCGCCTTTGTGACAAACGGTCCTGAATAAACAGCGTTTGAAATCTCCTGATGGTTCAGCGGTATGCCCGCAATATTGATAGTCTTGAACCATGCCTTGATTTCGGTTTCCTCGCCCTCGCAAATGTAAATCGTCAGCGGCGTTTCGTTAATTTTCTTCTTCTGGTCGTCCGGCATTGCCGAAAAATAGTGCGGCATACCATTATCATCAATCAGAGGAAATTTCCCAGTCAAAAAACGCCCCAAACTTGTAATGCGCTGCTGTCCGTCCAGAACCTCGTACTTGTCCGCGCCTATCTTATTGAAATAAAGCAGTCCTAACGGGTAGCCGTTCAGCACGGAACGGATAACAGTTTCTTCCATTTTCTGTTTCGCATAAAGGTAGTTCCGCTGATATTCCGGCTGAATTACCAGTTTGCCAGATAAGCCGAAAAGTCCTTTGCCCTCTAATTCGTTATAAACAAACCCCTTACAGATTTGCTCAATGGTTATATCTGTTCGCAATGTGGTTAGCATTTTATTATCACTCCCTACTTATCCGACGAATTAGTATGCGCGGATAAATGCTAAGCAAATAGCCGTCTGCATTGTCAGCCGTATAATAAACTGTTTCGTTTGGTTTCTCCTTTACCAAAATTGCCGCCCTTGTGTTTACCTTGCTGCCGCCTTGTGTGCTACCGTTTTTATTATGCTGGACTGCATTTTCATAAATAACGGTCATTGGATAGTCTACAGTGTTACCAAGCGTAATACCAAGTATTTCAAATTGTTCGGGATTATATTTTTCTAAAAAAGTGATTGGAACACCCATAACCCCATTACACCTTGTGCCTGATAAACAATCTCTTGTATCTGCGGTTTCCATGGACAACAGGCTGCGCGACTCCGCTTTCTGCATTCCACAGTCCGGCGGCAAAGCCCTTTCCTTCGCTTTCTGTTGCTCCGACGATTTCAAACTGTTCAGGATTGAACTTTTCAAGGAATGTAATTGGCACTCCCATGATACCATTACATCTTGCGCCTGATAATGATTCGGAAGTAAGGCGTAATTCTGCGTCTGTCTGTCTGTCTGTCTGTCTGTCTGTCTGTCTGTCTGTCTGTCTGTCTGTCTGTCAACAGCGTGCTTCCTGTTTCAGCAAATGTCAAGAGTACATCTCGATAATATTCATATTGCTTCTGGCGTGCTTCAATTTCGGCTGGCAAACCGATG
Source organism: Acetatifactor sp. (assembly GCA_050872885.1). Lineage (GTDB taxonomy): Bacteria > Bacillota > Clostridia > Lachnospirales > Lachnospiraceae > Acetatifactor. The sequence continues at coordinate 1,307 of JBNMHS010000002.1, forward strand.
TTTAAATCAGTACAGATTTTCTCAAAATTATCCAGAACATCTGCATATCGTTCCTGAACTTCAAGTGATGGCAACGGAATTGTAATTTGTTCAATAGATGGAACATTCGAGTGAACCACTTTACTTTTTACTCTTCCTTTGCTTTTCTGTTCTCTTGCTTGCTGCGTTGCAAGCACATGAGCCAAGTATCTCGGATTTTGCTTATGCTTCAATACAACAATATCTCCACCCGCAAGGCACTTCTCATGTCCAGTATATGCTACTGATTTTGCAATATCTTCTATGCTCTCACCTGTAATAGCAAAGAGAATATCTCCATGCTCAAAATATTTTGGATTAGGAACAAATTCAAGTTTCGTATGCGACACACATTTCTCGAACCAAGTGTTATAGGTAGTATAGATTTCCCCATAACGAACACATGGCATTCCGTCTTCAGTCACTTGATCACGCCTTATTCCCGCGCCTCTATAAATATCTGTCGCAATGTCCTTTAAAGTTACCATTGGAACATTTTTTTTAGGTTTTAATAACTCATCTCTATAAAATTCATACTGCTTTTTCCGAGCTGTAAGCTCGGCTGTAAGCTCGGCTGTAAGCTCGGCTGTAAGTAACGTGAAATAGTCCAAAATATGGACTATTTCACGTTGTACCTCCAACGGAGGTACAGGCACCTTAGCTTTTAATATATTATCGTTATACAGTCTAGCAATAGTTCCACCTGATGATACGTTCCATGGTTTTAATTCATAGCAATATTTTAAGAAAGTATTTAAAACATGACTCTCATCGTGTGCTAGCCATACAATATTAGAATCTTGATAATATGCTGGTTCACCATCGTATACTACAGTACGTCCAATTGTTCCTGCCGCAGATATCAAAATCTCACCTACTTTAGGATATGAATACTTCTCCCTATACTCTTGAAACAATTCCTCAGAAATAAAAGCATTCGCCTCTCCTCCAAAAGTCCCAATCTTATAAAATGGTATTCCTCCGGTTGTATTAGTCTGCGATTTTAAAATACGCTTGCACATTTTAACTTGTCCAATATCACCTAAACATTTATATTCAACACCATTAGGACAAAGTTCTTCTATTAATTCATCTAATCTGCTCATCGCATCATCTCCGTTATTTGTTCATGTGAATAATCCTCAACTTGCTTTCGCAGTATATATTCATCACTTGTTGTGTAGTTATCATCATATTTCGTCTTTGCAATTGGAGAAAAATAGTAGCCATAGTTTTCCAATACTGGGCTAAAATCACTTGTAACTGCACAAGTTACCCTCGCTGTGTTCTTTCCTTTATAATCACCCAAACGTAATGCCACCTCACGAAGTGAAAGCTTTTTAAAACCTTGTTCAAAAAACAAAAAGCAAATGCCTCCATCTTTAGCTTCTGAAAAATATGCAAGACAATCTGGCTTTTGATGTCCTATTTTATCAATAAACGCTTTTTCGCTACTAGTCAATTTTTCATGGTTGCCAACTTTTTTCAAAATCTTATCAAAACCAAAATGAATACCATCAATTATCCGAATATTTTCAGACGGATAAATTGTGGGATTAAAACTGCTCCCATCATCATATGCCCAAAACGTCAAAATATTATTACCCGATCCCCACTTTTTTATTTCTGCCCTTGCCGTTTGCGGACTGTCTGCCCAATATGACAGTTTTTGTCCAGGAAAGAGATTTGAATACCTATTATCTTTTCTACTTAATCTAAGATTTCCACTGTGAAGTTCACTTACTGTTTTCCCATAATAGCTATCTTTAAATTCAAGGCATCTAAAAAAATTAAAATCATGCGATTCTATTATGGGTAACTCCTGATGTTTCCATATATCTATTCCCCAATACTGGTTTGGAAAAAGTTCTCCCATAAAATCACACCTCGATTTCTGCGATGATCTTATCGATCTCATCACGAAGCAATTGCTCACGAGCAACAATTTCTTTAATTTCCGCATTCAGCTTTACGATGTCAATTTTTTCTCTGGTATCCTCAGCTTCAACATAGGTGGAAACAGATAAATTATAATCATTGCCAGATACTTCATCATAGCTTGCCAAATGTGCAAAATGCTCCACTTCTTCACGCTTAGCAAACACATCCACAATACGGTCAATATTCTCCGGTGTCAGCTTATTATTGTTAGTAACCTTCACACATTCGCCTGTGGCATCGATAAACAAAGTCTTGTTATCCGCCTTGTTCTTTTTCATTACCATGATACAGGTTGCAATCGAAGTTCCAAAGAACAGGTTACTCGGCAACTGAATAATACAATCAATATAGTTATTATCTACCAGATATTTACGGATTTTCTGCTCTGCACCGCCACGGTACATAATTCCCGGAAAACATACGATTGCCGCAGTTCCGTTAGACGCAAGCCATGACAAGCTGTGCATGATAAATGCCATATCAGCTTTGCTCTTAGGTGCCAGAACTCCAGACGGAGCAAAACGAGGATCGTTGATGAGCAGTGGATTTTCGTCTCCTGCCCACTTGATAGAATACGGTGGATTAGACACGATTAATTCAAACGGCTCATCATCCCAATGTTGCGGACTAATCAATGTGTCTTCACAGGCTATATCAAATTTATCAAATCCCACATCATGGAGAAACATATTAATACGACACAGGTTATATGTTGTTATATTGATCTCCTGTCCATAAAAACCGTTACGGATAGCATCCTTTCCAAGAATTTTCTCAGCCTTCAAAAGCAATGAACCAGAACCGCAAGCCGGATCATATACTTTATTGATTTCTGTTTTTCCTACAGTTCCAAGGCGTGTGAGCAGTTCGGACACATCTGCCGGAGTAAAGAACTCTCCACCAGATTTTCCGGCATTTGATGCATACATAGTCATAAGATACTCATACGCATCACCAAAGGCATCAATGGAATGGTCTTTCACATCCCCCAGATTCATTTCGCCTACACCATTCAGCAGTTTTACAAGTTTTTCATTACGCTTTGCAACCGTAGAACCCAGTTTATTACTATTCACATCATAATCATCGAACAGTCCGGCAAAGTCACTCTCAGCCTCACTACCTTTTGCTGATTCCTCGATATGACGGAACACACGCTCCAGTGTTTCATTTAAGTTTTCATCATTCGCAGCGTTGGCTCTGACATTACAGAAAAGTTCGCTCGGAAGGATAAAAAATCCTTTTTCCTCTACCAGTCCTTCTCTTGCTTCTTCTGCATCCTCATCCGGCATTTTTGCAAAATTAAAATCCGTGTTGCCCGCATCAATCTCACCTCTGTTTATGTAATTACACAGGTTTTCGGAAATATAACGATAGAACATCGTGCCAAGAACATAATTTTTGAAGTCCCATCCATCGACTGCTCCACGCAGTTCATCTGCAATCGCCCATATTGCACGATGCAGTTCATCACGTTCCTGTTCCTTTTTAGTATCGACCATTCTCTTTTCCTCCGTTATCCTCTGGTACAAATTCCAGAATATCGTCAACGCCACAGTTCAGAACACGGCATATACTCTCTACGCTTTCGAGGGAAATATACCCATTACGTTTCAGCCGTGTGATGATATTTGCGGAGAAGCCAGCCTCCTGCTGCAACTGTGCATTCGTCATATTTTTTTCTATCAGTAAATGGAATAATTTTTTGTAACTGACTGCCATGTCATCCTCCATCATTTTTCCAACAGATTTAAGAAAAGTGTATCACGAAAACGTGATTTTTTCAATCTGTACAATCATCCTATCCATCCTTATCTCTAGATTAGATAAGATAGATATTATTCTTATCAGTCTAAATACTCTCAGTTTCATTACCTTGTCCTTTGAACACTCCAAGGCAACCAAAAAGGACATCCCTTGACCCGTAATAATTACGGTTCAGGAATGTCCTTTTTACGATAATAATCTGTATTTTCAACATACACTACTACTTATCCACAATCATATGATTTGAAAATTTCTGCATAATTACATTTCCTTTAGCAGCATATTTTAGTGCGTTTGCATCAAGTTACCACTTATATCGATCTCTAGGAAAATGCAATCCATGAATTCCAATTTCCTCACACATTGAAGATAATATCTTTAAAATCTCCTCTCTCGTGAAATCGAACCATTCTTCTAAATTTCTGTCATTAAAGCAGTACATTACCTCACCCTCACCATACGTGGAATATGCACCTTCCTTTTTCGCTATTCTTAGACGTTTTCTTAAGGCAACTAACATATCATAAATTGTATCAAATTTTTCTCTCCACTCTGGATTTACAATGACAGATTTTCCCTCTGCCCTCTTCAATATACTTCCATCTCTTGTCCTAAGTACACCTGTATTCAATGCAATAATAGTATCTTCGATAGCCTTATCAAAATCTTCCATTCTTCCTTCCATACATATTCTATCTCGAAATGCTGGCCTATCAAAGCATTGTACATAAAATCTTATAAGTTCTATATCTTTATCATTTTTACCTACTGTTGCATCTTCTAACTCTAAAACAGCCAATTGTTCTGAAATATCTTTCCATTTTTTCAATTTATCAACTGTATATCTCATTTCATCGGAATCTATCAATTTGGAACAAGATTGACATAACCATATACCATTTTCAAAAGATTTTCTCTCCTGTGCCGTCATGTTTTCATCATATCTCGGTCCGCCTTTAGATGCTGCTGTAATATGAGATGCAACCCCTATATTTATGATATTAGTTTTCTCTACTCCCGCTCCACGTGTTGCTTTTCTACAATTTGGATTGCTACATTTCCATCCAACCCTATTTGCTAACAAATCCTTTACAGATTGTGAAAAATCATCTCTCATGAATTTACCCCCTATGGTTCTTGACCTCTTATCTTTCTTAAACAATATTTATAGTTCATCTACAATACACACCCATCAATTGCAATAGCACATCCTATACAATTCCGAAATGCTTAAACGCCTGCATAATCGCTTCTTCCTTCTCCGGTGTACATTGTGGCTGTCTTGCATTCTCTGACTTAGGCAGATTAAAATTCTCTCCCACATCCAATCCGCATTTCTTCTTGGTCTGTGCAATATACAGCGAAGAAACCTTAAGTCCAGTCTGTTCCAACACATACGCTTTTATCTGCTCATAGGTTGCTTTTCCCTTGAACTCTGATAAATCCATATCCTCCAACGAAAAGTCAACTTTCACTTTCCTAGTGTCGACCACTCCCTTGGAAAGTAAAACAACCGTCTCCACATGCACCGTCATCCCGAACTGATCCACACCCCGGATCTTCTGAATCTCATACCCACCATCACAAAGAGTCTTCAAATCTCTCGCCAGGGTAGCGGAATCGCAGCTGACGTATACGATGCGTTCCGGCTGCATGCGGAGCATGGTGTTCAGGCAGGCGTCGTCGCAGCCTTTTCTGGGTGGATCGACGACGATAACATCCGGATGCAGCATTTCGTCGGAAGCGGACTCCTTTGTTGCCTTTTCGTAGAATTCCGGTAATACTTCTTCTGCTTTGCCGACAAAGAATTCTGCATTTTCTATATGGTTTCTCTTGGCATTTTCTCTGGCATCGTCGATAGCCTGAGGGATGATCTCCACGCCGCACACCTTTTTCGCCTTGCCTGCCAGGAAAAGTGAGATCGTTCCGATACCGCAGTAGAGATCCCACACGGTTTCTTTTCCGGTAAGTCCGGCATATTCCAGCGCCAGGCTGTACAGCTTCTCTGTCTGTACGGGGTTTACCTGGTAGAAGGAAAGCGGAGAGATTTTGAAGGTCAGTGCATCCCCGGTATAGGGATAATTCTCTTCCTGCATGTTTCTTACATGAATCGTATCCTCTATGGTACTTTCACCCCAGAGATTATGAATCTCGGTTCCCATGATCACATTGGTTTTTTCGGTATTAATGCTGACTGACACACTTGTCATGCCTTTAATTTCTGCCAGTGCCGCGAGTAATTCTCCCTGATTCGGCAGAAATTCATTATTGTTCTTCTGTACTCCGGCTGATGGGTATGACATTTTCGTCATCTTTTTATTGATGACCAGACATACCATCAGCTGATCGCTGGTAAAGCCTTTTCGGATCAGCACATGGCGCACCAGTCCTTTGCCGGTGACTTCATCATAGGCGGTAACTTTATTTTTCTTCATATACGAAAGAATCGTCTCCAGGATCTGCTGATTCTCCGCCGCCCCAAGGGCACAATCCGTATTGGGAATGATCGTATGGGTACGTCCGGCATAGAATCCTGTAATCACATTACCTTCTTTATCCGTTCCGACAGGGTACTGCGCCTTGTTGCGATAATGGAAAGGTTCTTCCATACCCACGATTGCTTCCATGTGTTCATCAACAAATTCTGCATCGAATCCGCCGATACGGATCAGGTTGTTGCGGATCTTCTGCTGCTTGAAATGCAGCTGCTCGGAATAGGAGAGCGCCTGCAGCTGGCAGCCGCCGCATTGTCTGTGGTATGCGCATTTCGGTTCTACACGAAAAGGAGAAGGCTGTAACACCTTCTCTAATCTGGCATACGCATAGTGCTTTTTGCTCTTTATGATCTTGGCTTCCACCCGGTCGCCGATGACGGCATCTTTGATAAAGAGGGTAAAACTGTCTACCTTGCCGATTCCCTCTCCGTCACTTCCCATATCCTCTATGGTCACCGTTACACGATCGTTTTTCTTATATTCCATATAAATCTCCATTCCATAGACACATTTTGCGTCGAAGGTACTCGCAATGTGAATCCAGGGTTCGCATCACCCTGTTTTAGATTAGGCAATGTGATAGTTTGTGAAAAATATACTCTATTCCACAAGAAGCTAAAATTCTACAGTTCCTCTGCCAGCTTCTTAATCTCTTCTCTGTTCTGCGCATTCATTGCAGACTTGATGCTTACTGTCGTCTCCGCAAAGGTAAGATTCTTGCTCTTTTCAAACATTCCGAGGATCAGTTTCCCAGCCATAGGCGCCCAGGTACCGTTCTCAATGATTGCAACCTTACGGTTCTGATAATTACGCTCGGTCAGTCCTTCGATAAAGCTGCGCATACAGGGGAACAGATCACCGTTATAGGTAATGCCTGCCAGCACCAGTCTGTCGTAACGGAAGGCATCGGCAATCACTTTTGCCTTATCACATCTCGCCAGATCGTACAGAACGGTCTTTTGTCCCTTTTCCTGCAATACATCTGCGAGATATTCTGCCGCATTTCTGGTATTTCCGTAGACAGATGCATAGGCAATGACGATACCGGACTCTTCCGGCTGATAGGAAGACCACTTATTATATTTATCCAGATAAAATCCCAAATTCTCTGTGAGTACAGGACCGTGCAGAGAGCAGATCGTCTGAATGTCCAGTCCTGCTGCCTTTTTTAATACAGCCTGTACCTGCGGACCATATTTGCCGACGATACCGATATAATAGCGACGGGCTTCATCCGTCCACTCTTCTTCCACATCCAGGGCTCCGAATTTGCCGAATCCGTCTGCGGCAAACAGTATTTTCTCCGTGGCCTCATAAGTCATCATGACTTCCGGCCAGTGCACCATGGGAGCATAGACGAAATGCAGGCTGTGACTTCCGAGTTCCAGAACGCCGTCATTTGCTGCAACCATCCGCTGCTCCGCAGGCAATCCCTGTCCGGCGAAAAACTCCGGGAAAAACTGTTCCATGAACTGAAACCCCTTGGCAGTAGACACGACTGTGGTCTTCGGATATTTTTTCAGGAAAGCGGGGATGCTGGCGGAATGATCCGGCTCCATATGCTGAATGATCAGGTAATCGGGTGTTTTCCCGGCAAGCACCTGTTCGATATTACATAGCCATTCTTCCGTAAAATATCCGTCTACAGTATCCATCACGGCTATCTTTTCATCCAGAATCACATAAGAATTGTAGGACATTCCGTTCGGTACTTTGTATTGTCCCTCAAACAGATCCACCTGATGATCGTTTACACCTACGTATTTTACACATGCACTGATCTCCATATGTTTCCTCTCTTTCCCGTCAGTTTTGTTCATCTCTGACTGACAATATCGTTTCTTATCTTCTGGTAAAATATTTCCATCGGATTTCTATATCCGACTCATTCAAATCATTCTCGTATAATTCTTGTTTCTTACTCCATCCTGGTTGCTCTCAGGTTGGATTCAAACAATCTGTTGTAACCCAGCCAGCCGCTGTTTTCACTGTTATTTTCCAGGATTTCCTTAAACGTCTCCATCTTGGCATCGGTATCATCCGCATAATTCAGTGCCACTGCCTCGATCAGCGCGGGCACCTTGGGAGAACCGTATTCCAGTTTTCCGTGATGTGCCAGAATGCAGTGCTGCAGCTCTGCCAGCAGATTGTGTGGGAATCCGTCGATCTGTGCTGCGCGCTCCCCTACCATTTGTGCGCCCATAACGATATGTCCCAGCAACTGTCCGTCATCCGTGTAATCATTCACCGGAAATGCGGAAATCTCCTTTACTTTTCCGATATCGTGACACATAGCCGCAGTCAGAAGGAGGTCTCTCTGCAAAATAGGATATGCGGTGCAATAATAATCACACAATTTCGTAACGCCTAAGGTGTGCTCTAAAAGTCCGCCCACAAATCCGTGATGTACGGTCTTGGCTGCGGAGGAATTGCAGAACTTTTTCACAAAATCAGCATCCTCTACAAACAGATTTTGCAATAACTGACGCAGATAGGTATTCTGAATACTGCCGATCAGTGTTTTCATCTCATTGTACATCACATTAATATCCTTGGAGCTGACCGGTAAATAATCTGAAGGGTTGTATTCCCCTTCCCGGCAGACGCGGATACGTTTTACGCTGATCTGCAGCTGTCCCTGGAAATTCGTGACATCGCCGTATACCTCTATGTAATCCAGATCATCATAATCACCGATTCCCGGGTTATTCGGCTCCCATACTTTTGCATCAATGGTCCCCGTCTTATCCTGCAGGATCACACTTTCATAGGGCTTTCCGTTTTTGGTCACGGCTTCCTGTTTATGTTTGCACAGATAGATGTCAAATACTCTGTCGCCTTCTTTTAATTCCTTGATAAATTTCATGTTGTTGTCCAAACCTTTCTGTCAATCTATTTCAACACCGTCAAAGTGATATTGAATTTCATTTCTTTATAATCCTGCTGTGACTGCCGCATAATCGTCAGTTCCACGCTGTCATCCGGCTTCATACTTAATAGGGAATTGGTGTACTCATCAAAGCTTACGATCGTACGCTCTCCGAATTTCGTCACCACATCTCCCTGCTGAATCCCTGCCAGCATCGCGGGAGAATCCATTTCCACTTCTGTGACATACGCACCGTAAGGAACCCCGAGTTCACTGTTGGCTTCCTCCGTGACATCCACGCCCTTCAGTCCCAGATACGCAAACTTTTCACCGTTTGACATCTTTTCGATATGGCGTTTCAATTCTGTGATACCGTAGGCACACACCATATTTTTCATATCCGTGGCAGATTTACCGTTCGTAATGATACCGATGACCTGACCCTGGAGATTGAATAATACACCGCCTGCATTCTGACTTCCCACGATATTCGTCTGCAGAATCCGGTAAGTGGTATCTGATGCTGCAAATTCACCGGCGGAAGATGTAATGATACCGTAACCTATCGAACCGTTCGTCCCCATCGGGCGTCCCAGTGCCACGATTGGCAGTCCGGCGATATCCTTGATATTCGAAGAACCTAACGTTGCGATCGTGATATCATTTTTCAGGAAATCCTCTTGTAACGTATCCAGCTCCACGGCAATCACCGCCAGACCGGTAGTCTCATCCTTTTCCTTCAAAGCAGCGTGCACCTGCGTCCCCTCGTTAAACATGACGATGATGTCATCTGCCTGTTTTACCGGAGAATAATCCGTCAGGATCAGTAACTGCTTTCCGTTTTGTGCGATGATCAGACCGGAAGACTGATTCTTATTTTCATTTACGTTATTGAACCAATCCACGTCGGATGACACTCCTGTCACAGTGACCATGGAACGGTTCATCTCTGTCACATATTGAGAAAGTGCGTTGTAAATCTGCTTATAATTATCCAGATCCAATATGATTCCGGATAAAAGTTCACGGAGCTGCTCCGGCTCTATCACTGCATCATTTTCGGAAGGCAGCTGGCTGTTCTGATTTTCCTGCTGCATATTCTCCGCAAGCATCTGCTCTGGGGACATCTCGTCCTGATCCTCAGGGAATACCACCACCTGCGGATCCTCCTCCGGATACAGCCAGTTGCTGATCACCGGCTCCAACACCAGGAACGTAAAACATGCCACCAGTCCGAAAATCACTGCCATACAAGCCGTGATCAACGTCCGGCGCAATAACTTCTTTTTATTTACCGGGCGATCCTTAATCTTTTCTATCATAAAATTGTTTCCGGAAGTGTCTTTCTGTTCCGTCTGCTTATTTTCCTGTGAATCCGCCATAAATATGCCTCCTCTGCTGCCTACAGAACCATCGGCCACTTTTAGGACTCTAATAATCCAATTATACAAAACTGTACCAAAAAACGCAACTCAATGGTATAATGTGAATTAGCATTGAGCAGTGCGGACAAGTGCATCACACAATATGGCTGCTTGCAGGCTATATTGTGTGAGGTGCTTGGACGATAGGGCGATAGCCCGACAGCGAGGAATGCGCAGCATTTCGAGCTGGCACTGCGTCACGGATTGTTATCCCATTATGAATTTTATTAAGGAGCCCCACATGAACACGAAAGTCTTAGCTACTTTAGAATATAACAAAATCATTGACCTTCTCATCGAAAAGGCCGACTCCGAGCCCGGCAAAAAGCTCTGCCGGGAGCTGGTACCTTCCACAGACCTTTCTGCGATCAAGACCGCCCAGCGTGAGACAAAAGATGCCCTGGGACGTCTTTTCCGTGTCGGAAGCACTTCTTTCGGCAGCAACAGAGATCTGGGATTTTCCATCCGTTCTCTGGAGATCGGCAGTGCACTGTCCATGTCCGAATTATTGAAGCTGGCATCTTTTCTGGACAACGTCGGAAGGATCAAAACTTATGGAAAGAAAGAACGGGAAGACCAGCCAAGTGACAGCCTGGATGCTTATTTCGAAGGCCTCACTCCCCTGACACAGCTGGCAAATGAGATTAACCGCTGCATCCTATCGGAAGAAGAAATGGCGGATGACGCCAGTCCCAGATTAAAAAGCATCCGTCGTTCCAAATTAAATACAAATGAAAAGATTCACAGCCAGCTGACTTCCATGGTAAACGGCGCTTACCGTACCTTTTTGCAGGATGCCGTTATTACCATGCGTGACAACAGATACTGTATCCCGGTCAAAGCAGAATATAAGAGTCAGGTTAACGGCATGGTACATGACCAGTCCTCCACCGGCTCCACTTTTTTCATCGAGCCTGCCGCTGTGATCAACCTCAATAACCAGTTAAAAGAGCTGGATCTGCAGGAACAGCAGGAGATCGAGGTGATTCTGTCAGATCTGAGCAATCAGGCTGCCGCACATACTTCGGAGCTGTCTGCCGACCAGAAGATCATGACCACACTGGACTTCATCTTCGCCAAGGCAAAGCTTGCCATGGAGCAAAACGCAACGGAGCCTATTTTCAATACGGAACATTATATTCAGATCCGCAAGGGGCGTCATCCCCTGTTAGACAAGAAAAAAGCAGTTCCCATTGACGTACAGCTGGGCAAAGATTTTGATCTCTTAGTCATCACCGGTCCCAATACCGGCGGTAAGACGGTGTCCCTTAAGACTGTAGGTCTGTTTACTCTCATGGGACAGGCCGGACTGCATATTCCGGCTCTTGACCGCTCCGAGCTGTCCATTTTCTCGGAAGTTTATGCAGATATCGGAGATGAACAGAGCATTGAGCAGAGTTTGTCCACATTCTCCTCTCACATGACGAGAGTTGTCCACATTTTACAGCACGCGGATGCGGATTCCCTGTGTCTGTTCGATGAGCTGGGCGCCGGAACCGATCCTACCGAAGGTGCCGCACTTGCGATTGCTATCCTGAATTACCTGCATGACCGCGGTATCCGGACCATGGCGACGACGCATTACAGTGAGCTGAAGATTTACGCGCTTTCTACCGGTTTTGTGGAAAATGCCTGCTGTGAATTTGATGTGGAGACCCTGCGTCCCACCTACCGCCTCCTGATCGGTATCCCCGGCAAAAGCAATGCTTTCGCCATTTCTTCCAAGCTGGGACTGTCCGACGAGATCATCAATGCAGCCAAAGAGCAGATCAGCAAAGAGGACGAAAGCTTTGAAGATGTCATTGCCGATCTGGAGCAGAGCCGCGTGACCATCGAAAAAGAGCAGCAGGAAATCGCAGAATATAAAGAGCGCATCCGCACTTTACAGGAACAGCTGCAGCGCAAAAACGAGAAAATCGACCAGGCAAAAGATAAGATACTCCGGGATGCCAACGAAAAAGCCAGAGCCATCCTGCAGGAAGCAAAAGACGTCGCAGATGAGACCATCCGTGATTTCAACAAAGTCGGAGCTTCTGCCGATATCAAGGAACTGGAAAAAAAGAGACAAAAAGTCCGTGATAAGATCAACGAAAAGAACGATAAACTGTCACCCAGTAAATCCGTAAAAAAACCTGACAACCAGAAAACCGTAGATCCGAAGAAGCTGAAAAAAGGAGATTCCGTAAAGATCATTTCCATGAATCTGAAAGGAATCGTGAATACATTGCCGGATGCCAAGGGCAATCTGTTCGTACAATGCGGTATTATGCGCATGCAGACCAATGTCCGCGACCTGATGCCGGTCAAAGAAGAGACCATTACGACGCCCACACTACAGCGCACCAATACCGGAAAGCTGAAAATGTCCAAGTCCTTCTCTGTATCCTCAGAGATCAATCTGTTAGGGTGCACCGTGGATGAGGCAATTGCGAAACTGGACAAATATCTGGACGACGCTTATCTGGCACATCTGCCCAGCGTCCGGGTCGTTCATGGCAAAGGAACCGGGGCTCTTCGAAGCGCTGTTCATTCCCATCTGAAACGCCTGAAGTATGTGAAAGAATTCCGACTGGGCGAATACGGCGAGGGTGATGCCGGTGTGACGATTGTAACATTTAAATAACAATCAAATCTTATTTTAGATGATTTAATTGTATATCTGCATTGTAATTAATAACGAATTAATTATAGACGAAACAGGAGGTATCCCATGGTAAGTAAACAGAAAATTCTCATTGTGGACGATGATAATAATATCGCAGAACTGATTTCTCTCTATCTTACAAAAGAATGTTTTGAGACTATGATCGTAAATGACGGGGAATCTGTCATGCCGGCGATGGAGACTTTTTCGCCGAACCTGATCCTGCTGGATCTGATGCTTCCGGGCATTGACGGCTATCAGGTGTGCAGAGAAGTCCGCGCGCAATATTCCGTTCCCATCATCATGCTCTCCGCAAAAGGTGAAGTCTTCGATAAGGTACTCGGTCTGGAACTGGGTGCCGATGACTACATGGAGAAGCCGTTCGATTCCAAAGAGCTGGTAGCCCGGGCAAAAGCAGTCCTGCGACGTTACAAGCCCTCCAATACCCCCACGGAGAATTCCAACGATAAATGCGTGGAGTACGCTGACCTGACGATCAACCTGACAAATTATTCGGTAGTCTACATGGGACATACCGTGGAAATGCCTCCGAAAGAGCTGGAACTGCTCTACTTCCTGGCATCCTCACCGAACCATGTATTTACCAGAGAGCAGCTTCTGGACCAGATCTGGGGATACGAATATATCGGCGATACCCGTACCGTGGACGTTCACATCAAACGTCTCCGCGAAAAGATCAAGGATCACGCCAACTGGAAGATCAGCACCATCTGGGGCATCGGATACAAATTCGAAGTGCGTAATTAAAACAATACAAAGCAGGTTTTCTTATGAAAAAAACACTTTATCTGAAATTTATACTGGCTTATTTTATCTTTGGTGTATTCGGATTTATCATTGTCACGACCTTTGTTCCCAATATGACCAAAGAACATTTAGTCCGTGAAAAGGCGGAAAGCCTCTATTCCGAAGCAACCCTGATCGCAAGAACCTATGCCGGCGGATTGTATACCAGCGAGACCACGCTGGAAACGGTAAAAACACAGTTGGATTCCCTGGCTGTCTATCTGAACTCCGAGATCCGCATCATCAATCCTTCCGGGCGCCTGGTGCTGGATACCAATACACCGTTGGATGTAGAAAATGTTGTGGTAATCGAGAATTTTGACCCCACGGTGACCAGTGGCTCTTACTATATTGTAGGAAACTTTTTCGGGAATTTTGATTCGGATGTGCTGACGGTATTTGCCCCCATAACCTCCAATTACAAGGTCAGAGGCTATGTCGTTATCCATACCGATATGAACGATATTCAGGAATCCTGCAACAGCCTGTTGAATATTTCCTACATTACACTGGCTATCCTGTTTTTATTGTCCCTGATCATCCTGATCTTTTTCACAGAGATCGTGTATATCCCTCTGCGCAAGATCACCCATGCCACGGAGCAATACGCCGCCGGCAATATGCACTACGAATTCCAGGTCGACAGCGATGATGAGATCGGTTATCTCGCTTCCTGTCTGAATTACATGGCAAGCGAAATTGCCCGTTCCGAAGATGACCAGAAAAAATTTGTTGCCAATGTCTCCCATGATTTCCGCTCCCCCCTGACTTCGATCCGTGGTTATCTCGAAGCCATGCTGGACGGCACGATTCCACCGGAAATGCATGAAAAATACATTAATATTGTGTTGAACGAAACCGAACGGCTGACAAAGCTGACCAACAGTCTGCTGACTCTGAATAACCTGAACACCAAAGGAATGCTCTTAGACAAAACGGATTTCGATATCAACCAGGTCATCCGTAATACCGCTGCTTCCTTTGAAGGCACCTGCCGCAACAAGTCCATTGCCATCGAAATGATCCTCACCGGCAATGAAATGTATGTCCATGCGGATATGGGCAAGATTCAGCAGGTTCTGTACAACCTTATGGATAATGCAATCAAGTTCAGCCACCACGATTCCGTGATCCACATTGAGACCTCCGAGAAGAAAAACAAACTTTTCGTCTCTGTAAAAGACACCGGCATCGGTATTCCCAAAGAAGATCTAAAGCTGATCTGGGATCGTTTTTACAAATCCGATCTCTCTCGCGGAAAAGACAAAAAAGGAACCGGTCTGGGCCTTTCCATTGTAAAAGAAATCATCAATGCGCATGATGAGCACATCAATGTCATCAGCACTCCCGGCGTCGGAAGTGAATTTATCTTCTCCCTGCCGAAATCCCATCAGGAAGACGAAGAGGACTAAGCCAATGGCTTAGTCCTCTGCAACACGGTATAAATAACTGTTTCCCTTTTTTCCGACGCGTTCCACAGTTCCCATTTCAAACAAAATATTCAACACTGTCTGCGCTAGGGAAAGCGGAATATGTGCCGCTTTTGCAAAATCCTTGCTGTGAAAAGGCTCCTCCAGATCATAGGGCACGAACTGCATATAATCCTCCGGCTGCCTGATCTCCACCTCTTCTACCAGTTCCGTGGGGATTCGGTCATACCGCGTAGAACCCTTTTTCTTATCATGGCTCCACCCGTTCAGCAACCGGTATTCTTCCATATTTACCAATACAAACTTAAAGCGGATATTCGGATCCTTTAAAAACATTTTTATCTTATATAGTTCCTTGAATGCCTGATAAGCGGAACCTTTTTTCGGAGATCTCCGTTTCTTGCTCAGTTCGCCGCTTTCCTCATCGATCCAGATCAGCCATTTTTCATAGGGGATCGGATATACGATCGTCACCGGATATAACGGGAGAAATGCCTGCAGTTTTCCACGCATCCGGTTGAACTGTCTCGTCTGGATCTCGATGATCTCCCCGGCTCTATAGATATCCGCCACATAATTCTCTATCGGAATCTCCTGATGATCCTCATCCGGTTCATAATAGTCCTTAAAAATGGCGTGAACCGTCTTCTCTGAGAGTGTCCCGATTCCCAGTCTCTGACGATCCACACCTATGATCTTTTTCTTAGCTTCTTCAAAACGATTCTGATCCATCATTTATTCTTCGGCAGCTCCGGCTGTCTTGCTGTGCTTGTGTCGTTTACGGACTTCCTTGGCGTGATCCCTGCGGGCTGCGATCTGGTCCGCTTCTTCCTTGGAAATAAGTTTTGTCGTCTTTACTACATACACACCGCCGTCATAGGCTTTCCGCACCCGGATCTTGCCCTTGAGATACCCATGATTTTCACAATACGCCACACAATAATAATGTCTGCCGTTGATGCTGAACCACTTGATCTTCTTCCGCAGATTTCTATGACAGAGGTAACATTTGCTGGACACGACTTCCTTGTCCGCAAAGGCTTCCGTTTTGTCCTTAAATTCTCTGGAAATATACTTTGCATAGGTAGAAAACTGTGCCTTAACCTCGCTTTTCCGATCTTTGGGAGGGCAAAAGGTATCATAGGACAGATTCACCAGTACTTCCGGATGTTCCTCCAGTATCCGGATCAGGATTTTCGCCGTATAATAGGCATCACTGAACGCCCGGTGGAACGGAATGTCCTTTTCTATGTTCAGAAAATCAATGGCATATTCCAGATTTCTGCGGATCTTGCGTTCCTCATAGGCAATGGCAAACAGCTTCTGCACATCTAAAAACGGTAGGGGACCTTCCGCTAAAAGCGGCATCTCATAATATGCCATATTCCGCTGCAATTCCGTCAGATCCAGAGTTCCCCAGGTACAAAACAGGTGATCTTCCTGTCCGCACCAGTTCACAAAATCTCCGCCGACTTCCGGAAACGGTCTGCCGCGCATCAGTTCCTGCATCTGGATATGGATCAGTTTGCTGGTGATCTTGTGCATCTCGTGATAGATCTGCGGCTTGACCAGTTCGTTAAACTCACTGACCATGGCATGTTCGTTATTCAGTTTGATGGCACCGATCTCAATAATTTCAAACGGAATCTTCTCCACCGAATCTTCTTTTCCGGTATTACTCTGATTCCATTCCAGATCCAGAACGATATATTCCATGCGTTCCTCCTATAGGATTTCTCTCCATTCTTCAATAAAACTCTTATAATCTCGGAAGTGCGATATCCAACACCTCTTCATGAAAGCAGTGGTCTCCCTCTCTGACATCATGGATCGGATATGCTTCCTTCCCATACAGGCGGTAAGCCTCTCTCACAATAGCAAGCTGCTCTGTCACATTCACCAGTCCTCTGGGCCCATTCAGGTGGTCATCCCTACAGGACTGAACCGCCAACGGTCTCGGTGCGATCAGAGAAGCAATATCTCCCATATCAAAGTGTTCCCACAGATGCGGTACATAATTACAGCTGCAGTTTCCGTTGAGTAACAACAGCGCATCCCGATATCCGTAGAGATATCCACTGATGATACACTTTTTTACACGGTCATCCAGTGCAGAGATCCACAGCGTCTGCATCCCGCCACCGGAAAAGCCCATGACACCTAAATCTTCGGTATCCCACTCTCCGCGCTCGTACACATAGTCGATCAGCCTGGAAGCGTCCCAGGTACACATACCCGCTACAGTCTCTCCCAACGGTTCCGCCATATGTGCGAGGTGAAAACAGGTACTGGTCAGAAAAGATTTCTCATCTGTTCCCTTCTGCAAAGCCTCATCCCTGCGTTCTCCAAAACCTCTGCAATCCGGACAGATTGCCACATAGCCCCGTTTTGCCAGCTGCATGCCGTAATCGTAATGATAAAAATCGATCATACGCTTTACCGCCGGGATATCATCACGACCTGCCACACTGTATTTTCCGGCACCCTGATGTCCCGGAAGGGCGAGAAAACATTTCTGCTTCCCTTCTCCCTGTTTTGGCGGAATCAGGATATACATGGGCATATACACTTCCGGCTCTACCTGGATGATCACTTTTTCCCGGCGGATGCCGTTTGGCAGCTCTGTGATTTCCTCCACTTTGGGATTCAGATCACAAGTCTCCATATACTTCCAGCCCAGCAGTTCTTTGATGGTCTCTCTGGACTGCTCCTTCCAGGCTTCCCACTCTTCCTTTGTATTGCCCCGGAAAGCATCCTGTCTGGCGTATTTATCAAATTTTTTCTGCATTCCCTTCAGGCTTCCGTAGAAGTGAGGGATTTGTATCGTTGTGGCAGTATCTTCCATTTTTCCTAATTTTTCCTATTTCTCAATAATATCTCAAACCCACGAATTCATGTGTACACATTCTGCATCACACAAAGTGGATCAATTTACCTGCTAACAAACCCGGATAACCAGGTAACAAATATGCTTAATCCAGACTGTCCTCTCTACTGTGATAATGGCATTACCACTCTCTACCCTGCGCATGCAGTCCTTCATCCGTATCACCTGCAAACAGGCTTTCCAGCCAGGTATGTGCCAATTCCACCCAGGAGGTACATTCTTCCTGTACCGCTCTGCCGTCATTGGTCTCTGTGAGCTTATTGGCAAGTGCCAGGCCATGCGCACCTTTTTCATACATGTGGAATTCCGTGGGAACTCCGGCTCTGCGAAGTGCACTGACAAACAGCAGGGAATTTTCAATCGGTACGGACTGGTCTGCAAAGGTATGCCAGATAAATGTCTTAGGCACTTTATTCGTGACCTGCTTCTCCAGAGACAGCTTTTCACCCAGTTCTTCCTGCCTGCTGCCTAACAGATTTTCAAAAGATCCTCTGTGGGCAAACTCGCCGGAAGTGATCACCGGATAGCACAACAGCAGTCCGTCCGGACGCAGCATCTCATGCTCGGATGCGGACAAGCCCTGACTCTCTGCCAGAAAATCTTCATCCCAGAACACACCGAGGCTGGCTGCCAGATGTCCGCCGGCAGAACACCCTTCCACAATGATCTTGTGCGGATCGATATGCCACTCCGCTGCATGTTCTCTCAAAAGCTTTATGCTGTAAGCCAGTTCTTTTAAGGAAGTGGGGTATTCCGCAGGAGCGCAGGAATAACGAAGTATCGCTGCATGGTATCCCATGGCAAGAAATTTTAATGCCATAGGCTCTGCCTCTCTGTCAGAGGTTCTGGTATATCCGCCGCCCGGACATAACAGGATCAACGGTCTGTCATTGATAGCCAGAGCATCGGAATCCTCCTGGATATAAGTGATCAGTTTTGCTCCCGGCAGGGAACCCTCCTGGTGCATTTCGTAGGTGTTGTAAATCATATTTTTCCTTTCCGCGGTGGTCGTACGATAGAGCTTTTCTCTGCTCCTGAATCATTACATATCCATTACTCCGCTGCATATACAGTTTAAAAAAGCAGACCGTGTAGCAATACTACCCGGTCTGCCTCTGCATTCCTATTATGTTAAATCTTAGTATGCTCTACCCCAGTATACCATCTTTTTTGCAGGTTTTCCACAACATACGCAAGTATCTGCAATATGCTCCTGTTCAAAAGGCATACAACGGCTGGTAACGGAAAGCTTTTCCTTGATCTTATCTTCACATTCCTGGCATCCGCACCACATAGCCTTTACGAATCCTGACTTTTCGTTGAAGATCTGCTCGAACTCTTCCATATTGTGAGCCACATAGGTATGGCTGTCACGGTGTGCTCTTGCTCTCTCCAGCATGTCCTTCTGCATGGTTTCGAGAATCTCTGCAGCCTTGGTCTCCAGATCTTCCAATGCTACCTCGATCTTCTCTCTGGTGTCACGGCGGCAGATCACGCACTTGCCGGCCTCGATATCTTTAGGACCGATCTCCACACGGATAGGGTAACCTCTCATCTCAGCCTCTGCGAATTTAAAGCCGGGAGTCTTGTCGCTGTCATCTACTTTTACACGGAAGCTCTTAGCCAGGCGGTCTCTCAGTTCATAAGCCTTATCCAGAACACCTTCCTTTTTCTGCATAACAGGTACGATGCAGATCTGAATCGGAGCCACACGGGGAGGAATTACCAGACCCTCGTTGTCACCGTGTACCATGATCAACGCACCGATCAGACGGGTCGTCATACCCCAGGAAGTCTGATATACATGTTTTAACGTGTTATCTTTATCTGCAAACTGAATATCAAATGCTTTTGCAAAGCCATCACCGAAGTTATGGCTGGTACCGGACTGCAGAGCCTTGCCGTCATGCATCAGTGCTTCCACAGTATAGGTTGCAACCGCACCGGCGAATTTTTCTTTCTCGGTCTTCTGACCCTTGATCGCAGGAATCGCCAGAACCTCTTCCAGGAACTGTGCATACAGGTTCAGCATCTGCAATGTTCTTGCCTCTGCCTCTTCTGCGGTAGCATGTGCGGTATGTCCCTCCTGCCACAGGAACTCTCTGGAACGTAAGAACGGTCTGGTCTCCTTCTCCCAACGTACTACGGAACACCACTGGTTATATACCTTGGGCAGATCTCTGTAGGAATGGATGTCATTCTTATAGAAATCACAGAACAAAGTCTCAGAAGTAGGTCTGACACAAAGTCTTTCAGGAAGCTCGTTCAGTCCGCCGTGGGTAACCCATGCTACTTCCGGAGCAAATCCCTCTACATGATCCTTCTCCTTATCTAACAGGGACTCGGGAATAAACAGGGGCAGGTATACATTCTGTACCCCTACTGCCTTGAAACGTGCATCCAGTTCCTTCTGGATCAGCTCCCAGATTGCATAGCCTGCGGGTTTGATCACCATACATCCTTTTACGCTGGTGTAGTCACACAGCTCTGCTTTCTTGACTACATCGGTATACCACTGGGCGAAATCTCCCTCCATGGAAGTAATCGCTTCTACCATTTTCTTGTCTGCCATTTTCTCTCTCCTTTTCTTATGACTTTTCTTCACGGAAACGAAAAACGCCGGGTCATCGCTCCCGAAAAAGGGACCGATCACTCGGCGGTACCACCCTGATTGATACAAATACGTATCCTGCTCTGACACCGTTAACGCCGGTTCTACGCTGTGCTTCTCTATTCTGTCTGCAAGTCTCGCACAGGACTCCAAGGGAGGTTTCTGAAAGTTCGGCATAAGGGGTTCCCAGCTGCATGTTACCATGTCTTCCCCTCTCTCTGGGATGCGTTCCGATCGTACTGATCCTTTTCATCGTCATTCTCATATGTAGATGATTGTAGTGCATATCTTACGGATTTGTCAAGTTCTTCGCGTAATTTACAAGCCCTTTTCTGAAACAAAAAACACAGTTTCCCGCAAAAGCCTATTGCTATCACGTAAGCGTGATAGCGTATGCTCGAATTGCGGAGAGAGGAAAGGCCGTAATGAAAAAAATCAACGAAGTAAGCAAAATTGTCGGCGTAAGCAAGCGTACCTTGCAATATTACGACGACGAAGGACTCCTGGTAGTCCAAAGATCTCCAAACAACCACCGATTGTATGACCGTGATGCATTGGAACAGATCTGGCAGATTATGTTGTATAAGGAAATGGGATTCGACCTGAAATAGATTCGCCAGCTTCTCCGGTTCTCTGAAAAGGAGCAGCAGGAGTATTTCAAGCTGCGGATCAAAAGCATTGAAAGTCAGATGGACGATCTGCAAAATCAATTGGCATTCATTTCCCTGATATCTTCCCAAGGGATACCGAAGCTGCCAAAGACGAGCAGCAGAACTTATGTAGAATACATAGAATCTCTCAAAAAAAATATAAATCTCAATACGAAGGGGGAACAAATATGTTCAAACAATTAAACACAAAGAAACTTATTCTGCTTACCACTCTGGGAATCCTGTGCTCTGCCACAGGATGTGGTAATACCGACATTTCCGGGACTTCTACAGAAGTCAGTTCTTCTGTCGCCGAAGCAACTTCCACTGCTTCGGCGTCGCATGGCAGCTTACGCTGGCCCAAAAGCGAACTTGCCGCTCTGCTGCCTGTTCCGGAATCCACAGATGGTAAAACAGAATATGATTATTCCGATAGTTTCTATCTGACTGTCAACAATACCTCTTTAGATGCCTTCAATACTTATATTGATGAATGCTATGATAATGGTTTCTCTGTAGACTATTCCCGCGGCGAAGATTATTATTATGCATCAGATGCTGCCGGAAATAATCTTTCTCTCTATTACGAAGCAGGTGACATTATGGAGATATCTCTCAGTGCACCTTATACATATGAAACGGAAGAAAGCTCTGAATCTGTAGATTCTTCCGGTGCCGCTGCCACACAGGAAGCTGCCGTTGTCGACAATTCCACGCAGGAATCCGCCGAATCCAAAGAATCCTCTGACGAAATGCGACCCGAATTCAAGGATGCCATGGATCAGTATGAGTCCTTTATGAATGAATATTGTGATTTCATGAAAAAATACGCTTCCTCAGACGGCACGGATCTCAGTCTCCTGGCGGACTACGCAAATTACATAAGTAAATATGCCGATGTCCAGAAGGCTTTCGATGCCTGGGACGGACAGACAATGAATACTGCGGAAGCTCAGTATTATATTGAAGTCCAGTCACGGGTAAGCCAGAAGCTTCTGTCCGTTCAATAAAAATAATATGCCGTAGAATTTTCCGTCCTAAATAAAAGAAAGCTCGCCGTTCCTGTATTTTCAGGTTCTGCGAGCTTTTTCTTTTATTCTGATGTTAATCCCAATTTTTCCCGGATGCTGTCCGCTGCGATGTTCCAGTCTCCCATCTCTTCATATGCGGCATCCATTTTCTCCTTTTCTATGGCTGCGCGCTCCGTATCGCCGGTCTCCAGGTAAGCCCTGTACATGGACGCTGCCTCAAAATATTTTGCAACCCCGTAGCATTCCTTTTTTGCTTCCGTTACCAGTCCGCCATAGACAACATCCTCATGATAGGAGCTCAGCAGATACGGATAATTTTCGTATCTTATCAGATTTTCCATATATTTTGCACGTGAAGGTCTGGCAAAAGCATCCCGCAGTGCACTGATCATCTGAATGCCTCCGAGGAATAATACAATGCATAATATTACGATGACGATATTCATGACCCACAGAGCTCCTTGCTGCTTCTGACTCTGTTTTAATTTATTCCACAGATTTTCCATATCCCATCACCTCACCTTTTTCTTCCAGAAATACGGTCTTTTGTGCCTTGGACATCTGTCCGAAGTTCTCAGCTTCTTCCTCTGTCATGCCAAAATAGGTTCTATACAGCACCTTCAGGTTTTCTTCCATACGCACAATTGCCTGCTGCTTTTCTTCATCCAGTTCCTGTAGCTGTTTCTCGGCATATTCCTCCGTAGGATGCAACACCCTCTCTATTCTCTCGTAGGAATCTGTCAATTGCGTGATCTCGTTGGCAAGCTGATCCGGATATTCCGATGTTACCGCCCGCATCAATGACTGATAGGCATAACTATAATCCGAACTGGTCTGAACCAGCAGACGATATTCTTCGTAACCGTCATCATAAGCGCGGATATAATGTCTGTTGCAAAATGCGGAAAATCCCAGATAATCCTCATCCGCAAGGTATTGCTCCAACTGCTTTTCATATTTACTGTGCTGTATTTTGGAATCCAGCTGTACCAATCCCCTGTGGATACTATAACTATTCACCGTCACAACAAATACAAGCGCACACAATATCACCAGTACTGTAATGATCACCGTATGTGACATAATCTCGGTATTTTTCTGCGCTACTTCATAAACATCACTTTTCGTATCCTCAAAATTGCTCTTATAATGCTCCATGTCCTTGACATGCTGCTGTGCTTCCTCGTTGGGTCTGCCGCAATGAGGACAATACGCCTGCTCCAGTGTCAGATTGCCTCCGCAGTATTTACATTTCATCATGCCGTTACTGATCCTTTCTTATCACTTATGATTCTTAATGTATTCCTCGCACAATTCATAGCCGGGATATCCGTAATTATTCTTCAGTCTGTCAAGAAATGCTTTCTCTTCTTCCTCGGTAAATGTATATCTACCTTCCATGCTGTTTAACGTAGCTTCTATGTAAGGGCGGATATATTCCTTATCCTCATCGGTCAGATTCAGTCCGCCGTATTCCAGTCCACGCATCGTCCAATAGTCGTCCAGAAGCTGTACCTGCTGATACTCCAGCAGCGTTTCACCGTTCTGTTCCATTTCCAGATATTCTTTGGCACTTTGACAGCTTACCAGTCTGGGGAAAATACCACCGTGCTCCCATACATCTACCGGCTTGTCTTCTTCGATCGCCTGTATGTAAAATTGCGTCAATCCTTCAAAATCCTTTTCCTGATACAACCTGTCAAGTACGGGAAAATTCTCCTTTTGCCACTGGTAGTCTGCTTTTGCATCCCTCGGTTTCGTATAGCGGGCTGCGAAAACAACCGCTGCAAACGCTGCTGCCAGAACTACAAGAAGGATCAATACCTTAACTACAAACTTCTGCTTTTTCTTGATCTTTACCTTCAGTTCCTGCTCCGGTACCTTTTCCAGCTGCTGCATATCTTCTCGCATGCCTTCCAGCTTCCCCAGGTACTCTGCTTCCGCTCCCTTATAATTCAGACTTCCGCAATAAGGACATTTGGGAAGGGTATCTTCAAATTCCGCTCCGCAGGAATTGCAGATGATCTTTTTTACCGCCTGATCCGCCATGAACCATTCTCCTCTTTTGTCGATCGTATATTGTGCATAAACTCACGAATTTTTACATCTCACTTCGTGGGATTATTTGTTTGCTAATAAGCCCGGACCCATTATTTTAATGATACAACAGAAAAAAGAAGCATGCAATCAGCGGAATCACTTTTTACAGACATCTTGAGGATTTTGTATCTTTCCTGTAAAATAGATTCATATATTTTGTAGGTCAAGAAAGGCTTTGGGATATCTATGTACGAGAACAATTTTCTGGATCCGGCATATATCACACCGGAGGAACAACAGATTCTGGACGGCAATGTATCCGTTCAGAGAGACCTTTATACCGATAAAAAAGATTTTGTGGTGGAAAGTGAGAAATTTCTGGAACATTCCGGGGATGATATTACTTTGCGTCGTCATACCCGTTTTGTAGATTTTCCGAAGCATAAGCATGACTATGTGGAGATTTTCTATTGCCTCTCCGGTTCTGTCACGCATGTCATAAATGAAGAAGAGATTCGTCTCCGTCCCGGAGAACTGTTATTCATGAACCAGCATATCGAGCATGCGGTCATTTCCTGCGGCAAAGAAGACCTTGGCATCAATATCATTATCCGCCCGGCCTATTTCCAGAATATCCTGACGCTGATCAACAAGGATAACATTCTGGCCGATTTTATCATCAATGCTCTGGAGGGTGACAGCTGTGTCGGTCAATATCTATACTTTACGGTATCCGACAACCCCTGTATCCAGAACCTGATTCATAATGCGGTTTTTCTGCTGCTGCAGCAGCCGCAGAACTGGCACAGACTTTCCGAGCAGACTTTTGCGCTCCTGTTCATGCATATCTTAAGCAACGCGGAAAACATTCTGTTGGATCAGAAAGATGATCAGAGCAATGTCCTGATGGTCGTCGTGCGCAGATATCTGATGGAGCACTACGATACCGGAACACTTCACGAACTGGCCGGACAGATTGGTTACACGCCCTCGTCCTTAAGCCGCATGATCAAAAAATACTCCGGCACAACTTTTAAGGAAATCCAAACAAGACAGCGCATGCGGGTCGCTATGAATCAACTGACCCACACAACACTGCCTGTATCTGAGATTGCCCTGTCGGTAGGTTATGAAAATCAGAACTTTTTCTATAAACAGTTTAAAAAAATGTACGATATGACGCCTAATGAAGCTCGTATAAAATCTCACAGGTAAAATCAGAACTTTATGCTTATGATTTCAAAAAATAACGATTCGAAGTTTCGCTTCGAATCGTTATTTTATAATTATGCAAAACCGACGTAATTTTCAAAACTCACAAATTCATTTTGAAACAATTACTTTATTTTTCATATAAGAACTCTTCCGGAAGAGTTACGCCAAAATCTTTTGCCAGATGTCTGAAGTCATCCGGGGTAATGGTCTGGCGCTTGTTCGGCTGCATGGAAAGCATCTTCACCAGAATCTCTGCGGACTTCTCTACCGTATGCATCAGACCGAAGGTCAGATCAAAATCCTTGCCTGCTGCAAAGGTTCCGTGATGTGCCCAGATTGCCAGGTCATATTTTTTCATCAGTTCGGAAGTTGCCACGGCGATCTCTCTGCCGCCCGGTACCATCCAGGGAACGACACCGACACCTGCCGGGAATACGACAGGACACTCCGTTGCCATCTCCCACAGTTCTCTCGTGAACACCTTGTCCTCCAGAGGAAGAACGAAGGTCAGTGCAATGATATTGGTGGTATGTGCATGATATACCACACGATAATCGGGATCCTGCAGCTTCTTCACTTCCAGATTCATCAGATGGCTGGGAAGCTCGGAAGTAGGTCTGCCGCCGTTTACCAGTCCCCATACAATACGATAATTCTCGCCCTTGTCATCCAGCTCGATCATGCAGATGGAATCTTCCGGTTTAATGCTGACATTACGGAAGTATTTGCCGCTGCCGGTCACCAGAAAATATTCGCCTGCCAGCGCGGGAACTGAGGTTCCGATGGGCTGATATTCCTTCGGCTGGAAGTTCTCCTTTACCAGCTCTACTTCTTCCGGCTTTACACGGTAAGACAGGTTGCCGCCGTTACGCTCATGCCAGCCCTGCTGCCAGCCGTCATCTGCCATTCTGATAAATCCCTGTACAAATTCTGCATCTAAAAATTTCATTGTTACTACCTAGCCTTTCTATCTTATATCTGTTTTCTTCCGGTCCATACTAATTTAATTCCATGTATCTGCAACACAGTATGGACATTCCGCTTTGCGCATATGACATTTTAATCCTCACTTCTGCGCACGTCCTTTGCGCATAACGAGTTTGTGTCAAGTGTGCGCAGACACAAATCTCGCGTGTGAAAAATTTATTTTTCACACTAATACCCTATCGTGTGATAATATCCACCGGTACATTCAATATTTTAGCAACCTTCAAAATCGTGTCAATATGTCTTCCGGCTGCTGCTGCCATATGATGGGTAGGACCTGCCTCACTCCAGCGGTTCACGAACTCTCTGCAAGGAATGGAGAATTTGGTACGCATATTGGTATCTCCGAACGTAAAGATCGGTCCGGGCTGATTCTCACCTTCCGCTACCACGAACTTGAAGTTGCCGTCTTTGTCCTGCGTAATGGCAAGATAGGTAACCGGTCCGGTAGGAGGATAGAACTGTGTCAGGTATCCGCCGCCTACTTTTCCGTGGAATACTTTTACGATCTTCATGGTCGGCTTATGTGCCAGAGAGATGTCTGCATCGCCGGAACCGGAGTGACCGATAATGCAAATGTCCTCATTGAAATCAATGGAATACATCTCAGACAACTGTCCCATGCCGGAAATCGTCTTCAGAATGGACATTGCCATAGCAACCTTCATATCACCTTCCACCGCACATGCAGTACCCTGTTTGATCAGCATGGAAAATGCGGGGATCAGCATGGAATCCAGTTTTCCTGCAACGCCCTGTGCTTTGCCGGCATAGTGGGAAGCAATCATACTCAGATCTTCGTCCTTCGCCCACTGCTCAAAAGCAAGTACATGCTTTGCCATATCGATGATGTCTTCATCGTCTGCCGTTGCTCCGCCTTCTACTTCAAAGGTATCAATGATATCCTGCGCTTTCGCCTTGATGGCAGCCTCGTCCGTGATGTTATCTGCAATTGCCCACATATCTTCCCAGTCGAACTGTTTGGTATACAGTCCCATCCGGTTGTACAGGTTGGTCTCGTCGATATAGAGATCCATCATGCCGGGATAAGGACGACCGATCTGTGCGATATTGGTCTGACGGAAACGTCTGCGGACCTGCGCAGCCTTACACCAGTCAGCGATTTCAGCTGCCACCTCGGGATCACCGCCTTCTACGACACCGGTAATTACCGCATGTCTCTTGCCTGCACGCTCCAGATCGGCAACAGCTTCTCCTACAGCACCACATGCATACAGGTCACCCAGCCAGATGGGAATATCCGTGTTGGCATAATCCGGAGCCAGCTTCTTCTGTACATTGACGCATACCACCGGCACATCCAGATCGCGGATCGCAGGAAGTACATTGTAAGAAGTCGCATAGGTAAGCAGCTGTAAAAATACCAGATCCACATCCGCCGCACGGAATTTATCACCGGCTGCCATTGCCTGCTCCTTGGTAGTCACCATACCTCCGTCGATAATTTCCACGGTATCGGGAATGGTTTTCTTAAAATCCTCATACTGTGCCTCAAAGTTGGGAACCAACTGAGGGAACTGGGGCAGATATGCGCCCAAAGCAATAGAAAATACACCGACTTTTGCCTTTGTGTTTACTAACATTTCTGAATCTCCTCCTTTTTCTTCGCTTTCCCAATCAATATGGGAAGCAAATAATTCTTTGTTTGTAAGAATAATTTCTCAATTTACCGGAACATACGTCTTGATTTCAAAGGAATCTCTCACGCACTGTCTGGCACCTCTTAAGCCTGCCAGATCTCCGGCATGGATCATCTGCGCCAGCAGATTACCGATGGCCGTTGCTTCTCCGGGACCTGCATATACGGTTTTCCCTGTTGCATCCGCCGTCAGCTGGTTCAGATAAGCTGCATTGGAACCACCGCCAATGATGTGGATACTGTCATAGGTCTTGCCTGCAATCGTTTCCAACTCGCTTACGGTCTCTCCGTAAGACTGTGCCAGGCTGCGATATACCACTGCTGCCAGCTCTCCTACGGTCTCCGGAACCGGTTGACCGGTCTTTTTGCAATACTGTTTAATTGCTTCGATCATGCTGTCCGGGGACAGGAAGCTTTGATCATTTACGTCCACTCTGGATGAAAAATCTCTGCTTTCCTCTGCCATGTCACACAGCTGTGCAAAAGAGTAGGCATCCTGATATTCGTGTCTCACCGACTGAATCATCCACAATCCCATGATATTTTTCAGGAAACGGAAACGATGATCATAACCGCCCTCATTCGTAAGGTTTGCAGCTGCCGCTTCTTTCGTTATGATGGGCTCCAGAGATTCGATTCCCATTAACGACCATGTGCCGGAACTGATATAGATGCCGTCTCCTTCTGTCTGCGGTACTGCCATTACTGCCGAAGCAGTATCATGGCTTCCGCACAATATGACTTCCAGATCATATCCGACCTCTTTCTGAATCTGTGGCAACAGATTTCCTACTTTGGTTCCCGGCATCTTAAGCGGCAGGAAAATATCTTCCGGATAACCCAGGTTGCGGATCAGTTCCTTATCCCACTGATAAGTATGAGGGTCTACCAGCTGTGTCGTTGATCCGTTCGTATACTCCGACAGCTTATTGCCTGTCAGACGGAATCCAAAATAATCCGGCAGCATCAGAAGTGTCTTCGCCTGCTTTAAGAGCTCCGGGGTCTTCTTTTCCACTGCCATAAGCTGATAAACCGTATTAAAAATCTGCTTCTGGATACCGGTTTTTGCATACAGTTCCGACTCCGGCAGTATTTTCGCTACTTCCGCATCCATTCCGTCGGTACGGTGATCGCGGTAGCCGTAAGTATCTCCCAGAATCTGATCTTTTTCATCCAGCAATACATAATCCACAGCCCAGGTGTCGATTGCCATGCTGACCGGAAGCTTGCCCAGTTCTTTACATTTTTTCATTCCGTTCAGAATCTCGCCGAACAGCCGCTCCACATTCCACAGAAGCTTGCCGTCCTTATGATCCATTCCGTTTTCAAAACGGTAGATTTCTTCTAATTCGATTTTGCCGTTCTCTAAATGTCCCAGAATATGTCGTCCACTGGAAGCACCGATATCCACGGCCAGGTAATATTTTTCCATAAGATATCCACAACCTCCCTTATCTGAAACTGAATACTTGTGTAAGCAAAGGCTGTGCTCCCGTCACAGGATCCTTCTCCATGATCAGGATATCCTTCATGTATTCATCCCATTTTTTCACCACGTCACTCTCTGCCTGCACTTTTGCCGCATAGTCAACGCCTTTTTCACACTCATAGTAGCCAAACAGTTCTTCGCCCTGCATCCAGATGGAATAATTTACGATTCCCGCATTTGCCAGCACTTCCTTCATCTCCGGCCAGATGTTGTCATGTCTCTTCTTATATTCCTCCTGCATTCCCGGTACAATTTTTCCGCGCCATGCGTATTTTTCCATACGAACCACCATACCTTTCTACTCATTCCGATGTGTACTTACGGCGGACAGACCGCCTCAGTTTTACTGATTATGATACTATTGTAGTCTTGGCGCTCTGATTTCGAAATGACATTATTTGCTCCCTGGACTGTCCGATTTTGCCCGATCCGGGCGATAACTGTTTATTACAGCACATGAATTGTGTTATTATGATAAAATAAATTCGCTCGGAAAAAGCAGACCTCATAATAGGTATACAGCGATTATGATCACGATAGCTGCACAAGCAAAGAGTGTATGACAAATACCATCTTTATGTATCATAAATAATAATTAGAAAGAGCAATTTTTATGGAACGAACATTAATCTATACAACTGATACTTCCATATCTCCCCTGCCGGTCAGTCATTTTCTGAAGCAGAAAGGATTTTCTTCCCAGAATCTGGTGCAGTTAAAAAAGGATCCCTCCGCCGTGCAGGCAAATGGAATCCCCTGCTTCATGAATCATATATTGCAGCCGGGAGATACCTTGACACTGCATATTCACGAGGAACATTCCTCGGAAAAAATTCCTCCTGTGGAACTGCCGCTGGATATTGTCTACGAGGACGAGGATTTCATGGTAATCAATAAGCCGGCAGGCATGCCGATCCACCCTTCCATGAACAATTATTACAATTCCCTGGCAAACGGTCTTGCCTATTATTTTGAACAGCAGAACTGCCCTTTTGTGTTCCGCTGTATTAATCGTCTGGACCGGGATACCTCAGGACTGACCATCGTAGCCAAGCATTATGTCAGCGCCGGAATGCTGTCCACCATGATTGCCAACAAAGCAAGTTCCGGTATCACACGGGAATACCTTGCCATTGTAAAAGGCTCTGTGCAGCCTTCCGAGGGTACGATCACCGCACCTTTAGGACGCAAAGAAGGTTCTATCATTGAGCGCTGTGTGGATTTTGAAAAAGGGGAATCCGCTGTTACCCATTACAGAGTTTTGGACGAAAAAAACGGGCACAGCCTGGTCTCTCTCATTTTAGAGACCGGCCGCACCCATCAGATACGGATTCATATGAAATATTTGGGCTATCCCCTGATTGGAGATTATCTGTACAATCCCGATATGGCATTGATACAGCGCCAGGCACTGCATGCATGGAAGTTATCCTTCCGTCATCCCATCACCGGAGAACAGATGCATTTTACCGCACCGCTGCCGGAGGATATGGCGGCTGTGGCCGAGGGGTTCTTAAATACGACTCGTGATTCCTTCGGCGCAAAAACGCCTACAGAATGGAGATTCATATAATTTCTTTCCGAAATAGTAACTTATGCCTTACTGTACTATACCCTCAACTTACGAAGTGCCTTCTCCCGGATCAGACACTCCCCGTGCTCTTCCAGATACCTTACCTTCTGCTCATCCGCAGCATACAAGGCAGCGAACTCCATAGCCTGAATGCAGGCTCTGCTGTAACGCTCGTAGGAAGCACCGCCTTTTTTTACATAGACATAGCAGGTGCCGTCTTCCAGCCGGTACAAAGTACTGTCGATTCGCAGATTTGCAGGCAATACCGCAGCATATTCGATTACCCGGCCGATATTGCGGAAAGCAAAGATTGCAAACTGAGGTTTTGCTTCTTCCTTGTTTTTATTCTTCTTTCCCTTCGCAGCATTTCTCTCTGCTTCTTCCCGGGCCTGTTTCTCTAAAGTGGCTCCGATCTCTGCCTTCTTCTCTTCGAAGACCTTTTTCATCTCCTGCAAAGCCTGCAGCAGCTGCGCACCGTTTTTGTTCTCCAAAGGTTCCTTCTCGGAAAATACCAGCACCAGACCTTCATCCGGCAGCATCATGATCTGCAGGTCAAAAGCATACTTCGGCGGCTTATAGCCCACCTCTTCCTCGGCCTGTTCAATGATCTCCTGCACGACCTCTTTGGCTTTTTCACTGCGGGTCACAAAATCTTTATAATCAA
Organism: Acetatifactor sp.; assembly: GCA_050872885.1. Classification (GTDB taxonomy): domain Bacteria; phylum Bacillota; class Clostridia; order Lachnospirales; family Lachnospiraceae; genus Acetatifactor. Next base: position 33,509 of record JBNMHS010000002.1, read on the forward strand.
TCTCATACTCTTCCAATTCTTCATTGGACAGGAAGCACTTTACTGTCTTGTCATCAATTCGTTCTATTTTCATAGCTATCACCTCTTACTGTTATATGTATGATAGCATAAAAATGTTGTGATTTCCACACTGCAAATATGAAAACAATATAAAGTTAAATCACTTCCGCATCCACTCTGGTCACAATTTCCTGAGTTCCTTTGCTGATATGGTATTTCACTGCCGGGATCTTGGTCTTGGTGTACAGCAGGTTGGTATTGGGATCTGCGGTGATCATGTAGCCCACGGGCGGCTTTTCTGCCACTTCGTTGGCTTTGGTATTATCGTCAAGTACCGCGCTGACGGTACAGCTGCAGAATTCATTGCTGGCCCGGGCTGATACGCCGTCCACCTTTTCCACAAAGCCGACTTCTTCAAAATCTCCTCTGCTGACAGCGAATCCACAATCATATGCCACACACTCGATCTCACTGGTGATCTTATGTACTCTGGTATGTCCGCCTGCATCCGGGGTGATCGTCGTCTCTACCGTGATGCCGGGATAGGGGCTCCACTTTGACCATACCCCGGTCTCCGTGATCTCAGATGCCTCACAGATCCGGCGCACATAGACATACCCGTTGATCCAGAAGGCCAGCATATTGTCCGGTGCATTTTCATGCAGCTCATATTCGGACTTTGCCACACTGATACTGAACCGGGTATCGTAGGCAAATTTTCCGTATTTTGCCACGATCTGTCCGTGTCCGTTGGGGCTGTACACTCCGGGAGCGAATGCTGTCGTATGATTGCCGTAATGGTAGACAAACAGATCCGCATACTTCTGGGGACAAGCAGACGAAAGTTTCGGCAACGGTGCTTCCTCTGCACTCCAGAAAGGATGGTCATCGGGAAGCAGTAAAAAGGCAAATACCTTCATACCCCAGTAAGGAGATCCGGGCGCATTATAACGCTCTGCCATGGTCAGATTCGGATAACCGTAGCCTATCGTCAGTACATGATCTCTGTCGAAGATCGGCCGCTTCAGCCAGTTCCGCAGATGTCTTGCAATCAGGCCTTTCATCACCGGTACAGGGAACGGCTCCAGTCCTGCCAGCAGACACACACTGAAAAAACTTACCTGGGAAAAACGATAAGTCAGCGATCTTCCGAAAGGAATCGCCTCACCCTCTTCATCAAACCAGTAGATAAACTGCTTTGCAAATTCCATGGCACGTTCTTTGTATTTCTTTGCACGCTCCGGATCATCTTTTTCCATAACCACTGCATAAATCAGGCTGTAAAAATGGATTGCAAAAGAAATATAGTAATCCTTCTGTCCGGAATCTCCGTCCTGATACCAGCCCTCTCCCAGATAAAAGGTCTCCAGTCCTTCCAGATATTCTTCCAGCATCTCGGAACTGTACCTGCGTCCCACCTTTTTCATGGCAATGTTTACCAATACGGCAAACAGGATCCAGTTACACACCGGCAGGGGATGCTCATTGATCTTGTTCAGATAATTGCAGAGGTTCTCCTTCTGTGCTTCTGTCAGAGGATCCCATACCACCTCCGGGGCAAACATAATACCATAAGAGATTGCCGCCATTTCCACAAACCTTTGGTCAAAAGAAGTGCATTCTCCCCAGTATTCCGGATTCTTTTCATCCGTTCCGGCAGTAAGGCCTTTGCGGTAGATTTCTTCGAATTCCGGCTCTTTTCCGCCGCCTGCCCAGAAGGGCACCAGTCCCCACAGAGGTCTGGAAAACGCCTCCATCCAGGTGGCACCGATGTCATAATGTGCCATGGTCACGCCCAGTGTCAGCCTTGCTTTTTCCTCGCTGTAATACGGCTTTAGCGGTTCCAATATCGATAACATACAATCCTGAAAATCTTTTTTCGTATGAAGATTCATTTTACCAATACTCCCTCCAGTCCTTCAGCAGTCTGGTCAATGCTTCCATGTAGAAGTAATCTCCCCAGGAATTGCACTCGTCCACACCATAATGGTTGCAGGTATTGTACGGGGAATGGTTGGAATAGGTACTGTGCAGTACCAGTCCGTTGGATTCCTCCGGATTTTTCACTGCGTAATTGTCATATACCGACTTCATGATCTGTTTTGCCAGCGTGATATAATGCTCTGCCTCCGCAGGTTCCAGGTATTTTGCCATCTCCAGCATTCCGCAGGCTGCAATGGATGCGGAAGAAGAGTCTCTCGGCTGGTCATCCCCGTCGGTGAATTCCAGATCCCAGTAAGGTACCAGATCCTTCGGCAGATGTGCCAGGAAATATTCGGTTACGTGACGGAACAGGTCGATATACTCTTTTCTGCCGGTATACCGATATGCCAGCGCCATGCCGTAGACGCCCCATGCCTGACCTCTCGCCCATGCGGAACCGTCGCGGTATCCCTGGCAGGTAGCACCATGATCCGGTTTTCCCGTCTTCATATCAAAGAAAAAGGTGTGCCAGGTAGAATAATCTTCACGAATCACATTCGCTACAGCGGTATGAATATGTTTCTCCGCAATGTCACGGTATTTCGGATCCCCGGTCTCATCGGATGCCCAGTACAGCAGCGGAAGATTTAACAGACAGTCAATGATCAGCCGGTAATTCTCCGGGGCATCCATAGAACCCCAGGCCTGGATAAACTCACCTACGGGATGATACCTAGTGATGAGCTGATCCGCTGCTTTAATAGCCGCTTCCCTGCCCTCTTTGCTGCCGATCAGCTTATAAGCCGCCACGCAGGAAGGGGAATACAGAAATCCCATATCGTGATGATCTACTTCGATTTTATTGTCAATGCGGTCTAAGAAGCTCTTTACCTGAACTTCGCCGGCTTTTTTCAGTCTTTCATCCTGAGAATATTCATAAGCCAGCCAGATCTCCCCGGTCCAGAACCCGCAAGTCCAGTAGTTGTTCGGAATCGGCTGATAAAAACCGTTCTCGCTGTAAGCTTTCTGGAACTGCTCTGTAAACTCCGGCAGATCCCGGATCACCTGCTCCGTGGAAAACTGCAGTGCGTCTTTGATCTCTTTTTCTGTTATCTGAGAATATTTTTTCTCGTCAAACGTAATCATTTTCTATTGTCCTCCTGATCTATCGTTCTTACATTTATTTTTATATAAAAACAGCCCAGGTGCAGGTCTCTTCCATGACAAAAGCCAGTGCGCAAAAGCGTGTCTGGATGGAATATTGCCTGCGCCTGAGCGTCACACTAACCCTTCAGTCCTGTAGAAGCAACACCCTCTACGAAGTATTTCTGCAATACCAGGAATACGATCAGTACCGGGATCAGTGACAATACCGATCCTGCCATGATCAGACCGTAATCGGAAGAATACTGACTGATGAACATTTTCAGTCCCAGCTGAATGGTCTTCTTCTCCTGGCTCTTTAAGTAGATCAGGGGTCCCAGATAGTCGTTCCAGGTTGCCACGAAGGTGAAAATCGTCAGTGTGGACAATGCCGGTTTCGACAACGGCAGCATTATGCTGGCATAGATCCGGTACTCACTCATACCGTCAATTCTCGCTGCCTCGCACAGGTCATCGGGAATGCCTTCATAGAACTGCTTCATCATGAATACACCGAATGCGGAGAACGCCTGCAGGCAGATCATTGCCAACAATTTATCGTTCAGTCCCATCTTTCTCATCATGATGAACTGGGGTACCATGTATACCTGCCAGGGCATTGCGATAGTCGCAATATAGGCTAAGAACAATCCGTTCTTATGACGGAAATCCAGCTTTGCAAAAGAATATGCCGCAAAGCTGCTGGTCAGTAACTGCAGGAAAGTAACGATCAATGTCAAGTATACTGTATTTCCCACAAATCTGCCAAAAGGAATCTTGGTCCAGATCTTCACGTAGTTATCCCATTTGGGATTCGCCGGGATCCATACAAAAGGATTCATCTGGAATACTTCTCTGTCGCTCTTGATAGATGCGGAAAGCATCCACAAAAACGGTATGATCATGATCACTGCGATCAGAATCAGAATCGCATATACGATCACTTTGCCTAAAACGGCTTTTTTATGTGCTGATTTCATATCTGTGCGCCTCCTAACGTTTTACCCTGCCATACACTTCGATCTGACTCAGTGCCGGGAAGGGGGACGGATCTTTAGCTTTGATCAGGTTACAGAGCTCCAGCCAGGTGATCTCTTTTTCGGGAATCGGAAGTACATGTGCCCTGTTGCTCTTTTCTAAGGGGAACTCCTGCTCACTGCCGTCGGAGAACCGAATCGTTACCTGCTGCCACCAGTTATCATGGGGAAAATCGGATCTGGTGTACAGTACGATCTTGTCTGCCAGTACCGGTCTGCCGAAGTCCAGTCTCATGGCTGCGTCGTCCTGCATATTGATCCCCCAGGATTCATAGGGCCATTCTCCGTGGGAACGGTTCGCCCTGACGCCGTCGATGGCATTTTTCGCTGCAAATACGCTCTCGCCTCTGGTCTCCACATTGGCTGTAGCATGGGGATAACAGGGAACATCCATATGCTGGTCTGCCGGATTCAATGCAAGATTCCGGTAGGCTGTGATCTCGTCTTCTCTTGCCACTTCCGCATAGAGATAATGTTTATTTCCGGAAAATACTTTAGGCGACATATTGATCCTTTTTTCTCCGAAGGGAACATCATAGGATACATTATCGGTTATGTATACGAAAGCATCTCCCAGAGCGTCATCCACCTGTAAATGTACGTGAATATTTTTCTCATCCGTCTCCAGTACGATCCGGTCACCCTCTTCATAAGTGTGGGTACAGACCAGATCCACGAAGTCCTCACCACTGCTCACGCAGATGGTATTGCTGTCCTTATCCAGGACTTTCAAAGCCAAGATTGCCATTATGCTTTCTCCCTCTTTGCCTGACCGCGGAACTGGATGATTGTTACGAACAGTACCATGAGGAACAGTACCATTGCTACGGAACTGGAGTAGCCCAGATCCCAGTCGATAAATGCTTTTTGATAGATGTAGTATACAAGAACGGTTGCGGACGTCGTCAGTTCTCCGCTTCCACCGCCTGCCAGCATGATAGCAATGTCGTATACCTTAAAGCAGTTGATGGTCAGCATAACTACTACGAAGAAAGTCGTGGAAGACAACTGCGGCCAGGTCACATAGCGGAACTTCTGCCACGTATTTGCTCCGTCCAGGCTGGCTGCTTCATACAGCTCTGAGGAAATGCCCTGTAAGCCTGCCAGATAGATCACCATGTAATAGCCCATGTATTTCCATACGCTGAACAGGATCATGGAGAACAGTACCAGACTGCCGGTAAACCACTGGGGAAGCCGGTCCTGAGGAACATTAAATACATTTAACAGAATGTTGTTCACAGGTCCCTTGGAAGGATGAAACAGCATTTTCCATACTGCTGTGATTGCTACCAGGGATGCTACATATGGGAAAAAGGAAAGGGTTCTGAACACGCCTCTTCCTATTACTTTCTGATTTAACACGATAGCCAGTGCCAGAGAAGCGATCATGGTCAGCGGCACGGTACCGATACAATAAATAATGGTATTTTTAAATGCTGCGATAAAGAAGGTATCTTTCCACAGTCTTGTAAAATTGCTTAAGCCTGCCCACTGGATCGGATTGCTTCCGTCCCATTTCATGAAAGCAAGGGCAAAGGCAAAGATAATGGGGATCAGGGTAAATACACAGAAACCGATAAAGTTAGGTGCAATAAAGGAGTAGGCCACCAGATCTCTTTTGGTTTGACGGCTTAATTTCCGCATAACAATTCTCCTTTCAAACGCTTTTTGTGATATCTTTTGCGTCTTTTTCTGTCTTTTTTGATAAGAAAGGGGCCGCAGGTACGACCCCTTAAGTCTTATTCAACATTCAACAAACATTCAATACTTTTACCTGAGAAGATCTTATCTTACTGAGCCTGGATATCAGCTACTGCCTTGTTCATTGCTGCAATACCGTCATCAATGCTCATCTCACCGGTCATGATGCTTCCATGATAGGAATCCAGAACGGAGTTGATCTCGGATACGTTGGGAGCGTAAGGAACTTCCAGGTACAGGTTGGATACGGTCAGAGCCTCTTTGCTGGCTTCATCGGTAGGGAATCCGTCCAGACCGGCGATCATATCTACTACTTCATCAGTCATCACTGCAGGGAAGTTACCGCTGGAAGCCATAACTGCTGCACCTTCTTCACCGCTGACCCACTTAACGAAATCCCAGGATGCATCGGGAGTATCACTTGCAGTGGTAACAGCCAGACCGGTGATGGTACCCAGAGTGGAACCGGGCTCTACGCCTTCAGCATGAGGATACTTAACGATGCCCCAGTTGCCGCACAGGCTGGAATCATATTCGCCGGACTGCAGATTGCTGATCATGGTTGCGATGAACCAGGAACCCATATTCATCATTGCTACATCTCCACCGGAGAAAGCTGCGGAATAATGTAAACCTTCGGTCTTCAGATCAGTGTACTTTCTGCATACGCCGTCAGCTTCCTGATTCAGAACCATTTCATAATAAGGTTTGAAGAAATCGTAATTACCGTCTAAGATGGTATGTTTTCCATCCAGTACACCGAAGAGCTGTACCGCACTTCTCCAGGTGTGGTAATGAGCACCGTATACCTGAGAACCGAAGGTGGTATCGGTCATCTCTCTTGCCAGAGCATCGTACTCATCAAAAGTCATATCGTTGGTAGGATAAGCAACGCCCTTGGCATCGAACAGATCCTTGTTGTAGAACAGTACCCAGAAGTCATTTCTGAAAGGCAGTTCATACAGGCTTCCGTCTACGGTTACCTGATCGGTAACGCCTGCATATTTACTTAAATCCACACCATCATTGGAGATGTAGTCATCCAGGGAAAGAATGGATCCCTTCTGTACCAGTGTTGCATATCCGGGTACATCCTTGATGGTTACAACATCGAAATCGGATCCGCTGCCGGAAAGTTCCGTTGCCAGAACGGTCATATAATCGGTAGAACCAAGGTCAACCATCTCAATGGTCACACCGGGATGAGATGCTTCATATGCGTCCTTGATATCTCCCCAGTACTGTGTGGTCTCCTGATCCCAGATAGCCCACTTTAAGGTAACTTCTTCTGCAGGTGCCGCATCTGTGGAAGTTGCTGCCTCTGTAGTTGCTGCTGCGGGTGCTTCACCTGTGGAAGCTGTCTGGCTGCCGTTGTCGGAGCTGCCGCATCCTGCAAGCATGGTTGTCATCATGGCTGCTGTCAGTACTAAACTTAATACTTTCTTTTTCATGTAAACCCTCCTGTTATAAAAATGCTGTTATTACGTTCGTCCGGTTCCGATATCTTTCGGTTCCTTGACTGTAACTAAAGTATAACGAAAAATGCTTTTCCGTAACATGGAAAAATTTATAATATAATTCACATTCTTTTATAAATTTTTTATCTTTTTTCTGAAAGCGCTTTCTAAAGATGTAATATTTTATTTTAATATGCACTTTTTTTAACATCTTGTTTTTTCAACTACCGTTTTTCTTGCGTTATGTTATACTGAATGCATGAAAAAGACTGTTTATCACTCAAAAAGCATACGAAATCGCATATTGATTTTCACGCTGAGCGCCATTTTAGGAATGTGTCTGTTGATCAGCCTGTTCAGTTATTACATATTTCAACATTATCTGCAGAACACTCTGATCCAGTCCACGGAGACCAGCCTGCGCCTGTTGTCGGAGTCTATGGACAACAGCATTGATGAGGTCTACCGGTTGGTCAGATATTGCCAGACGGATTCCAATATTGCCAATTATATTGAACATAATCCGAATCCCGGCTCTGTCCTGTCCGTATCTACTTATGATTCCTTTTATGAGGAATGCAGCCGGAATTCTTCTTATAGTTATATGCCCAGAATTGCCATTGTCTCGCAGGAACATTATCTGCAGGTAGTCACTGCGACATATTCCTCTACCGCAGATCTGGCATCACTGATTCCGGAGCTTCCTTATTATGAAGAATTGCTCACTGCCGACGATTATGATTTTTCTCCCGGAATTGTATCCGATCCGTTTCACCGTGCGGGACGTAAAGTACTGCCCATTATCCGTCCCATTACCTATCAGTACAACAACAGACAGGCCGGATACCTGTTCATCGAAATATCCACGGATCTTTTTACCATGCCTTTGAAAGATTACAGCTGCCCGGAAGACAGTTTCCTCTATCTGACAATTGCAGATCACACGTATATTTTTGAAAACGGCGGATTACAGGAATTTACGCCGGAATATAGTATTCTGGATGACCTAAGCACATATTCTCTCACGGGCACCACACATATCTCCAAGATCCACAGTGCTACCAAGGGAGAACAGATTCTGGTCACCACACCTCTGGATATGCCGGACTGCTACTTAAGTCAGAGTATTTCGCATGCGGAGCGGACCAATCAGGCGGTTTTGTTCATGGGAATCCTTGCCTGCATCCTGATCGGCATTTTGTCTATCGGTGTCGTTCTAATGCTGCTGATGAATCGTATGATCACGGTACCTGTATCCAGGCTGCAGACACGGATGGTACGCATCGCCGGCGGAGACTTCTCCAGAGACCCTTCTGTGGAATGGGATCACGAGCTGGGGGATATCGGACGGGGAATCAATGATCTGTCGGAAAATGTATCGGAACTTATGGAAAAACGACTGGAAGACGAGAAACAGAAGCAGGATCTGGAATATAAAATGCTGCAAAGCCAGATCAATCCTCATTTCCTATATAATACACTGAACTCTATCAAATGGATGGCAACCATACAGGGAGCAACCGGTATTTCCGAGATGACCACCTCCCTGTCCCGACTGTTGAAAAGTATTTCCAAGGGCACCAGCCTGTTGATCGATATCAGAGAAGAATTGTCTCTTCTGGAGAATTATTTCACTATCCAGAGCTACCGCTACGGCGGCACCATCACTATGGATATTCAGGTGGATGATGAGTCTCTGTACAACAGCGAGATCATTAAATTCACATTACAGCCACTGGTGGAAAACGCGATTTTCCATGGTATCGAACCGAAAGGCTGTGCCGGGCATATTCAGATTCATGTAGGATATGAGACACCGGACAGCACGGAAAATATCCGGATCGATGTCACAGATGACGGTGTGGGAATGACAGCACAAAAGGCTGCGCAGGTGCTCCTCTCCAACGACGACAGTTCCGCGGACTTTTTCCGGGAGATCGGTGTCAGCAATGTACATAAACGCTTACAATATCAATTTGGTACAGAATACGGCATTACTATAGAAAGTAAAGAGGGAGAATACACGAAAATGTCCATACATATTCCGAATATTCCTCTGCATACGGAAACTGCTTAAATACGGAATCCGGACAGGTATCTGTCCAGAACGGAGTTACTATGTATCAGCTTTTAATCGTAGATGATGAACCTTTAGTTCAGGCGGGTATCCGCTCTATGCTGAACTGGAATGAATTAAATATCGAGATCTGCGGCACTGCCATGAACGGTCAGGCAGCACTCAAGATCATCGAGGAAAAATCTCCGGATATTGTGATCACGGATATCAAAATGCCTGTAATGAGCGGTCTGGAACTTGCAAAGGTATGCAGGGAACGTTATAGTGAAAATTCTCCTTATTTTATCATTCTTACCAGCTATGAGGATTTCCAGATGGCCAGAGATGCTCTGTCCTATCAGGTGTCCGATTATCTGGTAAAGCTGGAGCTGACACCGGAAGTATTGAAAAGTGCCATAGACCGGGTACTCACACAGATCTCCCGTTCCCGGAAAAAGCAGATGTCCGCCGTAAATATTCATCCTTTTTATGACAAGTTCCTGATCAGTCTCCTGCATGACCTGTTCGAATCCGAAGAACAGTTCCGGCTGCAGAGCCTGGATCTGAATCTGAACTTTGACTATGGTGCTTATGTGTGCTGTTACGGAGAGATCCTCAGTCCCCAGGCCGATCAGATGTCCGCCGAAAAACAGATGCCCCTGTTTACCAGTTCGTTACAGATGATCCGGGAACTGGGCGGCAAATATCTGCCGCTTTATGCGTTATCACTGGATCTGCGCCACTTTGCGCTGATTTTTTGCTTTGCGGATGCCGCCGATACCGATGATTATGTGGAGAGTCTGACGGACATTCTGCAAAATATCAGCACGACCCTGCAAAACTACTATAATGTGTCGCTGCGCTGCGGTATCGGCATCCCGGTCCGGACGCCCGATACGATCTGTGATTCTTACCAGTATGCAAGGCAGATTTTTCAAAATACAGAATCCAAAGATGCCATTGTAGCCTTCGATACAGATCACTCACAGGAAAATGCCAAAAATTCTTTTAATATCAGTCTGTTTAAGAATGATCTCACCAGAGCCTTTGAGGAATATGATCCCGATATTTTACAAAATACCATTCAGGCTCTCTGTGATCTGTTCCGGGATCACCCGGGGCATTATGTCCAGGCACTGGACGCTGCCAGCAATATTCTCTATCTGTCGATTTCCCTGTTGCAGGATGGAGAATCTATCGTATCGGGATTTTTTGCAGACGACCCGGACGGCTACCGTTCCCTGTACAAACAGTCCAATGTGGATCATGTGATCCAGTGGCTGCAGACCTTTTCCGGTAAGCTGTGTGATCTGTTCCAGACCAGACGGAAAGATTACAAGAACCACATCGTGACCAATGTCCGGAAATATATCAACGAGCATGTAAGCGAGCGTTTATCCCTGAACGAAGTAGCGGCTGTCTTCGGCATCAGCCCGAATTATTTAAGCCAGCTGTTCAGTAAATACAACGATACCGGCTTCAGCGAATATATCAATATCTGCAAGGTAAAAGAAGCAAAGAGATTACTGGAAGAAGAAAATATGAAGGTCTATGAAGCCGCCGAGGCTCTGGGATTCGAGAGTGCCTTTTATTTCAGTAAAGTGTTCAAACGGGTGGAGGGTGTCTCTCCCACAGAATATGTGAACAGTAAGTTCGGTTAACTGCTGTTACAATTTTTCCCTTATCGGGAATTATGAATATGAAAAGGTAGGATCAGGAAAATGAATTCACAAACGTTAAGTATAGAAAAGCGTTTTTTAGAGACGGCAAAAGCATTCCACGGAAATTTCCGCCCTTTTCGGCCTTTTCCGAAGGCGGTGGACCGGAAGGCTTATGAAGCACTCCCAACGGTATTGAAGGAACATCTGGTGCAAGCCGGAGAAGCAAAGCTTAAGTATGCATTCCCCGTGATTCGCGCCACAGATTATATGCGTTTCAAAAAAGACGGCGACCGCGCTGCCTTCGAAGCGCTCTATTTTGGAAAGCGCAATGCCCTGAATGATCTGATCCAGGCCGAATGCGTAGAACATCAGGGGCGTTTTCTGGACGACATTATTAACGGTATCTATTCTATCTGTGAAGAAAGTGCCTGGCAGCTTCCGGCACACAATTCCTACATCCGGGATACTCCACAGTTTATCCTGCCCGACGTCACAAGACCTGTCATGGATCTGTTTGCCTGTGAAACAGGAGCTCTGCTTGCGTGTGCAGCGTATCTGCTGGAGAAGGAATTGAATGACGTCAGTCCGTTTATTCTGACGTGTATCGAAGACAATCTGAAACGACGAATCCTGCTGCCATATCTGACCGCGCATTTCTGGTGGATGGGACAGGGAGACGAGCCCATGTGTAACTGGACGGTATGGTGTACACAGAATGTGCTGCTTGCTACGTTTCTGATGCCATGGAGCGACGATACGGCCGCTCTGTTATCTGCGCCGGTCTCTGCACTTTGCGGTGAGACTCCGTTATTTCTGCCGGAAGGAGTTAACAAATCGTCTGTTACGCTGCAAGCCATTTTATGTAAGGCTGCCGAGAGCTGTGACTATTTTCTCAAAGATTACGGCACCGACGGCTGCTGTGAAGAAGGCGCCCAGTATTACCGCCATGCGGGCTTATGTCTGTACGGCGCCATGACGGTACTGGATACCGTGACCGATGGACATTTTGCTTCCCTGTTCCAATGGGAAAAAGTAAAAAATATCGCTGCCTACATTTTAAATGTGCATGTGGATGATAAATATTATTTTAACTTTGCCGACTGCTCTCCCATTGCCGGCCGCGCCGGGGTGCGGGAATATCTCTTCGGCAAGGCTACCGGGCAAAAGGATTTATGTCTGTTTGCCGCGAAGGATTTTCAGGCGGGACAGGGACAGCTCATCACAGATGAAGTAAACGGCGGCAACCTCTTTTATCGTATGCAGACGGTATTTCATTATGAAGAACTGATGCGGCAGGATACTTCCGCGGTACTTTCCCACCGCGATGTTTATTACCCCAGCGTCGGTCTGTTCCTGGTACATTCCGCGTCCCTGGATCTGGCGGTAAAGGCCGGAGACAACGCTGACAGCCACAATCATAACGATACCGGAAGCATTACCTTATATAAAAACGGTAAGCCGGTCCTGGCAGATATCGGTGTGGAGACGTATACACAGAAGACCTTCTCTCCCAGACGCTATGAGATCTGGACCATGCAGTCCGGATATCACAATCTGCCTACGATCTGCGGTACGGATCAAAAAGACGGTGCAGAATACCGTGCGGAAAATGTGGTTACGCATCTGACAGGATCCGATCCCTCTGTTTCCATGGAACTGGCCGCGGCTTATCCTTCTGCAATGGCTTCCGTGCCGCATCTGACCTATGTCCGGAAAGTGACATTGCACAGGTCGGAGAATGCGATAGTTCTGGAGGATCATACAAACGCTCCTGACGTTGTATTGAACTTTATCACTTATGACAAACCCTGTGTTCTGACACAGACGGATCCGCAGGAAAATTCCTCTGTCTTAAATGACGGTACTATAACTATTGGGGACGCTGTTTTCTCCTGGGGCGGCGCAGAACTGCTTATTATAGAGACTCTGCCCATCACCGATGCCAGATTAAAAACTGCCTGGGACCACGACCTCTATAGGATCCGGCTGAAAATGTCAGGAACAGATTTCCGCCTTACCGTAAAATAATAATTTTTAACAAAACCTCCGAAGTCAGTCATATGACCCGGAGGTTTTGTACATATTAATTTGTAATATTTCGATAATTGTAGTATGCTGTAATAGAACATACAATAGACTGAATGAATGTCTGCCTATCGGTAAAACAAAGTTACTGTCTATAATATAAATGCACCACAGGAAAGGGGTCATTTTACGAATGAAAAAACAAAACAAAGTAACCAGTCAATCTGCCATGTTGCAGCAAAACACAAGATCCACATACCGGATACTGGTCGTCAGTATCGTCGTACTGATCATATTCGTTGCCTCCAATGTATATCTGAGTAAAGTCAATTCCCAGCAGTTGGAAGCTACCATGTATCTGAACCAGTACCGTCTGGGTTCCAAGACACTGACCGCCTCGGTACAATCCTATGCTACCACCGGCAACAAAACTTATTATGACAACTACATGAAGGAATTAAACGAGGACAAGAACCGTGACATCGCCTGGGAAGGACTGAAGCAGGACGGTCTGAAAGACAACGAATGGGCAGAACTGGAACATATTTCCGAATTATCCAACGGTCTGGTTCCTATCGAGGAAGAAGCCATGGAAAAAGCCGGTGCCGGAGATACCGATGCCGCAATTGCCCTGGTATTCGGTGATGAATACGAATCTACCATAGAAGAGATCACCTCTGCTACCGACACTTGCATCAATGATATTCAGGCGCGTATGTCCCAGAAACAGAATTCCCTGAATCTGCTGATGCTTGTTACCATGGTAATCTTTATCCTCTGTTTCCTGACCATCTCCCGCAAGATCATCACCACGCTTGCTTTTGCCAAAAAGGAACTCCTTGTTCCTATCGTAAAAGTCTCTGAACAGATGAAAGAACTGGCACAGGGACATTTCGACAACCATCTGGATCTGCAGGAGGATGAAAGCGAAGTAGGTACCATGGTAAGTTCCATCCGGTTTATGAATGACAACTTTACCAAGATGATCACCGAGATCTCCGAAATTCTGGGACAGATGGGACAGGGTAACTACTGTGTGGAACCTACGGAAGAATATGTGGGTGAATTTATCCAGATCAAGGATTCCATGGAGAAGATCATTGCTGATACCAAGAAAACACTGTCCACCATCCAGGTAACCGCGCAGGAGATCGACGGCGGTTCCGAACAGCTGGCACAGGCCGCTACCGACCTGGCTGAGGGCTGTACCACACAGGCTGCCAAGATCTCTGAGGCTTCCCAGATGATCGATGCCATGGCGAAGAGTATCGAAGAAAAGGCAAGCGTTGCACAGGAGACCGCTGATATCTCCAAGCAGTCCGCACAGACTGTTGCCGACGGCAACCGCAAGATGCAGGAGCTGAAATCTGCCATCGGCGAAATCAGCAAATGTTCCGAAGAGATTCGTTCCATTATCCAGGTGATCGAGGATATTGCTTCCCAGACTAACCTCCTGTCACTGAATGCTTCCATCGAGGCTGCCCGTGCCGGGGAAGCAGGCCGCGGTTTCGCCGTGGTAGCCGAGCAAGTCAAAAATCTGGCCGAGCAGTCCACTGAGGCTGCCGGAGAGACCACAAAACTGATTGAAAGCACCATTGAGGCTGTCAATAAGGGAATTGCGATTGCAGAGGAGACCGAAGCCAATATGGATCAGGTCATGGAAGATGCCGAGGCATCCACGAAACGTATGATCGAGATGGCACAGGCACTCCAGTCCGAAGTCTCCAGCGTAAAGCAGATTGACGAAAACATTGCACACGTAGCCGGTATCGTTGACAACAACTCCGCTTCCTCTCAGGAAACAGCAGCTGTCAGCGAGGAACAGTCCGCACAGGTACAGACCATGGTACAGCTGATGGATCAGTTCCGAATCTAAATTTTCATAAGTTATAAAAAAGGCCTGAGATATCCTGAATGGAAATCCCAGGCTTTTGTTGTACACTTTTCTAATGGCATAACCACTGCTGTTGTGTTATGATGGAACTTGACAATATTCGACAAGCAACGCGAAAGAGGGGGCATTATGACAATATCCTGGTTATCCTTGTTCTGGCTGTTTTTCTTCTATTCCTTTATCGGATGGTGCATCGAAGTATGTGCCGCAGCCGTACAGCATCGTAAATTCGTCAATCGTGGTTTTGTGGCCGGACCTTTATGTCCTATCTATGGTTTCGGTGCCATGTTGTTCGAGATTTTCCTGCCGGAGCTGACGGAAGATCCGTTCTTCCTGTTCCTCGGAGGATTTGTGCTGGCATCTCTGCTGGAATACTCCACCGGAATGTTTTTGGAGAAAGTTTATAAGAAAAAATTGTGGGACTATTCCCGTTTCCGTTACAACATCGGCGGTTATATCTGCCTGCCGTTTTCCCTGTTGTGGGGTCTCTTAAGTGTTGTGACCGTAATGTTTGTGGATCCCGTTTTAAGCAACCTGTTTGCACGGGTTCCCCGTCCTATCTCGGTTATACTTTTGCTGGTATTAAGCGGTCTTTTACTTCTTGATGCGGCAAGCTCCGCATTTTCCACGGTAAGTCTGCAGGTACAGGCAAAGCATGAAGCGGAATACTTATCGGAGAAACAGGCAGCCACACTGGACCAGATCACGGAAGGATTACAACAGACCTCACGTTTCCTGGAAAACGCTCTGACCAGACATATCCAGAAACGTTTGCAGAAATCCTACCCGGCCATCAACCTGGATACTTTGATCAAAGAGCGTACCGAACGCCAAAAATCCACTGTTTTTGCGGAAGGCTGCAGCTTTTATAAATTATTCTCCCTGTTTTTCATCGGTGCTTTTTTAGGAGATATCACCGAGACGATCTTCTGCCGCATCACCGCAGGGGTCTGGATGAGCAGAAGCAGTGTCATCTACGGACCTTTCAGTATTGTCTGGGGACTGGGATGTGCATTTCTTACTTTATTGCTCTATCGCTACCGCAATAAAAGCGATGGCTCCATTTTTATCGCCGGAACCTTGCTCGGCGGTGCTTACGAATATATCTGCAGTGTTTTCACGGAAATGGTCTTCGGTACGATTTTCTGGGACTACAGCGGATTTGCTTTTAACCTGGGCGGACGTATCAATCTGCTGTACTGCTTCTTCTGGGGCATTGCCGCCGTGGTATGGCTGAAAATAATTTACCCAAGATTATCCGCATGGATAGAGAAAATACCGAAAAAACCGGGCACAATTATCTGTAATTTTTTGATTGTATTTATGATTGCCAATATGCTGATCTCCGCACTGGCACTTGCCAGATACACCGAGCGGAATGACGCTTCTTATTCTGTGGAGACCACAGAAAGTAACGGATTACAACAATTTTTAGATGAACATTACCCGGATGCCCGGATGGAACGCATCTATCCGAATGCCAAAATGGTTGATTAAGGAGACCGCAGACTATGCAGATCGATGACTTGACAGCAGGGTTATCCCTCAGCTTTCTGATCAATCTGAATACAGAACAGCTCCAATTTGAATCTAAGATTCTGGAAGTCTATTCCCACCGCCATACTTTACTGGCAGAGGGTGTATTTACGGACGGCAAAATCATTGCTTTCCGCGGAAAAGGTCTGATCGTTGATCTGCTGGTCACACTGCCGGAGGAAAAACCACAGCTTTTTAAAAATGTCACCGTCAATGTCGTAAAACGAAAGGACGGCACTCTCTGCTATACTGTCTATACGGTAGCCGGCAGCAAAATCTATAACCGCAGACAAAGCTATCGCTGCTATGTCGGTATTGAGACCGCCGTGCAATGCGGACTGAACCGCGCTGCCCACGATGCCATCATTAAAGACGTCAGTTACAATGGATTTTCCGTTGTCAGCAAAGAAGACTTACAACTGGAGATCAATCAGACCGTCCATGCCGTTCTCAACGATCATATGGATGAAACGGCAGAAAATTTCAATTTTCATCTCTATGGTCTCGTGGCACGGATACAGGAATTGGAAAACGGATTGTTCCTTTACGGTTGTCGTCTGAATAATCCGGTTCCGGGACTGGAACAATATATTGTGAAGAAAGAAAGAGCTGTTTTAAGAAAACGACAATTGTCTTGATTAAAAAAAGGCCGCTGCCCCATAAGGAACAGCGACCTTTTTTTAAAGATTATCCTTCAATAGCGATGTATTTATTGGTCTCTACTGCAGGCTTTGCTTCCTTCTTAGGAACTGTCAGAGTCAGGATACCATGTTTGAACTCACCCTTGATATCCTCCTGGGTCAGGTTGTCACCAACATAGAAGCTACGCTGGCAGGCACCTGCATAACGTTCCTTACGGATGTACTTGCCGGATTTCTTCTCCTGTTCATCCTCATCCAGACCCTTGGCAGCCTCGATGGTCAGATAGCCATCCTCCAGAGATACCTTGATCTCATCTTTCTTGAAGCCGGGCAAATCAACGATCAGCTCATAACTGTCATCGGTCTCCTTGATATCGGTCTTCATTACATTGTGTGCATGTCTGCCATACAGTTTCTTCTCTATCTGATTTTCTGCTCTGTTGTCAAAGAAAGGTACATCATCAAAAAAGTCATCAAATAAGTTCTCTCCAAAAATGCTAGGTAATAACATAAGTCATCTCTCCTTTTCTATTAAACATATGTCTGTATCTTTCGATACATCTTACCTTTTCCACCCTCCGGTAACTGCCGGAGAATTTCGGAACCTGTCGGAGGTTTTTTCCCGGATCTCTTTCGATCTCCTTATCTTTCTTCCTCTCCCTTGTTCTAGTTGTACTATAACACCTAGATATAAGTATGTCAATTAAGGAAAAATTATATAATTATAAATTAAAAATAAACAGCAAAAAAGACCGGAGCACTGTGATCCACAGTACTTCGGTCTCTCATTCACATATCTGTCAGCTTTACTTATCCTTTGCAGTGAAGTATACGAAGAACACGTCTCCCTCAGTATCATTGGAGAACTGCTCCAGATAGGAAATGGAATAATCCTTGGAATCCTCCGGTACTTCAAATACCAGCAGACCTGTTCTCTCTTCGTTTACAGACAGATCATACTCTTCCGGCAGCTGTTCATCACTTACCGTATTGCCATAATAAGTAATC
Source organism: Acetatifactor sp. (assembly GCA_050872885.1). Taxonomy (GTDB): domain Bacteria; phylum Bacillota; class Clostridia; order Lachnospirales; family Lachnospiraceae; genus Acetatifactor. Next base: position 51,594 of record JBNMHS010000002.1, read on the forward strand.
GGTGCATCGAAAGCATCGTCGTTGTCATCGTCGCCCCACTGAATCTGGAAATCAGTATCATACATGGTAACGGTAGAACGGTCTGTATTCTTAATAGTCAATTCTGCTACTAACAGCTTATTACCTTCGGACGGTGTATATCCTTCATATTCATTACAGGTATAGGCACTGTTTACGGTGTAATTGAAGAAATAAGTCTTCATTACATCTCCGATACGTCCCTCTGCATAGCCGTCGTCATCTGCGGTTACCACGTCGCTTCCGCCGTTCGCAGCAGCACTTGCAAGATTCTGTACCGCACTATCCACAGGACCGCAGCCTGCCAGACCAAATGTCAACATTGCAGCCAACACAACACCAACTAATTTTTTCATTTACTTTTCTCCCTCTCATCTGTATTGCTATCCGAACTCCTGCATTACTGTGCCGGATATCCCGGCTACCCTCTTGCAATTGAAATTCTGAATAGTTATCTTACGTACAATCGTTGCACGCGAGGTCAGTATAGCATACTAATCAGTGTATTGCAACGCTTTATTACGCTAATTTGTGAATGTAAGTGCTTACTCTCTGGTTAAACGGAGAATTACTTCTTTATGTTCAGGATATTTTTCCAACAATTCTTCCCGTCCGAACAATTCAAACTCCTCATATTTAAAACAGGGAGATACCATACATCCCACCAGACTGAATCCTTCCTCTTCCATGGCAGAACCGAAGATCATTCCCTTCGGTACCAGTACCTGCGGCACCTCTCCTTTTTCCAGATTCAGTCCCAGCTTCGCCGCCGTAAGCTTGCCGGCCTCGTCGATCATATAGATGGTCAGGGCATTGCCGTCATGATAGTACCACACCTCATCGGATTTCAGGCGGTGAAAATGAGACACTTCTCCCTTCGCCAGCATGAAATAGATACTGCTCCACAGGTTTCTCTCCTCTTTTTCCAGAAGACATTCCTTAAAATATCCTCCTTCCACGTGAGGTTCCATCTGTAAATGTTCGATATAGTAATCTGCTGAATGTTTCATCTATTGAGTCCTTCCTTTCCAAGTTCTTCGTCATTTTCTCCTGCCGAATGTCTTTGCAGGCTATTTTCATTTCTACCGAATTAGTGTATACTATGCAGAGAAAAAGCGCAATTACAAAACATTTGGGTGATTGTGCGGAATGGAGATATTATGGAAAAAATAGCTAGCTTCACCATTGACCATATCAAACTGCAGCCCGGTGTGTATGTATCCCGCAAGGATCATATCGGTGCTGAAGTCATCACTACTTTTGATCTGCGTATGACCAGCCCCAATGAAGAGCCTGTGATGAATACCGCAGAAGTACACACCATCGAGCATCTGGGCGCAACTTTCCTGCGCAACCACCCGGAATATAAGGATAAAACCGTATACTTCGGACCCATGGGATGCCGTACCGGATTCTATCTGCTGTTAGCCGGCGATCTTACCTCTAAGGATATCGTTCCTCTGATGGTTGAGATGTTCGAGTTCATCCGCGACTATAAAGGTGAGGTACCCGGTGCTTCTCCCAAGGACTGCGGCAACTATCTGGATATGAACCTCGGAATGGCGAATTATCTGGCCAAGCGTTATCTTGACAACGTGCTGTACGGCATTGATGACAGCCGCCTCGTATATCCCGAATAGAACATTGATTATTGTAAGAAAGAATAGGAAAAACACATGAAAAAAATCGGAATCATCGGTGCCATGGAGCTGGAAGTGGAAACTCTGAAAGCTCACATGACCACCACCAATATCACTACCAAAGCAAATATGGAATTCCACGAAGGTACACTGAACGGTACTCCCGTTGTGATCGTCCGCAGCGGTGTCGGTAAGGTAAATGCCGCTCTCTGTGTACAGATTCTGGCAGACCTCTTTGGAGTTACTGCCATCATCAATACCGGTGTCGCAGGCTCTTTAAACGCTGCTCTGGATATCGGAGACATCCTGATTTCCAAAGACGCTCTGCATCATGACGTGGATGCAACGATCTTCGGTTACAAGCTTGGGGAAGTGCCCCAGTTAGGATGCCGTGAATTTATTGCTGACCAGCACCTCATCGATGTTGCTGTCAGCACTTGTCAGGAAGTTAACCCTGACATTCATGTTCATACCGGACGCGTGGTCAGCGGTGACCAGTTCATCTCCAGCAAAGATGTCAAGGAACGGCTGATTCGGGAATTTCAGGGCGACTGCGCTGAAATGGAAGGCGCTTCCATTGCCCATGGTGCTTATCTGAACAACATTCCCTTTGTCATTATCCGTGCTATTTCCGACAAAGCAGATGACAGTGCCGAGATGGATTATCCGACCTTCGAAAAGGCCGCAGCACAGCATTCCGCCAAGCTGGTAGAGGCTATGATGCCGCGGATCTAACATTCAGAAAGACAGGTTTTAACATGAAAAAAGAAAAGAAATATATTGAATATATCTTAAAACAGGCAGAAGCCCTTCTTGCCATCGACAGTCCTTCCGGATTTACCGAAAAAGTAACCGACTATCTCTGCGAAGAATACAAACGCCTCGGCTACAAACCGGTCAAGACCAAAAAAGGCGGTGTCCTCGTAGAAATCGGCGGTAAGGGCAATGCTGTCCTGACCATGGCTCATGTAGACACCCTCGGCGGTATGGTTGCCGAGATCAAGAGCAACGGCCGCCTGCGTCTGACCAAAGTAGGCGGATTGAATGCCAACAATATTGAGACAGAAAACTGCCGTGTATATACTCTGGACGGTAAAGTATACGATGGTACGGTACAGCTTACCGATGCATCCATTCATGTAAACGGCGATTACCAGAAGTCCGAGCGTACCTTTGACTCTGTGGAAGTCCTGCTGGACGAAAAGGTTTCCACCAAGGAAGAAGTCAAGGCACTGGGAATTGAGAACGGTTCTTTCGTCTGCATGGATCCCCGCACCCGCATCACAGAATCCGGCTATATCAAGAGTCGTTTTCTGGATGACAAGCTCAGTACCGCTATTTTATTGGGATTTGCAAAATATGTAAAAGACGAAGACCTAAAGCTGTCCCGTAAGGTTTATCAGCATATCACCGTCTTTGAAGAAGTAGGTCACGGTGCCTGCGCTTCCGCGCCGGAAGATGTGGAAGAATTGTTATCCGTAGATATGGGTTGTGTCGGCGAAGGCCTGGAATGCACAGACCGCCAGGTATCTATCTGCGTCAAAGACGGACATGGGCCTTATCATTATGATGTCGTAAAAGGCCTCATTCAGGCTGCAAAGGACAATCATATCGACTATGCGGCGGATGTATACCCCTATTACGGTTCCGATGCCGATGCCGCTTTAAGCGCCGGTATCGACGCCAGACACGGACTCATCGGTCCCGGTGTCTACGCCTCCCACGGCTATGAGCGTTCCCATAAGGATGCTGTTGCCGCTACATTGGAACTGCTGAAGGCTTATCTGGCATAATGTTATTTGTGATTCTTTCCTTTTCAAGTGAACAGGACATATTTTCTACGTAATGGAAAAGCAGTTCAGAATTTTACAGATTTTTCTCCGATTCTGAACTGCTTTTTATATAATGATATCCTTTTTATAATATCCGATGTAACTTTTGTCGCTTTATATCTGTTACTTCGTTTCTTCCGCTTCGCCGTCTTTTTTCTTGTTAAATACGAACAGCTTACTGAACACATAATTTCCAATGATAACCAGTACTGCGGAAATCAAAGTTGCAACGAGCAGGTTTACACCGATTGCAGTCAGCACCTGCATTACTACCATATCCAGGATCAAGGTAGATACTCTGGAAAGGACGAATTTCGGAGCCTCCGAAAGCATCGGTGCATTACTCTTAAATACGAACTTACGATTCGTAAAATATGCAAAAATAACACCGGCGGTCCAGTTAATGATACTCAGGACGATGTTCTGGAATGGTGTGGGATACATCGTATTATCAAATAACAGGAAATTCGCCAGGAACTTCGCTGCCCAAGATACTACCGTTGTCAATCCACCTACGATCAGGTACGCAATGATTTCTTCATATTTGATCCACAGTGCTTTTATCTTTTCTATCATGTTTTCCTCATTTCTTTCCTGTAGCATCCACGCTTATGCGATAACATCCTACATTAATCTTATTTTACATTGTTAAAGACCGTAACTACAAATATACACAAATACCCTTGGAAATGCAAGTATTCTATAGATATTGATTGTGTATGTGCGATTATATAAAATGTTGCGACAGTGTCGCAACATTTTCAAAGTCAAGTCTATATTTTAGCCGCTTACCAACTTCTACAACAAATCCTTTTGCATATTCGGATTTATTATTTCATTGGACTCTTCAAGCTCTTTTACTTACAGATTCACCACATTCCTGTTTTCACCGCGCATAAATGCCTTGATGTTCTCATAGACACCCTGTACGCAGCGGGTTCTGGCTTCCACGCTGGCCCATGCCAGATGCGGTGTGATGATCAGCTTATTGCTGTCCTTCAATTCACTCAGAGGATTGGACAGTTCCAACGGCTCCTTCTCCAGTACATCCAGACCCGCTGCCTGAATCTCACCGGCTACCAGTGCTTCATACAGATCTGCATTATTTACCACAGGACCACGCGCCACATTGATAAGAATTGCTGTCTTTTTCATCTTACGAAGTGCTTCTTTATCAATGAAGTTGCGGGACAGATCACTCAGAGGACAATGCAGGGACAGAAAATCACTTTCTTTTAACAGAGTCTCTTTATCTACCTGCGGATAATCGGTACAGGTGCTCTTACCGGTAATAGAATAGAAAATTACTTTACAACCAAAAGCTGTTGCAATCGCTGCGGCTCTTTTACCGATATTTCCCATTCCTACGATGCCCCAGGTCTTGCCTTCCAATTCATAAAAAGGAAGATCAAAATTAGAGAAACGATCCTGCGCACTGTAGGCACCGGATTTTACATAATTATCATAATAGGGGAGCTTCTGGCTCAAAGCCAGTGCCAGAGTAAAGGTATGCTGTGCTACCATAGCCGTGGAATAATCCACCACGTTTGCGACCTTAATGCCTCTGGATTTGCAATATTCCAGGTCGCAGTTGTCATATCCGGTAGCGAGTTCACAGATCAACTTCACGTTCGGACAATTTTTCAGGGATTCTTCTCTCATCGGAGCCTTGTTGCAGACGATAACATCCGCATCTCCTACACGCTCTGCCACTTCTTCTACCGTAACCGTATTGGGATAGGATGTTACTTCTCCCAGTTCATTAAAACATTCCACCGGTACATTCGTACCCGCACTGTTTCTCTCCAGCAATACAATCTTCATCTCTTGCAATTTCTCCTATCTTTTGTTTTCTTTTTGTAACAGCATACGCCCTGCTTACTTATTCCATCATACAGCAACAGCGTAATGAAATCAATTCATTACGCTGTCTTTTATGCTTTGCAGATATATGATTGCTTGTAACAATTACAGTCTCTTCAGCAGTTCTTCTCTCTGTGCCTCGTAACCGGGCTTACCGAGCAGAGCGAACATGTTCTTCTTGTAGCTCTCTACACCGGGCTGGTTGAAAGGATTTACGCCCAGCAGGTATCCGCTGACACCACATGCGAACTCGAAGAAATAGAACAGCTCACCCAGATAGAACTCATTTACTTCAGGAACAGTCACCATGAAGTTAGGAACCTGACCGTCGGTATGTGCCAGAATGGTTCCGTTCATAGCGCTCTTATTGACGAAATCAACGGTCTTGCCTGCCAGATAGTTCAGACCATCCAGATCTACAGGCTCCTCGCCGATCGTGATCTGCTCTCTCGGAGTGTCGATATTGATAACGGTCTCAAACATGATACGGGAACCGTCCTGAATGAACTGACCCATGGAATGCAGATCGGTGGTCAGATCTACGCTTGCAGGGAACAGACCCTTGTTGTCCTTGCCTTCGCTCTCGCCGAACAGCTGCTTCCACCACTCACTTACATAGTGAACAGCGGGCTCGTAGTTCGCCAGAATCTCAACGCTCTTACCCTTACGAAGTAAGATATTACGAAGTGCTGCATACTGCAGTGCATCGTTATGTTCAAAATCATTCTCCAGTGCACGCTTTCTTCCGCTTGCTGCACCTTCCATCAGCTTGTCGATATCAGCACCGCTGACAGCGATAGGAAGCAGACCTACAGCGGTCAGTACGGAGAAACGTCCTCCGACATCATCAGGTACTACGAAGGTCTCATAACCTTCCTCATCGGACAGATGCTTTAAGCTTCCCTTTGCCTTATCTGTGGTAGCGTAGATTCTCTCTGCCGCACCCTTCTTACCGTATTTTGCTTCCAGTTTTTCCTTGAATACACGGAAAGCGATAGCAGGCTCGGTAGTCGTACCGGACTTGGAGATCATGTTGATAGAGAAATCTCTGTCGCCGACTACATCCATCAGATGCTTCAGATAGGTGGAGCTGATGGAGTTACCGCAGAAGTAGATCTCCGGAGTCTTACGTACACTCTTATCCAGTACATTGTAGAAGCTGTGGCTTAAGAACTCGATTGCAGCTCTGGCTCCCAGATAAGAACCGCCGATACCGATGACTAACAGTACGTCGGAATCACTCTGAATCTTCTTCGCTGCTGCCTTAATACGCGCGAACTCTTCCTTATCGTAATCTACGGGAAGGTCGATCCATCCCAGAAAATCATTGCCTGCGCCGGTCTTGGATACCAGGGTCTCCTTCGCATCCAGGGTAAGCTTCTTCATGTAACCGATCTCTTCCTCAGAGATAAAAGAGCCGGCCTTGGAATAATCAAATGTAACTTGTTTGCTCATAATGCTCCTCCTTATATCTTTCAGATATATCACGCATTCTTGCGTTACTTACTTAAAAAATCCGTTTATATTTTAACAAAGTTACATCCTATTTTCAAGATATATCTATCAACCAAAGAAGTTTTCTGCCTTTTTTCAAGAATTTTCTGTCTCTATACTGTCAAAAGTTCCTGTAAAAGTGCCTGTAATTCTTCTTCCGTGACTTTTGAGGGATACTCTTCCCGTTTTTGTATTTCCCCGTATTCTGCATTTTTATTTTCCATCGATTCATTCTGTTCCTGTATCGTTCTGCTATGAATCGGCATCAATTCCACAGTTTTCCTGCCGGTTGTTTTCTGCAATTTTTTTCTGCCGTTTGCTACCTTACCGATTTCTTCTCCCAGACTTCCCGGTCCGTAAAGTTTTTCATAATCCTGTTCCGTGACAGAGATTCTTCCGGATAAATGATTTTCCAGATAATCTATGAGATTTGTCTTCAGGACCTGTCGTTTTCCCTTAATATCGATCATCGCCGATAAGGAAAAATAGAGATATAATCCCAGAAAACTTGCAATATAAAAAGGCAGAATTTCTCCCAGCATTCTGCCATCCATAATCCCCTTACTGATACCGATTCCCGCAAATACTATGGAAAACAGCATGAATTGACCGGATAAATGATACCAGGCATCAAAAGATAAATGCCAGAAGGATAAACGATTTAAGAACTTGTCCACAAATACAGGGATATTTGCCACGCCGCAATTTAACTGATAACAATTTATGAATTTCACCTTACATTGCTTTAAAAGCCTGTTATTTGTAATTGCCATATTATCGGTTTCTCTTATCATCGTATGGTAAACACCTGCCAAAAGAAGGCGCACCAGAATGCTCAGTCCCAAAAATGCCATAATTCCGGCAGTAATTACTTTTTCTCCTTTAAAAATTGTAAACATAATCCGAACTCCTTTCTGTTACTTTTAGAGTATAACGTATAAATGTCTTGTTTTGTACGTTTTTTCATCGTCATTTTTTTACCCGTAAGAACAGAAAAAGCCACTCTTTTACATTTTTTTAAGAAAGAAAACATTTCTCTGATTATTGTATAAATGCCTAAAATCTGCTATAATTTTTCCTTAGAAACTCAATAAAAAAGGATGGTTTTACACATGATATACAAAACAAAAGGTACTTGTTCCACATCTATTGACGTAGAATTAAAGGATGGTGTTATTGATTCCGTAAAATTTACCGGAGGATGCAACGGCAATCTTCAGGGTATCAGCGCTCTGGTAAAGGGTATGACTCCCGAAGAAGCCATCAGCCGTCTCAAGGGAATCCGCTGCGGTTTTAAACCTACTTCCTGCCCTGATCAGCTGGCACATGCTCTGGAAGAAATGATTGCACAGTAATATTACTGAAAGGCACAGGGATTATTATGAAAAAAATAGTTTTAACCGGCGGTGGAACTGCCGGACATGTAACGCCGAATATCGCATTATTACCTGCACTGCAGGCGGCAGGATATGAGATTGCATATGTAGGTTCTTATGAAGGAATTGAAAAGAAGCTGATTGCGGATTTTAATATTCCTTATACCGGTATCTCTACCGGTAAGTTCCGCAGATATCTGGATCCTAAGAATTTTTCCGATCCGTTCCGTGTCATGAAAGGTTTTGTGGAAGCCAGGAATTATCTAAAAGAATTTCAGCCGGATGTAGTTTTTTCCAAGGGTGGATTTGTAAGCGTTCCTGTTGTCCGTGCCGCAGCTTCCTTACATATTCCCTGCATTATTCACGAATCCGATATGACCCCGGGACTTGCGAATAAGCTGTGCATTCCGGTAGCGGAAAAGGTATGTTGTAATTTTCCGGAGACTATGAAAAATATTCCCGCCGAAAAAGCAGTACTCACCGGTTCTCCCATTCGTGCCGAACTGGGACAGGGCAGTAAGCTTGCTGGACTGAATATGTGCGGATTCACGGCGAATAAGCCTGTCATTATGGTCATCGGCGGAAGTCTGGGTGCCGCAAACGTGAATAAAGCGGTTCGTGATGCTTTGCCGAAATTACTGGAAGATTTCCAGGTCGTACATCTCTGCGGTAAGGATAAAATAGACAATCTGTTATTGAATACTCCCGGTTATAAACAGTTCGAGTATATCAAAGCAGAGTTAAAAGATATTTTTGCAATGGCGGACGTAGTGATTTCCCGTGCCGGAGCGAATGCAATCTGTGAACTTCTTGCATTAAAGAAACCAAACATTCTGATACCTCTGCCTGCTGCAAGCAGTCGCGGTGATCAGTTATTGAATGCGGCGTCTTTTGAAGCTCAGGGTTATTCTATTGTATTGAATGAGGATGATATTACGACGAATCTCCTGGTCGATAAAGTACATGAACTGTACTTCAACCGCCAGAACTATGTAGAAGCCATGAGCCGCAGCCATCAGATGGATGCAATCCCGAAGATCATGGAATTGATCAATAATGCTTCGGAAAAGAAGTAATAACTAACTTAATAGCAAGTTAACATAAAACTCCCGAAACGACATTTAAGCCGCGCCGGGAGTTTTTATTAACTTTCCATTTAGTCAATCTCAGCATGTTTCGTATACAGTATCTTCAGCAGAATAGGAGTAGATATGCTGGATACGATGATCAATAAGATTACCGCGGTAAAATATTCCGATCCGATCATTCCCACAGATAATCCCTTCTGCGCCACGATTAAAGCAACCTCACCTCTGGTCATCATACCGACGCCGATCTTCAAAGCATCCGGTCCTTTAAACTTACAGATTCTGGCCATCAGACCACAGCCAATGATCTTGCACAGCAGAGCAACGATGACAAATCCGATAGAGAACAATACGAATTCCCCGTTCAAATGATCAAAGCTGGTCTTCAAACCGATACTTGCAAAGAAAATCGGTCCGAAGATCATATAAGAGTTAATATCCATTTTCTCAGCTATGTACTCAGAATCCTGAATAGAGCAGAGGATGATACCTGCCACATAAGCACCGGTGATATCCGCAATACCGAAGAATACTTCCGCTACATAAGCGAAGATGAAGCAGAGTGCCAGTCCCAGAATAGGAATACGTCTGGTATGAGGATATCTGTTATCCAGATACTGGAATACCTTGAACAGTACAAATCCGACACCGATAGCAAACAGGAAGAAGAGGAGAGTAGAGATGACCACGCTTCCCGGATTGGAATCCGGATTCTTGAATCCGATGACAAAGGTAAGTACGATGATACCGATGACATCATCGATAATTGCGGCACTCATGATTGTCGTACCAACCTTACCTTTGAGCTTGCCAAGTTCCTTCAGTGACTGTACCGTGATACTTACGCTGGTAGCCGTCATGATGACACCGATAAATACGGCTTCATAGAACTTCTCGGAACCCCACGGTGCCACACCGTAAAATCCCATATATAACAAAGTTCCGCCTACCAAAGGCACAAATACACCCATGCAGGCAATCAAGAATGCCACAAAACCGGTCTTCATCAGATCCTTCAGATTCGTCTCCAGACCTGCGGAGAACATCAGCAAAATAACACCGATTTCCGCCATCTGAATCAGAAAATCAGACTGCTGTACCAGTCCCAGCACACTCGGTCCGATCAACAGACCGGCAATGATCTCACCCACTACCTGGGGAGCTTTACATTTTCTGGCAATAATGCCAAATACCTTGGCAAATACAATAATGATTGCCAAATCTCTGAAAATACTATAAGATTCCATTTTTCATGCCCCTCTTTTTCAAAAATATTAATACGCTAATTGAGCACCTTTGTTATATCACAGAATTATCAATATCTGCAACACAAAAGTGCTCAACCCACTACTTATTCATCATCTTCATTTTCTTCGGTAGGGAAGATCAGATTTTCTTCTGCTTCGTCCTCATCCTCAGAACCGGCTTCCTGTGCAACTTCTTCCATGGCATCTTCGATATTGTCGAATTCATGGTCTCCGTTGGAAAGCTTTTCACGTACTTTGGCAATCTGTGCTACTTTCACACCTTCATCCAGGTTGATGAGTTTCACACCGGAAGTAATTCTGCTCAAAGTAGAGATATCCTGTACACGCAGCTGAATGATAATTCCCTCAGTGGTGATCATCATAATCTCATTGTCGTCATTGACAGCCTTGGCGCCTACCACATCACCGGTCTTTTCAACGATCTTGTAGCATTTTACACCCTTACCGCCACGTTTCTGAACGGTAAATTCATCCATGGAAGTACGTTTACCCATACCGTTTTCAGATACGATCAACAGATCGCTGCCCTGGGTCTGTAACTGCATACCGATGATTTCATCACCGGGAGAGAGGTTCATACCGATGACACCCATGGAAGCTCTGCCGGTAGCCCGTACATCAGTCTCCTGGAATCTGATACACATTCCCTGTTTGGTTACCAGGAAGATTTCGCTGTTGCTGTCGGTAATCTTTACTTCGATCAGTTCATCGTCTTCTCTGAGATTAATTGCAGTCAGTCCGTTCTTTCTGACATTGGAGAACTCCATCAGAGGAGTCTTCTTCACGATACCGGTCTTGGTTACCATGAACAGATTCTTGTCATCGCTGTATTCCCGGATAGGGATCATTGCTGTGATTTTCTCACCGGGTGCCAGCTGCAGGAGGTTTACGATAGCAGTACCTCTTGCGGTACGTCCTGCCTCCGGAATCTCGTAAGCTTTTAATCTGTAAACTCTTCCCATATTGGTGAAGAAGTTCAGATAATGATGCGTTGTTGTCATCAACAGATCTTCGATATAATCCTCATCGATAGTCTGCATGCCCTTGATACCGCGTCCGCCGCGGTTCTGTGCCTTGAAATTATCTACAGTCATACGCTTGATATAACCGAGGCTCGTCATGGCAATGATGGTATTTTCCTTCGGAATGAGGTCTTCCATGGAGATATCCAGTTCGTCATAACCGATCTTACTGCGTCTGTCATCACCGTATTTTTCGGCAATGGCGGTTATCTCTGTCTTAATAACACCCAATAACAGTTTTTCATCTGCCAAAATAGCCTTCAACTCCGCGATTCTTGCTACCAGTTCCTGATGCTCGTTCTCCAGCTTTTCTCTTTCCAGACCTGTCAGAGCACGCAGACGCATGTCTACGATAGCCTGTGCCTGTACATCGGACAGTTCGAATCTCTCCATCAGACGTTCTTTTGCAATCTGTGCATTCTGACTGCCGCGGATGATGGTAATGACTTCATCAATGAAGTCCAGAGCCTTTAACAGACCCTGTAAAATATGATCTCTTTCCTCTGCTTTATTCAGATCATATTTGGTTCTTCTGGTAACAACATCTTCCTGATGCTTCAGGTAGTAGGTCAGCATCTCCAGAAGGTTCATGACTTTAGGCTGATTATTGATCAGTGCCAGCATGATCACGCCGAAAGTATCCTGAAGCTGTGTATGCTTGTATAACTGATTCAGAATGACATTGGCATTGGCATCCTTACGAAGTTCGATTACCACACGGACACCTTCACGGTTGGATTCATCACGGATGTCTGTAATACCGTCGATTTTCTTTAATTTCACCAGTTCGGCAATCTTGATGATCAGGTTTGCCTTATTTACCATGTAGGGCAGTTCGGTAGCAATGATCTGACTCTTACCGTTGGGCAGAGTCTCAATATTGGTCACCGCACGGACTCTGATCTTACCACGACCGGTACGATAAGCCTCTTCACAGCCTCTGGTACCCAGAATAAGTCCACCGGTAGGAAAATCGGGCGCTTTCACAATGGGAAGAATCTCATCAATCGTAGTATCTCTGTCTTCTTCCACACGATTATCAATAATCTTAACGACTGCCTGTACCACTTCACGAAGATTGTGAGGCGGAATATTGGTAGCCATACCTACGGCGATACCGGTAGTACCGTTTACCAGCAGATTCGGATAACGGCTGGGCAGTACAACGGGTTCTTTTTCGGTATCATCAAAGTTCGGTACGAAATCAACGGTATTTTTACCGATATCGGCCAGAAGTTCCATGGAAATCTTGGAAAGTCTTGCCTCGGTATAACGCATTGCCGCAGCACCGTCACCATCCATGGAACCGAAGTTACCGTGACCGTCTACCAAAGGATAACGGGTAGACCAGTCCTGTGCCATATTAACCAATGCACCATAGATGGAGCTGTCACCATGAGGATGATATTTACCCATGGTATCACCGACAATACGGGCACTCTTACGATGCGGCTTGTCGGGACCATTGTTCAGTTCGATCATGGAATAAAGTACACGTCTCTGTACCGGCTTCAGACCATCCCTCACATCCGGAAGCGCACGGGATGCGATAACACTCATGGCATAGTCGATATAGAAAGTTTCCATTTTTTCTTTCAGATCGACTTCATGGATTTTATCAATCTCAGCCTCCGAAGGCTTATCAAAAATATCGTCGTTCATGTTTCCTCACAATCTGTCGCGTTGCGACTTTCTAGTATTAGATATCTAAATTCTTAACAAACTGGGCATTTTCTTCAATGAACTCTCTTCTGGGCTCTACCTTATCACCCATCAGGGTAGTAAAGGTCAGATCCAGTTCGGATTCAGTCTCTTCATCATAATTGACACGGAGCAGAATACGTCTCTCGGGATCCATGGTGGTCTCCCAGAGCTGTTCCGCATCCATCTCGCCCAGACCTTTGTAACGCTGGATCTTATTGTTCTGGTCACGGCCTACTTCACTTAAGATACTGTCGAGTTCTTCATCACTGTAGGCATACCATACCTTCTTGTTCTTCTCCAGTTTATACAGAGGCGGCTTCGCCAGGAATACATGTCCCTGCTTGATCAGCTCCGGCATAAACCGATAGATGAAGGTCAGCAGAAGAGTACTGATATGTGCACCGTCGACATCGGCATCAGTCATCAGGATGATCTTGTTGTAACGAAGCTTGGTAATATCAAAATCTTCATGGATACCGGTACCGAAAGCAGTGATCATTGCCTTGATCTCGGCATTTGCATAAATCTTATCCAGTCTGGCTTTCTCTACATTCAGAATCTTACCACGCAGGGGCAGGATAGCCTGTGTTGCACGGGAACGTGCAGTCTTCGCACTTCCTCCTGCGGAATCTCCCTCTACGATGTAGATTTCGCAGTTCTTCGGATCCTTATCGGAACAATCTGCCAGTTTACCGGGCAGAGCCATGGTATCCAGGGCAGTTTTTCTTCTGGTGAGATCTCTTGCCTTTCTGGCTGCCTCTCTGGCACGCTGCGCCAGAATGGACTTCTCACAGATAGACTTTGCAATCTGCGGATTCTGCTCGAGGAAATAGGTCAGCTGTTCACTGACAATATTGTCAACTGCGCCTCTTGCTTCGCTGTTACCCAGTTTCTGTTTCGTCTGTCCTTCGAACTGGGGATCCTCGATCTTGACACTGACAATAGCGGTCAGACCTTCACGGATATCTTCACCGGACAGATTCGGCTCACTGTCTTTTAACAGCTTCGCACTTCTCGCATAATCGTTAAAAGTCTTCGTAATCGCATTACGGAAGCCCTGTAAATGCGTACCTCCCTCGGGAGTATTGATGTTATTTACAAAGCTGAATACACTTTCGTTATAAGAATCATTGTGCTGGAATGATACTTCCACATACACATTATTCTTCTCACCTTCAAAATACAGAATATTCTCATATAAAGGCTCTTTACTCTTGTTCAGGTAAGCAACAAATTCTTTGATACCGCCTTCATAGTAGAATTCAACGACTTTCTGCTTCTTACCGTTTTCCAGAGTAATGGTATGTATCTTGCCGATCTTACCGCCGGTACGGGCTTTGGTAGATTCTTCGGAAGTAGCAAAAGCATCCGCAAATGCTTCGCTGTCTGCAGAATTATCCGCAGCAACTTCTGCAGAAGCCTCTGCCGTAGTTCCTTCTTCTGACTGTGCGGCTGCATCTTTGGCATCTGCTTCGGCACGCTGCAAGAGTTCACTGATCTGCTTTTTCTCATGCTCTGTGGACATTGCTTCTGCCACAGAACCCTCAGATACAGATTCTCCGTTCAGAGAAGCTTCTTCTTCCGTACGGTTATCTCTTAAGATGATGCGCAGTCCTTTGGTCAGGAATGCCATCTCTCTGAGTCTTCTCTTCAATACATCAAAATCATATACCGTTGTCTCGGTAAAAATCGTATCATCGGGCAGGAAAGTAACCTTGGTACCGGTCTTTTCCGCAGGACAGGTGCCGATCTCCTTTAACGGATAGCATACATGTCCTCTTTCATAACGCTGTTTGTATACCTTTCCTCCCTGGCAGATTTCTACTTCCAGCCAGTTGGAGAGGGCATTTACAACAGACGCACCTACACCGTGCAGACCGCCGGATACTTTGTATCCCCCACCGCCGAACTTACCGCCGGCATGCAGGATTGTAAATACAACTTCTACCGCAGGAATGCCTGCCTTATGGTTGATACCTACCGGAATACCTCGGCCGTTATCGATAACTGTAATAGAATTATCTTCATTGATCGTTACATCAATGGTATCACAGAATCCTGCCAAAGCTTCATCTACCGCATTGTCTACGATCTCATATACCAAATGATGCAGTCCTCTGCTGGATGTGGTACCGATGTACATTCCCGGACGCTTTCTTACAGCTTCCAGACCTTCCAATATCTGAATCTGATCCGCGCCGTATTCATGTTCTACCGCGGTATTGTTCATATTTTCTTCGCTCATGATTCCTCACATTCTGCCCTACAGGCTGCCAAAATTATATGCATCTGTGGTTTGATCCGTTTCTTCGGTTTTCAACCCCATATTTTCATTGACACAGACAACTGTTCCGGCGGATACTTTAAATACTCTGTTGATTTCAAATCTGTTATTTACAAACTCTTCGAGACCGGTACAGGTAATGATCGTCTGAATATCTCCGATACTGTTTAATAAATAGTTTTGCCGGTTACTGTCCAGTTCAGACAATACATCGTCAAGTAATAATACCGGAGTATCCTTTGTGATTCTTTTTACCAGTTCAATTTCGGATAACTTCAGTGAGAGAGCAGCGGTACGCTGCTGACCCTGCGACCCGAACTTTCGGATATCCACGTCCCCTACCAGAAAAGAAAAATCATCTCTGTGAGGTCCAACGGATGTCATTTTTGCCCGCATATCCCGGTCCTGACTGTTTCTTAGCTTACTTTCGAATTCATCCAGTTCCACATCCGGCTCATACTGGATACGTATTTCTTCCCGACCACCGGACAGCTTTTTATGAATATCATAAATGATCTCATTGAGCTGTTCCACGAACAGCTTTCTTCTCTCTATGATCTTACTTCCGTAAGACACCAGCTGCATATCCCAGATGGTCAATGTCTCCTTCAGATCAGGATTCATATACATATCCTTGAGAAGCTTATTTCTCTGATTTACGATTTTGTTGTAATGATTGAGATTATAGAGATAGAAATTGTCCAGCTGGCATAATTCCATATCTACGAATCTTCTCCGTTCGGAAGGACCGTTTTTAATGATTCCAAGGTCTTCCGGGGAGAAAAAGACGACATTACAAAGTCCCAGAAGATCAGCTGCTTTTTTTATCTTCTGACCGTCAATGGCAATTCCTTTGGATTTGGACTTTCTCAGATGCATATCCACACGGATCTCTTTTCCGTCTTTCTCCAGATAGGTTCTGATATGTGCCTCTTCCTTGTCGAAATTGACAATTTCCCTGTCTTTGCTTCCCTTATGCGATTTTGTGGTGGCAGCAACATAGATTGCTTCCAGGATATTGGTCTTGCCCTGCGCATTGTCTCCGTAGAGAATATTGGTTCCACGGTCAAACTGCAGGACAAGAGAATCATAATTCCTGTAATCTGCCAATTCAATTGATTTGATGATCATAGTAACCTGCTTACTCTATTACGATGGTCTCACCATCATATTCCACTTTATCTCCGGATACCAGTTTTTTACCACGCTGGGTTTCCGTCTGTCCGTTCACCTTTACCAGGCCGTCCTGAACGGCAAACTTGGCATCCACGCCGGATTCTACCACACCGGCTGCTTTTAATGCCTGACCAAGCTTAATATATTCATCCTTTAAACGGATCGTATGCATTGCTTCAACCTCTGTTCTTGTTTTATTTTCCCTTAAGAAACTGTTGTAAAGTTAACAGGAAGGATCAGGTAAATATAGCTTTCCTCTGCATTTTTGATAAAGCAGGGAGCCTTGGGATTCACCATATACAGATCAACTTCCTCATCATCGATAACACGGAGAGCATCAATCAGGAACTTCGGATTGAATCCGATCATCAGATCTTTACCCTGTTTCTGAATATCTATTTCTTCATTCATGCTGCCCAGAGCGGAATTGATCTTCAATTCCATTCCGTTGTCCGTAATATTTACAATAATAGGCTTCTTATCGCCTTCCTTTACCAGAAGAGTAGCACGATCGATACAGCTTAAGAACTCTTTTTTATTGACTCTTACTTTGGTCTCATAGTCACTGGAAAGCATCTGGTCGATCTTGAAATATTCTCCCTCGATCAGACGGGATACTACAACAGTCTTGTCAAATTCAAATACAATATGTTTTTCAGTAAAGGAGATCGTCACATCACTGTCTGCATCTCCGGGTAAAATCTTACTTACTTCATTCAAAGTCTTGCCGGGTACGACAACCTTTTTCGGAGAGTAACTGTTCTTCATCTGAATCTTACGAATGGAAATACGATGTCCGTCCAGAGATACGATTTTGAATTCTTCTCCGTTAATATCAAAAAGTTCACCGGTCATCAGTTTATTATTATCATTGTCAGAGATAGAGAAGATCGTCTGTCTTACTACCTCTTTCAGTGTAAACTGACTCATTACGATACTGTCATCTTTTTCTACAACGGGAAGATATGAAAAATCTTCACCGGATTTGCCGATGATCGTAAATTTTGCTTTTTCACAGGTGATGACTACCTTATAGGAAGCGTCGGTCTCGATGGTAATATCACTGTCGGGAAGTTTACGTACGATTTCCAAAAACATTTTGGCATCCAGTGCAATGATACCTTTTTCTATAATCTGTCCTTCTATCGTAGTCTCGATACCGAGTTC
Organism: Acetatifactor sp.; assembly: GCA_050872885.1. Classification (GTDB taxonomy): domain Bacteria; phylum Bacillota; class Clostridia; order Lachnospirales; family Lachnospiraceae; genus Acetatifactor. Next base: position 69,526 of record JBNMHS010000002.1, read on the forward strand.
CATGTCGTTGGCGGTAAGTTTGATCTCTCCGTTGGTAGCATCTACTAAAATACATTCCAGAATAGACATAGTAGTCTTACTGGGAACAGCTTTTGATACAGTTTGTACGCCGTTTAAAAGACTGGCTTTTGAACAGACTAATTTCATATGTGCATAACTTCCTTTCCGGTTGATGTGGGCGCATGTGGGCGCGCGTTGTATAAAAATATTAAAAGAATTTCGTAGTATTCTTAATAAAGGCTGTTGATATGTGCATAACCAGTTTTATTATACTATTTTTCAAGGCAAAATGGAATGGAAATCTTAGTGGATTTGGCAGAATAACCTAAGAATAACTCTTAGCTTATTCACACCCTCCGGATTCTGTCACAGAGCCTTAAAATAAGTTATCAACAGGCAGATAGTGTTTATTCCTGAGATATACACAACTTGTCCTCAGAATAAGAAAAAATATCAACGGATATCTTCTTAGGAAGGATTTATCTTTTTTGTTATAATATCTACTTTGTTACGAAGTTCTTCATTGGTCTTAATTTCCGCAGCTACTTTATTAACGCCGTGAATGATGGTTGTATGGTCTTTTTTGCCTAACAACTTACCTATATTAGTATAAGAAGTATCAGTCAGTTCCCGGCACAGGTACATTACGACCTGACGGGGCTGTACGAACTCGGAATTTCTCTTCTTGGAAGTAATATCTTCCGGTTTTACGCCAAAATGTTCCGCTACGACATTAATAATGAGAGTAGGAGTGATCTCCTTGGGCTTGTTGGGATAGATGACATCCTTCAGGGCTTCTTCCGCCAGGGAAAGAGTCAGATCTACCTTATTTAATTTAGCGAAAGCAATGATCTTGTTGAAGGCACCTTCCAGCTCACGGATATTGGATTTAATATTCGTAGCAATGTATTTGATGATCTCTTCATCAATCTGACGGTCATAGGTCTCCGCGTTTTTACGTAAAATAGCCATTCGTGTCTCGTAATCGGGCGGCTGGATATCCGCAATCAGACCCCATTCAAAACGGGAACGGAATCTTTCATCCAAAGTCTCCATTTCCTTGGGAGGCTTATCGGAAGAAAGAATGATCTGTTTATGGGCAGCGTGTAAAGCATTGAAAGTATGGAAGAACTCTTCCTGGGTACTTTCTTTACCTATAATAAACTGTACATCGTCGACCATGAGAACATCGACGTTACGGTATTTTTCACGCAGCTTGGTCATGGAAGCAGCATTACCGCTACGGATGGATTCGATAACCTCATTGGTAAATTCCTCACTGGTGACGTAGAGTACCTTCTTGTCCGGATCCTGTTCTAATATAAAATGTCCGATGGAATGCATCAGGTGGGTCTTGCCCAGACCAGGTCCTCCGTATAAATAAAGAGGATTGTAGACTTCACCCGGGGATTCCGCTACGGCAAGAGATGCGGAATGAGCAAATTTATTGTTGCTTCCTACGACAAAAGTATCAAATTTATACTTAGGGTTCAGATGAGCATCTTCATAATTAATGCCATAGATCTGATTCGGAGCAGACATTTCATTTTCTACAGGTTCTTCCGCCTGGACATCTTTTTCCAGAATAAAGCTGATATCATAAGGATGATCAAACATCTCTGTAATAGTTACCTGAAAAAAGCTTTTATATTTAGAAGAAATGTAATTCAGGGCATGTGCCTGGTCAGAAGGAATGATGATACTTACGACATCATTTACCACATTATGAAATTCCAGAGGCTCCACCCATGTATGATAAGAAATGTCAGAGAGACTGTATTCTCTTCTGACAGCTTCTTTAATAGTTGTCCAATTTTCTTTGATTGCGTCCATTGATTTCCTCCCGCTGAGAGTCCCATTATGCGAAACTCCATTTCATTGTATAATAGAATTAAAAATAATTCAAATGTAAGTTATGAACAGGGCATGGATAAAGTTATCCACAATCTGTTGATAAAGTTGTTCATAACTTGGTATATGAACAGGCATTGTGGATAGCGATGTGTATATGTGGATAAGTATTCATGAATATGAGATATCCACATTTACGGTATACTTGTCCACTTTTACACGTGTTTTTCACAGAATATCCATGTAAAATAAAAAAATATCCACAAATAATCAACAGCCTGTGGATAACTCGTTTGTGGGTAAATATGGTGTATATCTATGTGGATAACTCATTTTAAAAATTTTTTAGAATTTTGAAAAGCTGATTTTCTCTTGATTTTTCAGCATTTTTATGGATTTTTGCTTGACATTGACGGGCTTTTACATTACAATCAATATGCTATTTTCCGAAAGGAAGGTGCATTTTTTATGTGCCTAAATGATGAAAAATATGTTTACCTTTTTATATAAGAAGGTTTAGAGAAGGAGGTGCCTTTCCATGAAGATGACATTTCAGCCTAAAAAGCGTTCCCATTCCAAGGTTCACGGTTTCAGAGCCAGAATGAGTACTCCCGGTGGAAGAAAAGTTTTAGCAGCAAGACGTGCAAAAGGAAGAAAGAAATTATCCGCATAGGTCACAGCAATGTGACCTTTTTTTCTCTTAACTTTCACGGTTGGAGGAGTGCATGCAGTTTTCGGAATCATTAAAGAAAAATCATCAGTTCCGTTTTGTGTACAAGAATGGCAGGTCCTATGCCAACAAGTACTTTATCATGTATGTGAAGGAAAATGGCCTTGATAAAAACAGAATCGGAATCAGTGTAAGTAAGAAAGTCGGCAACAGTGTCGTAAGACACCGGATCACCCGGCTGGTCAGAGAAAGTTACAGATTACATGAAAGTGTATTCAATAGTGGTTTGGATATGGTAATCATTGCAAGACCGGCGGCAGCTTCCATAGGATATGAAGAAGCGGAAAGCGCCCTGTTGCATCTTGCAAAACTTCATCATCTGATAAAAATTTATTTTTATCAGGACTAAAAAGATAAGTATATGAAAAAATCAGTTATAGCCATGATCAGGTTCTATCAAAAATATATCTCGCCGTACAAAGGTACGAAGTGTCCCTATGTTCCCAGTTGTTCTCAATATGGTCTGGAGGCCATTGAAAAATATGGTGTGATCAAAGGAGGACTTTTGGCCGCATGGAGAATTCTTAGATGTAATCCTTTTTCTAAGGGAGGATATGATCCTGTACCCTGAGAACATTCAGATAGAATATGGCAAATATTAGGAGGATAAATGAACGGTATTCTTTTGACACAGAATTCCACATTCATTATCGGACAGGTAGCCTGGCTCCTTGGTAAGATAATGGAAGGAATTTTCGAAGTTCTGAACATGATCGGTATTCCTAATATCGGTCTCGCAATCATCCTTTTTACAATTGTTGTGAACCTGTTAATGATGCCTCTTACCATCAAACAGCAGAAATTCTCCAAGCTTTCTGCTAAGATGAATCCTGAGATTCAGGCAGTTCAGGCAAAATACAAGAATCGTAAAGATCAGGATTCTCAGTTAGCACAGAATCAGGAAATTCAGGCAATTTATGCAAAGTATGGTGTATCACCTACCGGCAGCTGTCTGTATATGTTGATCCAGATGCCTATTCTGTTTGCTTTGTATCGTGTAATTTATGCAATTCCCGCTTATGTAGGAAGAGTTAAGGAAGCTTTCTTCCCTTTGGTAGACAATATTATCGATAATTCCAAAGCCATTGAACTGGTTCAGAATTTTACCAATTCTGCTATGTACAGCAAACAGTTTTCCAATGCAAGCTTTGTAGCCGGAACACATAGTGAGTATGTACAGAATACGATTATTGATTGTCTGAACAAAGCATCCACCGCTGATTTTGCAAGTATCAGTGAGCAGTTTCCTTCTCTTGCAACGGATGTAACCAATACTGTAAGCAAACTGGAAGAGTACAATAACTTCTTAGGATTAAATATTGGTAACTCTCCTTCTTATCTGATCAGAGAAGCATGGGCCAACGGAGCATGGCTTTTAGTCATCGGAGCATTGGCAATTCCTGTTCTTTCCGCTTTAACACAGTGGATCAATGTAAAGCTGATGCCCCAGCAGGATACCTCTGCTACCAACGGTAACGATCAGGCTGCAGCGATGGCTTCTTCTATGAAGACCATGAACATGATCATGCCTTTGATGTCTGCATGGTTCTGCTTCACATTACCTTCCGGTATGGGACTGTACTGGGTAGCAGGTAGCGTTGTCAGAAGTATCCAGCAGGTAGTGATCAATAAGCACATTGATAAGATGGATTTTGATGATATCATCAAAAAGAATTCAGCCAAGAGTGCCAAGAAGCTGGAGAAGATGAAGGAACAGCAGGAAAAGCTGAATGCTTATGCTAACATGAGCACCAAGAACATCCAGAAGAAAGCAAATATTTCTTCTAAGGTAGATAACAGCGAAGTATCTGCCGACAGCTATTCCGAAGTAAAAGAAGCTAAGCCGGGCAGTATGATGGCGAAAGCAAATATGGTAAGAGATTATAACGAGAAGAACAGTCGTAAATAGAAAGTTTCCTTATAAATTTTGAGGAGGTAAGTAATATGGACATGATCGAAGTATCTGCAAAGACAGTCAGCGATGCCATTACAGAAGCTTGTCAGAAACTGGGTGTTACCAGTGATAAGCTGGATTATCAGGTAGTGGAAGAAGGTTCTTCCGGATTCCTCGGAATCGGAGCAAAGCCTGCTGTGATCAAGGCAGCTGTTAAGAAAAGCTCTGTAGAGGAAGTTGCCAGAGTATTTTTAAATGATGTATTCCAGGCAATGAATATGGAAGTTGCCGTTGATATTAAGTATAATGAAGAAGAGAAGAACATGGATATCGATTTAAGCGGTAATGAGATGGGTGTTCTGATCGGTAAGAGAGGACAGACACTGGATTCTTTACAGTATCTGGTATCTCTGGTAGTAAATAAAGAGTCTGAAGAGTACATTCATGTAAAGGTCGATACAGAGAACTATCGTCAGCGCAGAAAAGAAACTCTTGAGAATCTTGCCAAGAACATCGCTTATAAGGTTAAGAGAACCAAGAGAAGCGTATCTCTGGAGCCTATGAATCCTTATGAGAGAAGAATCATTCATTCCGCATTGCAGAATGATAAATATGTTACAACTCACAGTGAAGGAGAGGAACCTTTCCGGAGAGTTGTAGTTACTCTTAAGAGATAATCAGAGTAAAGTATGATAAAGATAAAAGCCGGTATTAGAAGTTAATTCTTTTACCGGCTTTATTTGCAACTACTCTTTTTTTGGAGTATAATTGTCTATATTTTTAGAAAGTACAGAAAGTACGAATGATTCTTCCAATGTAAGTAAACGTCTGCGGAATGGAGATTTGTATGCAAAATTATGAAAATGAAACAATCGCTGCGATTGCAACGGCATTATCGGATTCCGGAATCGGTATTGTAAGAATCAGTGGCGAAAATGCCATATATATAGTAGATAGTATTTTTCGGTCTGCATCAGGTAAAAAAATTCTTGGAAATGTACAGAGTCATACCATACATTATGGCTATATTGTAGACAAAGACGAAAATGTAATCGATGAAGTAATGGTTGCTGTCATGAAAGCACCGAGAAGTTATACCACGGAAGATACAGTGGAAATCAACTGTCATGGCGGTGTTCTGGTCATGCAGAAAGTATTGGAAACCGTGCTCAGAGCCGGAGCCAGACTGGCAGAACCGGGTGAATTCACCAAGAGAGCTTTCTTAAACGGCAGGATTGACTTATCCCGGGCAGAGGCTGTTATTGATGTGATTCATTCACAGAATGAATATGCTCTTTCTTCTTCTGTAAGTCAGTTGAAAGGACAGCTCTCCGATAAAGTTCACAGTTTACGGGAAGAAATATTATATCAGATAGCTTTTATAGAATCGGCGCTGGATGATCCGGAGCATATTAGTCTGGAAGGGTACCCGGAGCAGTTGTCGGGTAAGATTGAAGTATTTGAAGCAGAGATCAAGAAGCTCCTCGCAACGGCCGACAACGGAAGACTGATGAAGGAAGGAATCTCCACAGTCATTGTAGGTAAGCCGAATGCCGGTAAGTCTTCCCTGCTTAATATGCTGTTGGGTGAGGACAGAGCTATCGTTACAGAGATTGCCGGAACTACAAGAGATGCATTGCATGAGACGATTAATCTCCATGGTATCAGTCTGAACATGATCGATACGGCGGGTATCCATGAAACACAGGATGTGGTGGAGAAAATAGGTGTGGAACGTGCCAAAAAATATGCACAGGAAGCAGATTTGATCTTGTATGTTGTAGATGCATCGGGAGATCTGGATGAAGATGATGAAAATATTATTTCCTTATTGGAAGGGAAAAAAGCTATCATTTTATTGAATAAATCAGATCTGAAAAATAATATTACAGAAGATCTGTTGAAAGATAAATTAGCACAGGTATTGAAAAAAACGAAAAACATCAGGATCATTCGTACATCTACCATTGATCCTTCTTCGGAAAAATCCGGTATGGAAGAACTGGAAGAGACCATCAGAAATATGTTTTTCGAAGGAGAATTAAAGCATAATAATGAATTGGTAGTTACCAATCTCAGACATAAAGAAGCTCTTCAGGATGCTTTGAACAGTTTACAGCTTGTGGAGAGAAGTATTGAGGATGGTATGCCTGAGGATTTCTATTCCATTGATCTGACAAGTGCGTATGCTTCTCTGGGAAAAATCATCGGAGAAGAAGTAGATGAAGATGTGGTCAATGAGATTTTCTCTAAATTTTGCATGGGAAAGTAATAACCAGAAGGAATGAATATTATGGAACTAAAGAAGCAAGTGGATGTATGTGTGGTAGGTGCCGGTCATGCCGGATGTGAGGCAGCGCTGGCCTGTGCCAGACTTGGTCTGAAGACAGTGATATTTACGGTAAGCGTAGACAGTATCGCATTAATGCCCTGTAATCCTAATGTCGGAGGATCCTCCAAGGGACATCTGGTAAGAGAACTGGATGCTCTGGGTGGAGAAATGGGAAAAAATATAGATAAGACATTTATTCAGTCAAAAATGTTGAATGTTTCCAAAGGACCTGCCGTACATTCTCTTCGGGCACAGGCAGATAAAGCGGAATATTCCAGAGCAATGCGTAAAGTATTGGAAAATCAGGAGAATCTTCTTATCAAACAGGCAGAGGTCTGTGAACTTCTCTGGGAAGATACCGGGGATCAGAAGAAAAAAATCATTGGTCTTAAGACTTTTACGGGTGCTGTTTATGAATGTAGGGCTGTTGTTCTTTGTACCGGAACGTATCTTCGTGCCAGATGTCTGTGCGGAGAATCCATTACTTATACGGGACCGAACGGATTACAGGCTGCCAATCATCTGACAGATTCTCTGAAGGCTATGGGCATAGAGATGCGTCGTTTTAAGACAGGAACTCCGGCCAGGATGGACAAGCGTTCTCTGGATTTTTCCAAGATGGAAGAGCAGTTTGGAGATGAGAGAATCGTTCCTTTTTCTTTTTCTACGGATCCGGAATCTGTACAGAAGGAACAGGCTTCCTGCTGGCTGACTTATACAAATGAGAATACTCATGAGATCATCCGGAATAATCTGGACCGTTCCCCTATTTATGCGGGAATTATTGAAGGAACCGGACCCAGATATTGTCCTTCTATCGAGGATAAGGTCGTAAAATTTGCAGAAAAAGAAAGACATCAGGTATTTATCGAGCCGGAAGGCCTGCATACGAACGAAATGTATGTCGGAGGTATGTCATCTTCTCTACCGGAAGATGTACAGTTAGCTATGTACCGTACTGTTCCGGGATTGGAACATTGTGAGATCGTAAGAAATGCATATGCTATCGAATACGATTGTATTAACGCAAAACAGTTGAATCCTTCTCTGGAGTTCAAGAATATCAGTGGTCTGTTCAGCGGCGGACAGTTCAACGGAAGCAGTGGATATGAAGAAGCCGCTTCCCAGGGTTTGATTGCGGGAATCAATGCTGCTATGTCAGTATTGCACAGAGAACCTTTGATCCTGGATCGTTCTGAAAGCTATATCGGTGTGCTTATTGATGATCTGGTGACCAAGGACAACAGAGAACCTTATCGTATGATGACATCCAGAGCAGAATATCGTCTGTTGCTCCGTCAGGATAATGCGGATCTGCGTCTTCGTAAGAAAGGTTACGAGATTGGACTGATCTCACAGCAGGAATATGATGCTCTTGTGGAAAAAGAGACTCTGATCGACAGGGAAATTCAGAGATTGAAAAATACTTCTGTAGGCGCCAATAAAGAAATCCAGCATTTTTTGGAAGGGTGTGGAAGTTCTACTTTAAAAACAGCGGCTACTCTGGCAGAGTTGATCTGCAGGCCTGAGTTAGGATATGAAGCCCTGGCTCCCATTGATAAGGAGAGACAGCCGTTACCCGCAGCAGTGGTAGAGCAGGTAGAAATCGAAATTAAATACGAAGGATATATTATACGACAGAAGCGTCAGGTGGAGCAGTATCGCAAGATGGAGAAAAAACTGATTCCGGAGACTTTGGATTATGATGAAGTTCCTTCCCTGCGTCTGGAAGCCAGACAGAAACTGAAGGAATTCCGTCCGATTTCTGTGGGACAGGCTTCCCGTATCTCAGGTGTATCTCCGGCAGATATTTCTGTTTTACTGGTATATCTGGAACATTACAAGATTACAAAATAAAATACCATGGAGGAATACATGGCAGATTATAATACAAAACAATTTGAAAAAGATTGTAAAGCACTGGGTGTGACTTTAAGCGATGAACAGATCCGGCAGTTTCTGAAATATTATGAGATGCTGGTGGAGTGGAACGAAGTCATGAATCTTACGGCAATTACAGAATATGATGAGGTTATGAAAAAGCATTTCGTTGACAGCATCTCCCTCTGTAAGGCTTATGACGTTACACAGAAAAAAACAGTGATCGATGTGGGAACCGGTGCAGGTTTTCCCGGTCTTGCTCTTAAGATTGCTTTTCCGAATCTGCAGGTAACTTTGCTGGATTCCCTGAATAAGAGAATCAATTTTTTGAATGAAGTGATAGGTACATTGGGACTTACCGGAGTCGAGACGATTCATGGACGCGCGGAAGATTTTGCCAAACCGGGAAAATGTAGAGAAAAATATGATCTCTGCGTATCCAGAGCAGTGGCTAATCTCTCCACATTATCTGAATATTGCCTGCCTTTTGTAAAAGTGGGAGGAAAGTTCATTTCATACAAATCAGAAAAAATAGTAGATGAAATGAATGCAGCCAGGCATGCGGTTAATGTACTTGGCGGAAAGATGGATGGACAGGTAGAATTTACACTTCCTGATTCTGATATCTACCGCAATCTTTTTATAATTACAAAAGAGAAGACAACACCGGCAAAATATCCCAGAAAAGCCGGCTTACCTTCTAAAGAACCTTTGACATAAAATGGAGCGTAAATAAAGTGTTAAAAATTTTTTTATGCGAAAAAAGTATTTTACACGAAAATAAAATTCCATTAAGATAAAATTAACAGGATATCTATAAATAGAACATATGTTCTATGGGGTATGATATGAATATTGATAATAATAAATTGGATACCTGGACTTGTGATTCGGAGAATGGCAAGAAGATGATAGAAATGCTGGAAACAGAGAGAAAGAGAATTGTTTCAGAGCTTCATGATACTTCTTTACAGGATATTGCTCATTATGTTCATAAGATAGAATTGGCATCCTTATATATTGATAAGGATCCTGCCAGGGCAAAGATGGAATTAAGTGTTGTCAGTAAAGGGCTGCATAATGTAATTGAAGATATTCGCAGTACTATTTTCAACTTACGGCCTATGACATTTGATGATTTAGGTTTAAAAGCATCTTTTGAGAGATTGCTGGATCTATTAAATGCTGACAGACAATATTCCATGGATATTGATATTGATGATATTTCATGTGAAACAGATGATTATTTTTGTGTTACATTATATCGGGTAGTACAGGAATGTCTTTTGAATATAAAAAAGCATTCCCAGGCTACAAAAGTATTATTTCGTGGAAAAAAGAAAAATCATAAGTATGTCATTACAATAAAGGATAACGGTAAAGGTTTTACAATGAATGAAGCAGAATGTAAGGCGGACAGTCATTTTGGTCTTGCATTGATCCATGAGGGTGTAGCTTTGCTGGATGGATCTGTTCATATTAGTTCTATCGTTGGAAAAGGGACTACGCTTGAGATAGAGATTCCGATGGAATGATTTATTATCAACTTATTGTGTAATTAATTGTTAAAATGGGAACAGTCAGAAGATACATACATACAAAAGATACAGAAATGTAGAAATACAGCGATAAGCGAGGATATATAGAATATATGAGTATTAAAGTTATGTTAGCAGATGATCATGTTCTTATGAGAGAAGGTATTCGTCAGTTATTGGAATTTGACGGAACCATTACTGTCATTGCGGAAGCCAATAACGGTGTAGAGTGTATGGAGCAGTTATTAACGGTTCATCCGGATATTCTGCTTCTGGATATTAATATGCCTGTTATGAACGGAATAGAAGTACTGGAAGAAATTAAAAAGAAAAATATTTCTGTTAAGGTATTGGTACTTACAGTACATAACGAAGTGGAATATCTTTTGAAATCAGTTGATATTGGTGTTGACGGTTATATCATGAAAGATGCAGGGTCCGCAGAATTGAAGAGTGCTATTAATTGTATTATGAAGGGTGATACTTATATTCAGCCGAGCCTTGTTCCGGCTCTTAACAGTCGACTGGTTTCCAGAGATGTGGATAAAGAGAAAATCAACAGTCTCACTAAGAGAGAGTTGGAAGTTCTTATTGAAGTAGCAAACGGAATGTTCAATAAAGAAATCGCAACTTCTCTGAATATTAGTGAGAGAACTGTAAAAAATCATATTTCCAATATTTTTAAGAAAATAGATGTATCGGATCGAACCCAGGCAGCTGTATTTGCTATTAAAAATAATCTTATTAAATTGTATTAAATATTGGCAGGTTTCTGCCATCCTTTACAAACGTCTATCCATTGCAGGAAGTTTGAATATTTCTCTAATTCCGGAATCGTTAATTCGATTGCACTGTTTGAACTTCCTGCAGCCGGAAATACTGTTTCAAATCTTTTCAATGACTCATCCAGATATACTTTCACATTATCATTAACTGCAAAAGGACATACCCCGCCTATGGCATGTCCGATAATTGTTTCGACTTCATCTCCCGGTATCATTTTTGCTTTAGCTCCGAAAAAGTGTCTGTATTTTGCATTATCAATCTTGGTATCACCTGCCGTAACAATAAGGATAGGTTGTTCTCCAACTAAAAAGGACATTGTCTTTGCAATTCTTTTTCCTTCACAATGCAAAGCTTCTGCAGCTAATTCTACGGTAGCACTGGAAACATCAAATTCCAAAATGTGATTATCCATTTGAAAAGGTTTAAAATATTCTCTTACTTTATCAATAGCCATAGTATTTACCTCATATGATTTTATTTGAAATAATCCTAACATAGGTATTAAAGTAAAACAAGATACATAAATATCCTATATTTTTAGTTACTACATATAGATTTTAATTTATGAAATGTTTCACGTGAAACATTTCATAGAATACATAGAAAACTATACTAGATAATGTTTCACGTGAAACATCATAACCCAAGATGTAGTGGCTAAAAATGTGAAACATTTTGTATATGTGGCGTGAAACATGATATTTACAGAAAAAATCAAAAATATCAGTCCACAACATCTTGTGTTAATAAGAAAAAATGAGTATAAAGTATCAACTTTTTGTGGCATTTTTACCTTGTAACATAGAAATGCTCATGATATTATTATAGAGTGATTTGTAACTGTCTGAGTCAAAAATAAATAGTTACGAATGTTTTTATATTTATAGAACGGAGGACCTTGTAATGTTAGAATTCAAATATGATACACAGTTATTAATTGAAGGAACGGATCTGGATGAAGATGAGATCAACGATTACATCACAGAACATTTTAAAGGAGACTGCCTGTTAGCAGTAGGAGATGAAGAACTGATCAAGATTCATTTTCATACAAATGAGCCTTGGAAGGTTCTGGAGTATTGTGCTTCTCTCGGTGAAATCTATGATATTGTTGTAGAAGATATGGACAGACAGTCCAGAGGTTTGCACGGCTAAATCAATAAGAAAGATATGGTGAAAAAATAAGTATGGGTAGAATTATTGCAATAGCAAATCAGAAGGGTGGCGTAGGTAAGACAACTACGTCCATTAATTTGTCTGCGTCTCTGGCTGCAAAAGAAAAAAAGGTATTAGTAATCGATACGGATCCCCAGGGAAATACCACCAGCGGATTTGGAATTGAAAAGAATGAATTGGAAGATACCATTTATGAATTGATCTTAGGAGAATGTTCTATTAAAGATTGTATTATTCCGGATGTAATCAAAAATGTATCTGTAGTTCCCTCTAATGTAAATCTGGCAGCAGCTGAAATTGAACTGATCGGCGTAGATAAGAAAGAATTTATATTAAAGAATGAAGTAGATTATGTCAAGGATGATTATGATTTTATTATCATTGATTGTCCTCCTTCTCTGAATATGCTGACTATTAATTCCATGACAACAGCTGACAGCGTATTAGTACCTATTCAATGTGAGTATTATGCATTGGAAGGATTGAGTCAGTTGATCCATACCATTAATCTGGTAAAGGAAAGATTGAACCCGAATCTTAATATTGATGGCGTTGTTTTCACCATGTATGATTCCCGTACCAATCTGTCAATGCAGGTGGTAGAAAATGTTAAACAAAATCTGAATCAAAAGGTGTATAATACATTGATTCCCAGAAATATAAGACTGGCAGAAGCACCCAGTTATGGTATGCCTATTAATATGTATGATCCTAAGTCTGCCGGTGCGGAAGCATATATGCAACTGGCAGAAGAAGTAATAAAGAATAAATAAAGATAGATAAAGTATTGAGAAGAGTATAGGAGAATAACGGTATGGCAGCAAGAGGATTGGGAAAAGGTCTGGACTCCCTCATACCTAATGCGTTAGGGGAAACAAAGACAAAAAAAGAAGCAGTAACCAAAACAAAGACAGTAACGGAAGAAAAGGAACCGCAGACCCTTGTGAAAATCACAAAGGTAGAACCAAACAGAGAACAGCCCCGTAAAAATTTCGATGAGGATGCTTTGCAGGAACTGGCAGATTCCATCAAACAGTTTGGTCTGTTGCAACCGATTTTAGTACAGGATCGTAAGGATTACTACGAGATCATTGCCGGTGAGAGAAGATGGCGTGCAGCCAAGCTGGCAGGTTTAAAAGAAGTTCCTGTTATCATTCGCAATTACACAGAGCAGGAAATCGTAGAGATTTCCCTGATCGAGAATATTCAGCGTGAAGATCTGAATCCGATTGAGGAAGCACAGGCTTACAAGAGATTACTGACAGAGTTTCATCTGAAACAGGATGAAGTGGCAGAGAGAGTATCCAAGAGTCGTGCTGCAGTAACTAACTCCATTCGTCTGTTGAAATTGAATGAAGAAGTTCAGCGTATGGTAGTAGATGAGATGATCAGTACCGGACATGCGAGAGCTTTGCTGGCAGTGGAGAATCCTGAAGAACAGTATAATCTGGCACAGCGCATTTTTGATGAAAAGCTGAGTGTGCGTGATGTAGAAAAACTGGTGAAAAATCTACATAAACCTGCAAAACCGAAAAAAACAGATGACAAGACCATGCAGGTGATCTATCAGGATATCGAAGAAAAGCTGAAACAAAAGCTTGGCAGAAAAGTTACAGTAACATCCAAGGGAGAAGGATCCGGTAAAATTGAAATTGAATTTTATAATCATGAAGATCTGGACAGATTGCTGGATGTATTGAATAAATAATAAATAAGAGAAAAAAGAGATGTACGAAGGAAGGGCATGGTTGTTGATATGAATAGTACTTTTTTAAATCAGATCGGTCTGGGCGGATTTGATCCGGGTTACCTTCTGATCGGACTATGTGCGGTAGGTTTACTGATGATCGTCTTTTTGATTCTGTTGATCATTCAGATCAGAAAGACAAGTAAATTAAAAAAGAGACTGGACAAGTTTCTGAGCGGTAAGGACGGAGTAAGTCTGGAACAGGATATTGCCGGTCTGTATGAGGATAATAAATTTCTGAAGGCAAACACAGAGAAAAATAAGAAAGATATCCGTACTTTATATAAAAATATGGAATCCGCTTATCAGAAAATGGGTCTGGTAAAATATGATGCATTCAATCAGATGGGTGGACAGCTGAGTTTTTCACTGGCTCTGCTGGATGAGAATAACAACGGTTTTATCATCAACTCGGTACATAGTTCAGAGGGATGTTATTCTTATACGAAAGAAATCAAACTTGGTCAGTGTGCTATTGATCTGGGGGCAGAAGAAGCAGAAGCACTTGCCATGGCGATGGGAGAATAAAATGTTTCACATTTAAGTAAAGAGGTTTTCATATGAAGAGAATGAAACTGAGCGAGCTGACCGGAAACGAAATTCTTGCACAGTCATTGATGACTTGGGATTATCAGATCATTCTTCCGGAAGGCGCAGTATTAAAAAAAGAGTATATCAATAAAATTGAGGAAATGGGTATTCTGGAGGTATATGTAAAAGAAGACCAGACCAATGAAATTGTAATACTTAAAAATGATATAGAAAAAACGATAAAAAGTAAAGTTAAAAGTATTCTGGAGAGACATACCTATCAGAATAATAAGGAACTGCAGGGACTGATCCAGGCGGCAGACGAGATTATAACTAATATCCTGGATGAGAAAGAAGTCGTAGAAAAGGTATTTGACATCAAAGAGCGGAGTGCAGATATCTATGAACATTCCATCAGTGTGAGCTCTCTGGCTATTCTGACGGCACTGCGAATGAATGTGGACAAGTCTGTGATCCATGATATCGGTGTAGGCTGTCTGCTGCATGATATCGGACTGAGGTATACGACTTTGGATTATGAAGGAAAATCCATGGAGGATATGAAGCCGGAGACGCTGGCAGAGTACAAGAAGCATCCGGTCTACGGATATACCTCCGTAAAAGACGAAGAGTGGATCTCAGATGAAGTGAAGAAGATCATTCTGTATCATCACGAGAGACTGGACGGGTCAGGTTTTCCGCTTCGTCTGAAAGAGGCGGAGATTCCCATTTCCTGTCAGATTGTAGCAGTGTGTGATGCTTTTGATGAAATGATATGTGGTATTGCCCAGAGACAGAGCAGAGTCTATGAGGCAGTCGAATATTTAAAAAGCTTTAAAAATGTGAAATATAATGGTAAAATAGTAGACGCGTTTCTAAGTTTTACTGCGGTCTATCCTGCCGGAAGTCATGTACTGACCAACGACGGAGAAGAAGCAATCGTTGTATCACAGAACAAAGATTTTCAGGATCGTCCCGTGATCCGCATTATCCGTGACAAGAACGGACGGGAGTTAAAGGAAGAAAAGCTTCTGGATCTTGTAAAGGTTCTGAATGTATATATTGAAAAAGGATTAGAATAATGCTGTGCGAATTGTGACAGCAGAATGGAGGAAGTCATGATAGACATTAAATTTTTAAGAGAAAATCCCGAGGTAGTCAAGGAGAACATCCGCAAAAAATATCAGGATGAGAAACTCCCTCTGGTAGATGAAGTGATCGCACTGGATGCCGAGAGCAGAAAGGCAAAGCAGGAAGCAGATGATCTGCGTGCTTCCAGAAACCGTATTTCCAAAGAAATCGGTGCATTAATGGGACAGGGCAAAAAAGAAGAGGCAGAAGCCAAGAAGGCAGAAGTGGCTGCCGGCGCTAAGCGTCTGGCTGAGCTGGAAGCTTCCGAGACCGAGCTGCAGGAGAAGATCACCAAGATCATGATGGTCATTCCCAACATTATTGATGCATCCGTTCCTATCGGTAAGGATGACAGCCAGAACGTAGAAATTGAGAAATTCGGTGAGCCTGTGGTTCCCGATTTCGAGGTTCCTTATCATGCGGATATTCTGGATCGTCTGAACGGTCTGGACAAAGAGAGCGCAGGACGTACCAGCGGTAACGGTTTCTATTACCTGATGGGCGATGCTGCAAGAATTCATTCCGCAATGATCAGCTATGCAAGAGATTTCATGATCGACAAGGGATTTACTTACTGTATTCCTCCTTTTATGATCCGCAGCAGCGTTGTAAACGTTGTTATGAGCTTCGCAGAGATGGAAGCCATGATGTATAAGATCGAAGGCGAGGATCTGTACCTGATCGGTACCTCCGAGCATTCCATGATCGGTAAATTCAAAGGCCAGATCGTAGATGAGAAGAGCCTGCCCATTACTATGACTTCTTACTCCCCTTGCTTCCGTAAGGAAGTAGGATCCCACGGAATCGAGGAGAGAGGTGTATACCGTGTTCACCAGTTCGAGAAGCAGGAAATGGTAGTACTGTGTAAACCCGAAGATTCCATGGACTGGTATAACAAGATGTGGTCCTATACCGTAGAGTTCTTCCGCAGCCTGGATGTACCCGTTCGTACTCTGGAGTGCTGCAGCGGTGACCTGGCAGACCTGAAGGTAAAATCCTGTGACGTAGAGGCATGGAGCCCCAGACAGAAGAAGTACTTCGAGGTTGGATCCTGTTCTACCCTGGGTGATGCACAGGCAAGACGTCTGGGTATCCGTACCAAGGGTGAAAACGGTACTTACCTGGTACACACACTGAACAA
Source organism: Acetatifactor sp. (assembly GCA_050872885.1). Lineage (GTDB taxonomy): Bacteria > Bacillota > Clostridia > Lachnospirales > Lachnospiraceae > Acetatifactor. Next base: position 86,264 of record JBNMHS010000002.1, read on the forward strand.
CACCGTACTGGCTTCTCCCAGAGGACTGATCGCATTCCTGGAGAATAACGTAAATGAGGATGGCAGCGTGAATATTCCCGTAGCTCTGCGTCCTTATATGGGTGGCAAGGAGAAAGTATTTCCCCAGAAATAATTATTAATCGAAAATGTGGAAAACTGATTACAGATTTTCATAAAATGTGAATAATTCACGATAAAAGCGTCAGAAGTAGTAAAAGGAAGATGTAAATCGTGAAATAACATAGACAGGAAGAAGGTGATTTTTTGCATAAATATATGAGAGCCATCGGATTCAGTGAGTATACTGACCGGAAGAAGTTAAAAGAATTATTGACGGATGTGATCATGAATTCCGACCATCGCGCATATACCATGAATCAGGAAGGTATTCTTCTCGGAGAATTCAGCAAAAATCACACAAGCGCCAAAGGGGCCGTGGAATCCGGCGTCTTTGGTGTGGCTGTCTGTGGAGAATTCGATGATAATGATAAATTTATCTATGAATACTATTTTCCGTATCTGACGGGAAGCGGTATCACTTCTTATGAAGATGTGTCCGTGGAACGTCATGCGGATAAGGATTCCTATGCCGGAATCTGTGACGATATCAAGGTGGGAATCTCCCTGATTTTTTACCTGCGCAACCGGATCCCGTACATCAAAGCACAAAGCACCGGAAAATTACCGATCCGAGGAACAACATTGACCTTATCCGGATTGTCCCTGACCGGCAGCATCCTGTTGCCGATTAAAAAAGATGAAGAACAGGTACTTCGGGTGAAAAAGGATTCCGCCAACCGGAATAAGCTTCTCGCTGCCGCAAGACAGGGAGACGAAGATGCTATCGAGACCCTGACATTGGAAGATATGGACATGTATACTACCATTTCCCGGAGAATTCAGAAGGATGATATCTTCAGTCTGGTGGATACCTATTTTATGCCTTATGGTGTGGAATGTGACCAGTACTCCGTGCTGGGTGAAATCACGGAATTGCGCCTTGCTACCAATGACATCACCGGAGAAAAAGTGTATATTCTTACAATTTTATGTAATGAATTGTCCTTTGACGTATGTATCAACGAAAAAGACCTCTACGGAGAGCCCCAGGTCGGCCGCCGTTTCAAAGGCGTCATCTGGCTCCAGGGATACATTAATTTTCCTGAGGAATAAGGTTGCAAAATAGTATCGTTTTCGGTATACTAACAGATGTGTAACTGTTCTCATAGTTAAATGGATATAACAAGCGCCTCCTAAGGTTCAATCATGGTTGAGACTTATGGAAGTTGAGAAGTGATAAGTCAGAGTTCGATTCCAACAGGGATTGACCTGAATGTCAAAATAAGATACAATGGAAATTCATCACAAGAGTGATTGAATTCATAGATATGGCAGCCGGAGCCAAAAGAGCTGAAAAGCCCGAAAATACGGCATTTGTC
>JBNMHS010000003.1:0-81641 GCA_050872885.1 Acetatifactor sp.
AAACAGAGCGCAGCGGCACGTAAGCGAGGAAAGTACCCTCGCTAAGTGCCGGCGTCTGTTTACGGTCAGCTTATTCTTATATGCAACCGGGGCTACTGGGTTACGGAAAGCTTTTTGTACCAAAGAGCCGCAAAATCGCCAAAAAAGTACAAAAACATAGCATTTTGCATTTGGAAACGGTATTATTTTCGCAAAAACATGATTACCCTTCCGTTTGGTACAAAAATTACAATTTTTTCTATTTTTTTGTATCAGAAAAGCAATTTTATGACAATTTGCGAAAATCATTTTTAAAGCAGAACTCCCGGGACGGACAGAAGGGCTCTCTTTCAGTTGTTTGTCGGAGAGTGTTGATATTTTCTTGAAAAGTGTAGAAAGACAGGGGGAAAGCGGACACGATGTCCGCGTCAGCCAGGTCTTGCCTCGCAAGACCTTTGGCGCACATGGACGGCGCGTGTAGGCGGCCCCGTCCGGCTTAGAATCGCTGAATCACTTTTCCTAGAAAATTCACACTCGTAGACCTTACAACTGAAAGAGAGCGCTTCTGTTTGTTCCGGGAGTTCGTCCGGTTAGCCAATGATCATTCACTAACTTTCAATTTACCGGAAACGGTATTAATTCTCTTGTGAAGCGTAGTCTTTGGCGTAGTAATTCAGGAAATATTCAAAGCGTTTTGCGATGAGTTCACGCCCCTTTACGTTCAGGTGCAGGTTGTCGCTGAGATATTCCTTGGCGTTATCTTCGGTGATGCTGCCGTACAGGTTATCCATAAAGGATACACTGTGGATATTGGCGGAGTAGCATTCCTTGATAACATAGGTAGAGAGAACATCTCTGTCATTGTAAATATAAATATCAGAGCTTACATAATCACCGTTTTCATCCACTGCATAGGCATAAGCGGGAGACATCACAATAATACGAATGCCCGGATAATTATTCTGTAACAGTTCGATGCTTGCTTCCAGATTGCCGGTAAACTGTGTGGGATCTGTTGGATTATCATCGCTATACATGGCATGCCCCATGAGATAATCTGCGGCATCATACATAATTGCGATTGTGTCAATGGTGTTAAAATCCAAAGTTTTAAGGGTGTTTACCACTTCCTCGGCTTCAGGAGGTGTCTGATCCCCAAGGGACAGAGCGGCATCATTGTAATAACCGTCCAGGGGAGCACCGCATGCAAGGCTTACCAGCCAGTACAGGCAATAGGCATCCATAGGAGCATATGACGGATCGTAATTATAGCTCTGCGCAGCCAGATAACTTCCGCTGACAGAACAGTTGTAGACAGTAGCACCGGTTTCTTTGGCAATCAGATTGGCCAGACCGTCGGAAGAATCCCTGTCATCTGCAAAAGGAGAATTTCCGAATAAAACAATATTGGAAGCTTCATTAATGATCATCTGTCCGTTTTCGTCAGTCAACGGAAGGATGGAATCCCAACTGTCGTCATAGGAACCCTGTCCGTCTTTGAAAATTTCAGACTGGCTGATTTTTTGGCCCCAGTGAGTGAGACGATAGCCCAGCACACCTACAACTACTACAAACACAAGAGCAAACAGAACATGAACATTGAGAAAACGCCGGAATCCGGTGCGGGCAGAGGAATTCGTGTTTTCTTCTTCATAGTCCTCCGGCTCTGCAAAGTCGTCCAGATCTTCAAAATCTTCTGAAAATTCAGCGCTTTTTTTCGAGACGTTTGAACGGTGGGATGTTTTCCTGCTGTTCACAGCGGATATCTGTTGTGAATTACCAGAATCTGTGTCTTGCATATTTTCACTTTCCAGATCTACAATCTCAATATCCGGCATACTGCTTGCGGGGATATTATGGTTGTTAATATTTCGTTTCATGTATTCTCTCCATTTCAAGTAATTCTTAGATAAATTGGTAAAAAGAGTTATTCTGATTTTACTATTATACGGAAAGAAAGTCCATAATATTAGAAAGATTTAAGAAATTCTGAAGAAATGGGTGAACACCTTGATGTGGGAAAAATACAATGATATAATGTTACGGAATTGTTACACCGAAGAATTATAAGTAGAAGGGATAGATAAGATGAAAAAATTATTTAACCATACAAAACGCCCGGATCGCAGCTGGGACGAGGACGTACAGGATGGTTACGATTGGGACGAGGAAGAGGAGTACACCGGAGAAGACGACGGAGAATATTACGCCGAGGAAGAGGAATATACCGGAGACGACGGAGAATATTACGCCGAGGAAGAGGAGTATACCGGAGAAGACGGCGGAGAATATTACGCTGGGGAAGAGGAATACACCGGAGAAGACGACGGAGAATATTACGCCGAGGAAGAGGAGTATACCGGAGACGACGGAGAATATTACGCCGAGGAAGAGGAATACACCGGAGAAGACGGCGAAGAGTATTACGCTGAGGAAGAGGAATACACCGGAGAAGGCGACGGAGAATATTACGCCGAGGAAGAGGAATACACCGGAGACGGCGAAGAGTATTATGCCGGGGAAGAGGAGTATACCGGAGAAGACGGCGAAGAGTATTATGCCGGGGAAGAGGAGTATACCGGAGAAGACGGCGAAGAGTATTATGCCGGGGAAGAGGAATATGAGGGCTATGACGACTACGAAGAAGCGGAAGCTTTTAAGCGGTCGCAGAAAAGAGTGCCGCATAAGACTTCCAAGAGAAGAAAATCTCCTGTCCTGTGGACGAAATTCCTGAATATGAGCACTATGGACCGTATCATGACGGCTACAGGTGTGGCGGTATTGATATTGGCAATCGTTACGGGAAGCGTCTATGCCAGCGCACGCATTGCGGATGGGCAGGTCTCTGAATTTGTGAGTGTCGGAACGCAGTTGGACGGAATTCAGATGATAGGTGAGCAGGGACTTTTAGCGGTGGCTGATGCGCAGATGGCTAAAATTGCAGCTGCAAATGTAGTGGAAGAGGAGCCTGAAGAACAGAAGGAATACAATGAGGCTGAGTATACCAACAGTGCTGAGGTAAGTCTGGAACTAATCTCTGTACAGAAGGATCTGAAGATCAAGTTCAACAACAAGAAGACCGGGAAACTGGTGTCTAATGTACCGTTCAGTGTGACCGTCACAGATCCTAACGGTAAGTCCGAGACCTGGACGGATGATGATATGGACGGTATCATCTATAAAAAAGGTATCACTCCCGGTAATTATACTGTGGCAGTAAATGCACTGAGTGATGAAAAATATAAGGAGTACACACTGCCTGCCGGAACACAGAAGGTAGAGGTCAAAAAAGACATTGCTTATAAAAAGGTCGATGTCTCTAATGAAATCAAAAAGGAATCCGAGATCAACGCAGCAAAGGAAGATACCAAGAAAAACGAAACAGTGGTAGAGTCCGTACTGCAGGATACGGTGCAGTGGGTAGCAAGTACTTCCACAGCCAATACTTATAAAGAAGTGTCCAAGGATACGATCACGAATCCGGAAACTGTGGCATACAGTGGCAGATTCCTGCGTGTGGCAGAAGCTGCAGGACAGGCACCGACCGGTGGAGAAGGAACCGGAACGGGTTCCACAGAAAGTTCGCCGACAGCAGAACCGACCCCTGCGCCGACGGCAACTCCGACACCGGAGCCGACGGCAACTCCGACGCCGGAGCCGACGGCGACTCCGACGCCGGAGCCGACAGCAACCCCTACCCCGGCACCGACAGCAACTCCGACACCTGCGCCGACGGCAACCCCGACACCTGCACCGACGGCAACTCCGACACCGACAGTAACGCCAACCCCGACCCCCAGTCCGGCATGGACGGTCAGCATTGATAAGTCGACACTGACGACTTATCCGAATGCCGAAACAACGATTAACGTTACGGTAAACGGCGGTGAAGTAAACGGTACGGTAAAAGCTGAGGTGGCAGAGGGCGATAAAGACAGCGTTGAGATCAAGATAAACGGAAACACTGTCACGATTAAGGGTTTAAAGGCCGGAAGTGTAACAGTAAAAATATCATATACTGACGGAACCAGAACAGTAGATGCTGACACAAAATGCACTGTAACCGTAAAATCTTCCAATCCCAGAGAGGATAAAGTTACGAAATTAAAGGACAAGAGCGGCCTGCAATTATATGTCCAGGATGGCGACAGTTATCGCGAAGCAGTATATGCAGATTATTTTACGGCAGCCAAATTCTTTGTCAAAGGTGACATTAAATATACCGGATGGCAGACGCTGGACGGAAAGGTATATTTCTTTAATGCGGACGGTAATAAGGTAACCGGTGAGCAGGTCATTCAGGGAGCAAAGTATAATTTCGCAAGCGACGGTTCTCTGGTAGTAGGATCCGGAACCATGGGAATCGATGTGTCCAAGTGGAACGGAAGCATTGACTGGAACGCCGTTAAAAATTCAGGTGTCAGCTATGTGATCATCCGTGTGGGATACCGCGGTTCCTCACAGGGATCCCTGATCGATGATCCTACATTTAAGACCAATATCAAGGGTGCAACCGCAGCAGGTTTGAAAGTCGGTGTTTATTTCTTCACACAGGCAGTGGATGAGGTAGAGGCTGTGCAGGAAGCATCCATGGTACTTGACCGTATCAGCGGATACAAGATTTCTTACCCTGTATTCCTGGATGTGGAAGCCAGCGGCGGAAGAGGAGACAAGATTGATTCTGCCACCAGAACCGCTGTATGTAAGGCGTTCTGCAATACCATTCAGAATGCGGGATACACCGCCGGTATTTATGCCAACAAGACATGGCTGAGCGGCAAGATGGATGCGGGTGCCCTGGGCAGTTATAAGATATGGCTGGCACAGTATGCGGCATCACCTACCTATACGGGACGTTATGACCTGTGGCAGTACAAATCCACCGGAAAAGTCAGTGGTATCAGCGGAAACGTGGACCTGAACCTCAGCTACCTGGGATATTAAGATCTGCAATAAAGCCCTGAATGCGGATGCGTGTTGCGGATTCGGGAGCGCGAAGCGCGGAGAAGCCGTGTTGATATCTTTGGTATTTTATGGTAAAATATCTTTTATCTATAGCAAAATGTGCGTTATGCACAGAACGGAGAAAAAATGAGAACATATCTGGTAACAGGCGGAGCCGGTTTCATCGGTTCCAACTACATTCATTACATGCTTAAGAAATACGACAATGAGATCCGCATCATCAACGTGGATGCCCTGACGTATGCAGGCAATCTTGAGAACCTGAAGGATGTGGAAAAACGTGAAAATTACACCTTCGTGAAAGCAAATATCTGCGACAAGGAAGCCATCAGCAAAATCTTCGCAGAGAATGATATCGACCGTGTGGTACATTTCGCAGCGGAAAGCCACGTGGACAGAAGTATCCGCAATCCGGAGATCTTCGTACAGACCAATGTACTGGGAACGGCTGTAATGCTGAACTGTGCCAAGGCAGCCTGGGAGCTTCCAGACGGCAGCTTCAAGGAAGGCAAGAAGTTCCTGCATGTCTCCACGGACGAGGTATACGGTTCTCTTCCCGATGATGACAATGCATTCTTCTATGAGACGACACCTTATGATCCCCACAGTCCTTACTCTGCAAGTAAGGCAAGTTCGGACATGCTGGTAAAGGCATACATGGATACTTATCATTTCCCTGCCAACATCACCAACTGTTCCAATAACTACGGACCTTACCAGTTCCCGGAGAAGCTGATCCCCCTGATCATCAACAATGCACTGCACGGCAAGAAGCTTCCGGTATACGGTGACGGCAAGAATGTCCGTGACTGGCTGTATGTAGAGGATCATGCAAAAGCCATCGACATGGTACAGGAGCAGGGAAGACTGTTCCAGACTTACAATATCGGCGGACATAACGAGAAGCAGAACATCGAGATCATCCACATCATCATCGAGACCCTGCAGGAGATGCTGCCGGATTCCGATCCTCGCAAGGCACATATTAATAACGATCTGATCACTTATGTAGAGGATCGTAAGGGTCACGACAGAAGATATGCCATTGCACCGGACAAGATCAAGGCAGAGATCGGCTGGTATCCCGAGACCATGTTCAAAGAGGGTATCCGCAAGACGATCGCCTGGTATTTCGAACATGAAGACTGGATGAACAATGTGACCAGTGGTGATTACCAGAAGTACTACAACGAGATGTATGAAGAAAAGTAAAGAATACCTGTCAAATGGGAACGATGAACGTCGTTCCCATTCGGTGTGTTAAAAAACAAGTAAAATAAAGCCCCAGGGAGGGCGGATCGGAGGACGAAATGAAAGGAATTATACTGGCGGGAGGTTCCGGAACCAGACTTTATCCCCTGACAAAAGCAATATCCAAGCAGATCATGCCGGTGTATGACAAGCCCATGATCTATTATCCGCTGTCAACACTGATGCTAGCAAATATCAAAGATATTTTGATCATCTCCACCCCGAGAGATCTTCCGGTATTTAAGGAACTGCTGGGAGACGGCAGCCAGCTGGGAATGCATCTGGAGTATGCGGTACAGGAACAGCCCAGAGGATTGGCGGATGCTTTTATCATCGGTGCGGACTTTATCGGTGATGACAGAGTGGCACTGGTACTGGGAGACAATATTTTCTACGGACAGAGCTTCTCACAGGTGCTGCAGCGTGTGGCAGCCAGAGAAAAAGGAGCAACGATCTTCGGATATTATGTCCGTGATCCCAGAGAGTACGGTGTGGTGGAATTCGACGAGAACGGCAAGGCACTTTCCATCGAAGAAAAGCCGGAGCATCCCAAGAGCAATTATGCGGTTCCCGGACTGTATTTCTATGACAACGATGTCGTTGAGATCGCGAAGAATGTAAAGCCCTCCGCAAGAGGAGAGATCGAAATCACCAGCATCAACAACGAGTATTTGAACAGAGGGACCCTGCAGGTAGAGACCCTTGGAAGAGGTTTTGCATGGCTGGATACCGGTAATCATGATGCATTACTGGATGCCGCAGACTTCGTGGCAGCCTTCCAGAAGAGACAGGGACTGTATATTTCCTGTATCGAGGAGATCGCATTCAAACGCGGATTCATTGACAGGGAGCAGCTGCTGGCATTGGCAGAGCCGCTGCTTAAGACGAATTACGGAAAATATCTGGTAGAGGTAGCAAATGGACTCTAAGCTGCGGAAGATGGCAATTCTCGCCTCCATGGCAGTGATCCTGCTGGTTGCACTCTTTGTCATGTATGTCAACAGGGAACAGCTCGCAAATACTTCAGGACAGACCGTGGAAACAGCGGATACGACAGCATCTGCGGCAGGCAGTACTCCGGAAGAAGATGCAATTGCGGGAAACGGCCAGATCGGTAATGACCTGAAAGCATTTTTAAAAGACAATACTTTTTTTGACCAGGACGTAAATCCTGTTCTGGAGGCGGCAAAGGATAACAGTAACCGTCTGTCGTTGGTGGCTACCTCTGTGGAAAAGGATCTGCGTATCCAGATCGTGAATAACGAAGGAAAACCTGTGACCGGCGAGAGCTTTTATGTGCGTCTGGATGGACTGGGAGATTATAAGGATCTGGATCAGGACGGTATCATCTATATCGGGGACCTGGATTCCGGAGATTACTATATTGAACTTTTGCCGATAGAAGGGTATAAAGTTCCGGTCAGCGAGACCAGAGTACATGTAAAAGATAAAGTGGAATACCTTGCCATTGATGATATTTCTCTGCTGATCAAAACAGAGGATGAGGTAGATGCGGACGCCGAGGACAGTGCCGTGACCGGTGCACTGGCGGATGCGGACAAGACGGAGATACAGAAGCTGCAGACTACGTCCGGCAGCGCGAAGGTCGGTATCGATGTTTCCAAGTGGAACAAAGAGATCGATTGGGACAAGGTGAAAAATGCCGGAGTGCAGTTTGCGATTATCCGCGCGGGTTATCGTGGTTCGGTTACGGGAAGTCTGGTGGAAGATCCGAATTTTGTCGCCAACATGAAAGGTGCGGAGGCAGCCGGCATTCCGGTGGGCGTATATTTCTTTACCCAGGCGGTGGATGAGAAGGAAGCAGTGGAAGAGGCATCCGCAGTGATTGAACTGATCAGGGATTACCGACTGACTTATCCGGTATTCATCGACACGGAAGGTGCGGGAGGAAACGGACGGGCAGACGGACTGGATGCAGAGACCAGGACACTGGTGTGTGAGGCTTTCTGTCGTACGATAGAGAATGCAGGATATACTGCCGGCGTATATGCCAGCAGAAACTGGTTCAACAACAATCTGCAGACGGCAAGACTGGAAAATTATCACATCTGGCTTGCGGAATATCGCAGTGTTCCGCTGTACCAGGGATATTACAAGACTTGGCAGTATACTTCCCACGGAAAAGTGGACGGTATCGAAGGCAGAGTCGATATGAACATAACTTATGAGTAACTGTGAGGAAGCGTAATTTATGAGGGAGCTTGTGGATAAAAGGTGATCCCGGACAGTTAATATAATGGAAAGAGCGAGGAAAGAATAAATGGGAAAGATAACAGTAGAAACCTGTGAAATAGAGGGACTTAAAATCATTACTCCGACGGTGTTCGGGGATGCCAGAGGATATTTCATGGAGACCTATAATTATAACGATTTCAAGGCGGCAGGCATTCCGGAGGTATTTGTACAGGATAATCAGTCCGCTTCGAAAAAGGGAGTGCTGCGCGGACTTCATTTTCAGAAGCATTTTCCGCAGGACAAGCTGGTAAGAGTGATCCGCGGAGAAGTATATGATGTGGCCGTGGATCTGAGAGAAGGCTCTAAGACTTTCGGTCAGTGGTATGGCGTTCTTCTGTCCGAGGAGAATAAAAAACAGTTCTTTATTCCGAAAAATTTTGCACACGGTTTCCTCGTACTGTCCGATTATGCGGAGTTCTGCTATAAGTGTACCGATTTCTATCATCCGGATGATGAGGGCGGTATCGCTTACAATACACCGGATATCGGTGTAAAGTGGCCCATCCCCGAAGGCATGGAACTGATCCTTTCCGAAAAGGATACCAAGTGGGGAACTCTTGCACAGTACATGAAGGAAAAAGAGAATGAAAGTAAGTAAGAAAACAGGCATTGCCATATTCGTAACCGCAGCCGTGATCATGGCGCTGATCATCGTGTTTCATAAGAATCCGGGACCTGCGGCGGATCCGGAGCAGGAGCTGGCGAAAAAGATCATTTCCTGCATCGTGATCGCAGCGTCATGTTTTGCCTTTATCCGCTGGTATGACAAATTTACCAGTCTGCCGGTAGAACTGTTCCAGAACCGGCATCTGATCTGGAAACTGGCAAAAAACGATTTTAAAAAGAGATATGCGGGATCTTATCTGGGAGCGGTGTGGGCTATGGCACAGCCGGTCGTTACCGTTGCCATGTACTATATTGTTTTTGACAAGATCATGGGCAATACCAACACACCGTTGCGTGAAGGCGTGGAAGTTCCGTTCGTGCTTTTCCTGACTGCGGGACTGGTTCCCTGGTTTTATTTCAGTGAGGCTCTGAATAACGGAACCAATGCGCTCCTGGAGTACAATTATCTGGTAAAAAAGGTAGTTTTTAAGATCAGTATCCTTCCGATCATTAAAATCATTGCAGCCACCTTTATTCATGTGTTCTTCGTATGCCTTTTGCTGATCGTGGCTGCTATTTATGGGTATTATCCCACCATTTACACCACACAGATCCTGTATTACAGCTTCTGCCTGTTTATTTTTGTACTGGCACTCAGCTATACGACCTGCGCAGTGGTGGTATTTTTCAGGGATCTGTCCCAGATCATCAGTATCGGATTGCAGATCGGAATGTGGGCAACCCCCATTTTGTGGAACCTGGATGCTTTGTCCGATACGTGGATTTTTATTTTGAAATTGAATCCCCTGGTATACATTGTGAATGGTTACCGCAGCGCGATCTATGAGAAGGAATGGTTTTTCCAGGACTTCTTTTCCACGATGTATTTCTGGATCGTGACGGTTGTACTGTTTGGACTGGGTGCTGTAATTTTTAAACGATTAAAAGTGCATTTTGCAGACGTATTATAGAAAATCATCACAGATGACCGGACCTTGTGGGGAGGACTGCATCACAGAACTGTCGGGGGAAACAGAAAGGGTGAACGTACATGAAAGATGTTCGTGAAAAGTTGAAAAAAATATGTCTGTGGAAACCCGGAAAAGTGCTGCTGGCAGTGGGCTGTCTGGGGCTGCTGTTTCTGACACTGGTTCCGCTTCTCAGACTGACAGTGTATGCCGTACCGTATTATGACGACTACAATTTCGGGCAGTTTGCAAGAGCTGCCATGATCCAGGCACAGTCAAAATGGGCAGCGATATCCGGTGCACTGGATTGTTCCAAAACCCAGTGGTATGCATGGCAGGGAACTTATTCTTCCATCTTTTTTATGACGTTAATGCCTGTGATCTGGGGAGAACAGTATTATTTCCTCGGATTGGTATTTATTATTCTGTTACTTTTAGCCGGGACGATGGTATTCACCGGCGTTATTTTAAGAAAAGTTCTGGGAGCAGAAAAATGGAGCAGTCTTGCGGTACAGGCGATTATTACTACGGCGGTATTTATGTTTATTTATTCCGCACAGACCGGCTTCTACTGGTATAACGGCGGAATTCATTATGTGGGAATGCATGGCTTCGGGCTCCTGTTTTTATCCGCGACCATTTGCCTGGAGCGTGCAAAAGGAAGAACTTCCACAGGTCTGTTGTTTACTGCAACGATTCTCCTGGCAATGATCACTGCTGGAAGTAATTTCGTCACGGCACTGCAGGGACTTTTAAGCCTGTTTACCATACTTCTCGTAAGTGTGGTGGCGGAACACAGGAAAAAAGGATTGTGGCTTCTGCCGGCTGCACTGGTCTATATCATAGGGTTTGGACTGAATGTGGCAGCACCCGGTAATGCCGTAAGAGCACGCAACTATGTGGGATGGGGATACAGCCCGTTGGAATCTATTGCCAGATCTTTTCTGGAGGCAGTAAAACATATCCCGGAGTATACCGGCTGGATCGTTTTGGCAGTAATGCTTCTGTTGTTCCCCTTGATCCGGCAGATGCTTAAGACTACGACATTCCGATTCCGTTATCCGGGAGTGGTACTGTTATGGTCCTTCTGCATGTACGCCACCGGTTATACCCCCAGTCTGTATTCGCTGGGACATGCGGGATTGTCCAGAACACTGAATGCGGTGAAAATCACGTATTTATTACTGCTCTTTCTCAATGAAGTCTATTGGTGCGGATGGCTGAAACAGGTATTACAAACGAAACCGGAGCATAAAGCAGCAAAGAGGCTGCTTGCGGCAGACGGTGGCGCAGTCTGGTGGTTTTACGCGGTCATCGGTGTCGTGTGTCTGGTGATCTTTAGCGTCTCTCCCAATCAGGCGGGACATTATTCTGCTTACGGGGCATATTATTATGTGCATACCGGAGAGGCAAACAATTTTCACGAGCAATATCTGGAACGGGTGGAGAGCCTGTCCGGGGATGAAAGGGATGTTGTTCTGCCGGCATATCGTTACCGGCCATGGTTTTTATACATGGGAGATATTACCGGGGATCCGACAGATGAAAGAAATCAGGCGCTGGCCATGTGGTATGATAAGGACAGTGTAACGCTGATAAACGAGGATTAGGAATTTATGCAGGAAAAGAAAAAACTGGCGATTGAAGTAGACAATGTCCAGAAGATCTATAAATTATACGACAAGCCTTCGGACAGAATGAAGGAAGCTTTCGGCTTTGGAAAGAAGACAAAACACAAGCTTCATTATGCCCTGAAGGGCGTGGATATGAAAATATACCAGGGAGAGACTGTGGGTATTATCGGTACCAACGGTTCCGGTAAATCCACAATACTGAAAATTATCACCGGTGTGTTAAATCCGACTTCCGGAAGAGTACTGGTCAATGGACGCATCTCTGCCCTGCTGGAGCTTGGTGCCGGATTCAATATGGAATACAACGGGATTGAAAATGTGTATCTGAACGGTACCATGATGGGATTTTCCGAGAAAGAGATCGAGGCGAAACTGCCGGAGATCTTAAGCTTCGCGGATATCGGAGATTATGTATACCAGCCGGTAAAGACTTATTCCAGCGGTATGTTTGTACGTCTGGCATTTGCTGTGGCGATCAATATCGAACCGGAGATCCTGATCGTGGATGAGGCACTGAGTGTGGGAGACGTCTTTTTCCAGGCAAAGTGTTATCATAAATTCGAAGAATTCAAAAAAATGGGCAAGACGATCGTATTCGTCAGCCATGATCTGAGCAGTATCAGTAAGTACTGTGACCGTGTATATCTGCTGAATCAGGGAAATATCCTGGGAGAGGGCAAGCCCAAAGCCATGATCGATACCTATAAGCGGGTACTGGTGGGACAGTATGAAGGACCGGAGAGCGAAGGGGAAGAATCAGAGAACCTTCTGGATGATGCGGATCTGCAGCGTGCGGCGGCAAAGTCTGCCGGTGAAAAGGGTTCGGGCGCATCGGAAGCTTCCGCGGAAGCAAAGGGCCAGAATCCCAATGCCCTGGAATACGGTACGAAACAGGCGCAGATCGAGGAATTTTATATCACAGATGACAGGGGAGTTCCCACAAATGCTATCCTGAAGGGCAGCATGTTTACGATTCATATGAAAGTACGCTTTATGGAACATATCCCGGCGCCGATTTTTGCTTTTTCCGTCAAAAATGTCATCGGTGTGGAAATTACAGGTACCAATACCATGATAGAAAAAGCCTTTTTGGACAGTGCGGAACCGGGGCAGGTGAAAAATGTGACATTCACCCAGAAGATGAATCTGCAGGGAGGAGAATATCTGCTGTCTCTGGGAGTGACGGGTTACAATCAGGATACCTTTGAGGTATATCACAGACTATATGATGCTTTGAATATCACGGTGGTATCCGACAAGAACACCGTAGGATATTATGATATGGATTCCGAAACCAAAGTATGGGATGAGGAAAAGGAGAAATAGTTCATGACAGAGACCATCGGCAAAGTGACACTGAATCTGGATAAGTATCCCGGAGAGGATTACTATTGTGACGGCAGTGTGGAAGACGAGATCTTAGAAATTGTTAAAAAATACAGTACCGTGGAATACGACCGGATCATTGCGGAGAGAAAAAGCTGGCCGATACTGTATCATTTGTCTGCACTCAGAGAGAATATTGTGGATTTCCTGCCGATGAAAAAAACGGACAAGGTGTTGGAGGTAGGCAGCGGATGCGGAGCCATTACAGGAGCGTTATCCCGGAAAGCAGCGGAAGTAACCTGTGTGGATCTGTCGAAAAAGCGCAGCCTGATCAATGCATACCGTCACAGTGACTGTGAAAATGTGACTATCCATGTAGGTAATTTTACCGATGTGGAACCGGATTTGCCGGCGGATTATGACTATATCTGTCTCATTGGTGTATTCGAATACGGACAGGCATACATAGGTGGGAAAACGCCTTATGAGGATTTTTTGAAAATTCTGCAGAAACATCTGGCACCGGGCGGACGGATCGTGATCGCTATAGAGAATAAATATGGGCTGAAATATTTTGCCGGCTGTAAAGAAGACCATCTGGGCAGCTGGTTTTCCGGTATTGAAAACTACCCTGATGGCGGCGTGGTCCGGACTTTCTCCAGAAAAAAGCTGGAACGGATCTTTGATGCCTGCGGTGTGAAGGAGCGCAGTTTTTATTATCCGTATCCCGACTATAAATTTATGACTACGGTTTACTCGGATGCATATCTTCCGGGACGTGGAGAACTGTCTAATAATCTGCGGAATTTTGACCGTGACAGAATGCTGTTGTTTGATGAGAAGAGCGCTTTTGACGGAATTGTGGCGGAAGGACTGTTTTCAGTATTTTCTAATTCCTATCTGGCTGTGATCGGCGAGCCTTTTGAACTGAAATATGTCAGATATTCCAATGACAGGGCGGAGCAGTTCAGGATCCGCACAGAGATCCTGAGAGATGAACAGGGGCAGTGTGCTGTACGGAAATATCCGTTGACCAAGGAGGCACAAGCGCATGTACGCCATATGGCAGAGGCTTATGAGAAACTAAAGAAACGCTATGAGGGAGGACGCCTGGAGGTCAATGTCTGTCATCCGGGGGAAGAAAACGGTATTCCTTATGCGGAATTTGAATTTGTACCGGGCAGACCGTTGTCGGAACTGATGGACGAATGCCTGGACAGACAGGATGTGGAGGGATTCCACAGCCTGTTTGCGGAGTATCTGGAGAGAGTCGGCTACGGGGAAGAAGTGCCGGTATCGGATTTTGACCTGATTTTTGCCAATATTTTGGTGGACGGAGACCGCTGGACACTGATCGATTATGAATGGACCTTCGATCGTGCCATAGAGACGAAAGCATTGGCGTTCCGGGCAATCTATTGTTATGTGCTGGAGGACGAGAGACGCAACGCACTGGAACTGGACCGGATCCTGGACCGTCTGGGCATTACGGAGAGTGTGGCGAGACAGTACAGAGAGCAGGAGATGGAGTTCCAAAAATTCGTGACCGGACAGAAATTATCCATGGGGGAGATCCGCAATCTTTTAGGCGGCGAGATCTATAAGCCCGCGGAGTGGATCGGACGTTTCCGACAGACGGAAGGCGAGCTCAGGGTACAAATCTATGAAGACAATGGTCAGGGATTTTCCGAAGAGAATTCCTATTTTCCGGAAAATGTCTATGTAGAGGAAAAGCAGGCGCTCTTTACGGTAAATTTTGATGGCAATGTCCATAATTTACGCCTGGATCCGGCCATGTGTGCCTGTGTCTGCAAGATAGCGGAACTGACAATGAATGGTCAGCCGGTTCCCGTGCAGGATAAGAAGCTGTTTACAACAAACGGAAAGATCATGAAATCCGAAGATGGGGCAGAACACCCCAGTATCGTATTTCCTACGGACGATCCCAATATGACGATCCGTGTGGATGCACTGGACAGAAGGGCTGAGAATGTTCTGCAGGTGAAAATGGAGATCGTACCGATTCCCATGAGTATTGCAAAGGATATGGCAGGAGCTGTGAAGAAACTGTTCTGATAATTTCAGAATGACGTGCAAAACAGGCACGGAAAATGATATGAAAATGATGCGGAAGGGAGCAGCAGTTTGAGTATTCGGACAGCAGTGAAGCAGGTGCTGGTTGCGCAGCAGGATAAAAAATATGAAAAAGAGCTGGCAGAGCGCCGGATGACCTATGAACAGTGGGCAACAAGGCAGGATCAGGCGATCCGAAAGGCCCGGACGGCAGCTTCCGGAGAGCAGGGCAGAGCAGGACTGGCAGAATTTGTGATCTGGAGACAGCAGGAGGGGAAACTTTCCGAGAATGTCACGGAACATATCAATGACTATTTTGTGAGCCATCCGGAAGTAGAGATCGTGTATGGCGATGAAGATCTGCTGGGAGAAAACGGGGAACGCTGTATTCCCTGGTACAAACCCTGCTGGTCACCGGATACTTACCGGTCTTTTTTCTATGTGGGAAGTGTTATTGCGGTGCGGGGCAGGCTGTTGCAGAAGGCGGAAGAAAACGTAACGGTAACATCGGATGAGAGTACCGGAAGAGAGGTTGTATTTTCCAAAGCTTCTGAGATCCGGCCGCTGATGGACAGGCTATTCCGGGCTGCAGGCGGTTTTACAAGGAACTGTCATTCCATCGGGCATATGGAAGAAATATTGTTTCACGTAACTTTCGGAAGAGACGGCATGGGAATCCAGGGACCGGACAATGTGGCAGATAAAGAAGATGCGGAGCAGACACCCTGGGAAGAGTACAGGAATGCACCGGAATCACCGCAGCTGGCAATTGAACTCGCATCCGCAGCGGCGGAGGAGGCCGGAGAATTGTTTGCGGGGGAGCTTACGGTCTCTGTTATCATTCCCTCCAAGGATAATCCTTCCGTACTGGAAAAATGTTTGCTTTCTTTAACCGGACAGCCGGAGCGCAATACTCCTATTGAAATCCTGTTAGTAGATAACGGAAGCAGTGAGGAAAATAAGAGACAGACAGAAAGACTGGTGGCACAGGTCCGCGAACGGGGAACGAAGATCCGGTATCTGTATGAAACTATGGAATTTAACTTTTCCAAGATGTGTAATCTGGGTGCAGAAGCGGCGGACGGGAAATTCTTATTATTCTTAAACGATGATATTGAATTGTGCGGAAATGACTGCCTGGATAAAATGGTGGTCAAAGCGATGATGCCTTATATCGGCAGTGTGGGACTGAAGCTGTATTATCCGGACTCCGTGAAAATACAGCATGACGGGATCGTTAATCTGCCGGTGGGACCGGTGCATAAGCTGCAATTTATGGACGATGACAGAAGTTACTATTTCGGGCGCAACCGGTACGATCAGGACTGTGTGGCGGTAACGGGAGCCTGTTTACTGATACGGACGGAAATTTTTAAAGAAGCCGGAGGATTCAGGGAGGCACTGCGTGTAGCCTACAATGATGTGGAACTTGGATTCCGGCTGCTTGAAATGGGATATTTCAATGTGGTATTAAATGACTGCTTTGCCTATCATTACGAATCCTTAAGCCGGGGAAGCGATGAAAGCCCCGAAAAGATGCAGCGTCTGACCAGGGAGAGAGAATTGCTCTATCAGATGCATCCACAGTTTCGCGGAGAAGATCCTTTCTATCCGAAGGGACTGAACCGGGAAGGGCTGGACAGTCGTGTGGTTCCGGCATATCTTACAGACCGGAATGTGCTGCAGGAACCGGCATGGGAACCGTTTGCGGATATTGCCGGCAGTTCTGCGACGGAACAATTACAGAATATCCGCAGGGATGACTGCCTGATGGCCCGCGTGGAGACGGCGGGACCGGAGCGGATCCAGGGATACAGCGTGATCCTGGGAGATGATAATGCCTGCTATGAAAAGTATTTATTGCTGATCCCGGCAGAAATGCAAAGCGCAGACCAGAGAATATGGTCCATGAAGCTTCTGCCGGCCTACCGTCAGGAACTGGAGGAAAACCTTCCGGATCAGAAGAATGTAGCGTTGGGAGGTTTTTGCGTCAGCCGTGAGGGAGAACAGCTTCCGGTGGGAACATATCACCTTGCAGTATTGGCAGTGAACCGTGTCAGCAAATTACGATTGTGGAATGACACGGGAAAATATATGGTAGTGGAAAACAAAGGCGAAACGGATCGCGGAGGAAAATATGTCAGATAACAATACAGAGATCAATTATAAGGAAGCCTACGAGAGAGAGCACGAGAAATGTGCGGATCTGGCAGATAAGATCGTAGTACTGGAATCGGAAAAAGAAGATCTTCAGTTCAAACTGGACCGGATTAAGAAGAATAAATTCTGGAAGGCCACAGGACCGGCACGAAGTGTGATCCATTTTGCCCAGAGGCAGAGAGATCGTCTGTCCCATTGCGGCGGACCAAAGGATATCTTACGTAAGATCCGCAACAAGAGTCACCAGAAGGGACTTATGGAATCCTACGGTACCGGAAGCTTTCCGAATGCAGAACAGCGCAAAATAGAGGAAGAAACCGTATTCCCCTATATGCCGAAAATCAGCATTCTGGTTCCCCTCTGGAATAACAAGAGAGAATTCCAGGTGCAGATGCTGGACTGCGTCATGAACCAGACCTATCAGAACTGGGAATTGTGTCTGGCAGACGGTTCCGACGCGGAGCACGCTTACATCGAAGAGCTCTGCAAAGAGTATGCGGCAAAATCAAACGGCCGTATTGTGTATAAGCATCTGGATCACAACGGCGGTATCTCTTATAATACGAATGAATGCTATAAGTTGGCAACGGGAGATTATATCGGACTGTTTGACCAGGATGACATTTTACATCCTTCCGTATTGTATGCCTATGTAAAGGCAATCAATGAACAGGGTGCGGATTATCTGTACTGTGATGAGACGACTTTCAAAGAAAATGATATCAACAAAATGCTGACCATGCATTTTAAGCCGGACTATGCACCGGACAATCTGCGGGCCAACAATTATATCTGCCATTTCAGTGTGTTTTCCAGAAAACTGCTGGAAGGCGAGGAACTGTTCCGCACCGCTTTTGACGGGGCACAGGATCATGACATGATCTTACGTCTCACGGACAGAGCGGAGAAAATCGTACATGTGCCCAGATTAATGTACTATTGGAGAAGCCATGAGGGCAGTACCGCGGCCAGCATCGATGCAAAACCTTATGCTATCGAGGCAGCGAAGGGCGCTGTGGCAGATCATCTGAAAAAGCACGGTTTCAAGCATTTCCAGATCACCAGTACCAGAGCCTGTGCCACGATTTTCCGGATTCGGTATCAGATCCTCGGGGATCCGAAGATCTCTATCGTCATTGCCAATAAGGATCATGCGGATGACCTGAAGAGATGTATCACATCCATTCAGAAGAACAGTACCTGGAGCAATTACGAGATCATTATTGTAGAGAATAACAGCACGACCCCAGAGATCAAGGATTATTATTCCCAGCTGTTAGGACTGTCCGGTGAGGATTCTTACGAAGCAAGATGTAAACTGCACACTGTCTGCGGCCATGACGGCGGCGTCCTGCACAGTGAGGACGGCAGGATCTCGGTAGTGACTTATCACGGAGAGTTCAATTATTCCGCAGTGAATAATCTGGGCGCATCTTATGCGACCGGTGAATATATTTTGTTATTGAACAACGATACGGAAGTCATCACTGCCAACTGGATGGAAGAGATGCTCATGTACGCACAGCGCGAGGATGTGGGAGCCGTAGGTGCGAAGCTGTATTATGCGGACAAGACGATCCAGCATGCCGGTGTGGTCATCGGACTGGGAGCGCACCGCACCGCCGGCCATACCCATTACCGGATCCCGGTGCAGAACTTAGGATATATGGGACGTCTCTGCTACACACAGAATGTGACGGCAGTGACAGGAGCCTGTCTCTTAGTGAAAAAGAGTCTGTACGAGCAGGTGCAGGGACTGGACGAGAGCTTTGTCATCTCTTTAAATGATGTAGATTTTTGTTTGAAATTACGGGAAAAAGGATTGTTGAATGTTTGGACGCCTTTTGCGGAGCTGTATCATTATGAATCTATCTCCAGAGGCCTGGACGATCAGGGAGAGAAAGCCGAGCGCTATAATAAGGAATCGGAACATTTCCGTGAAAAATGGAAGACACAGCTGGAAGCGGGAGATCCGTATTATAATCCGAATTTTTCACTGGACCGCAGTGATTATGCGCTGAAAGATCCGGTTAGCGGACGTTAAATTGCTCTTTTCAGTACAGGCAATCTATGGTAAAATATCACCGGAGAGCGTTTACTGAAGAAAGTTATTGATAGCGATAAAACAGGAGGATAGGAAAATGAGTTATATGGACGAACTGAATTTCTGGTTGAATGATGATTATTTTGACCGGAAGACCAAGGATGAACTTCTGGCAATCCGCAACAACGAGGCAGAAGTGGAAGATCGTTTTTACAAGGAACTGGAATTCGGTACCGGCGGCCTGCGTGGTGTGATCGGTGCGGGAACCAATCGTATGAACGTATATACCGTTCGTAAGGCAACTCAGGGTCTTGCCAATTATATTATCAAGCGCGGTACCCAGAGCAAGGGTGTGGCAATCGCATTCGATTCCCGCCGCATGTCTCCCGAGTTTTCCGATGAGGCAGCAAGATGTCTGGCAGCCAACGGCATCAAAGCATACATTTTTGAATCTTTAAGACCTACCCCGGAACTGTCCTTTGCCCTTCGTACGCTGGGATGTACCGCAGGTATCGTGGTAACGGCAAGCCACAACCCTCCTGAGTACAACGGCTATAAAGTATACTGGGAGGACGGCGCACAGGTGACCGCTCCGATCGATAAAGATATCATTACCGAAGTACAGGTCATCAAGGACTATCATACCGTGAAGACCATGAGTAAAGAGGATGCTGTTGCGGCAGGTCTCTATCAGGTGATCGGTAAAGAAATCGATGACAAGTACATGGCAGAGCTGAAGAAGCAGATCATTCATCCCGATGTCATCAAAGAGATGGCTGATGACATCAAAATCGTATATACCCCGTTATGCGGTACCGGTAACAAGCCGGTAAGACGTATTTTGTCAGAGCTTGGCTTCAAGCATGTCTATGTGGTTCCCGAACAGGAGAATCCGGATCCGAACTTTACGACGCTGGATTACCCGAACCCCGAGGATCCCAAGGCATTTACCTACGCACTGCGTCTGGCAAAGGAAAAGGATGCGGATATCGTTCTGGCAACCGATCCCGACGCAGACCGTCTGGGCGTCTATGCAAAAGACACTAAGACCGGCGAGTATGTGGCATTTACCGGTAATATGTCCGGCATGCTGATCGCAGAATATATTCTGAGAGAGAAGACCGTGACCGGCGCTATGCCCGAGAATCCCGCACTGGTAACCACTATCGTTACCACCAATATGACCAAGCCGATCACCCAGGCTTACGGCGTAAAGCTGATCGAAGTACTGACCGGATTCAAGTTCATCGGTGAGCAGATCAAGTTCTTCGAGCAGACCGGCAGCAACAACTATGTATTCGGTCTGGAAGAGAGCTACGGATGTCTGGCAGGTACCCATGCAAGAGATAAGGATGCTGTCGTAGCAGTAATGTGTCTGTGCGAAGTAGCAGCATATTGCAAGAAGCATAACATGACCCTGTGGGATATGATGGTATCCATGTATGAGAAGTACGGATACTTCAAGGAGACCCAGTACACCATTACCATGAAGGGTATCGACGGTGCAAGACAGATCGCAGAGATCATGGATAAGCTTCGTAAGAATCCTCCTAAGGCATTCGGTGATCTGAAGGTGGAGAAATTCCGTGATTATCAGAACGATGTGATCATTGACATGGAGACCGGAGAGAAGACCACGACCGGACTTCCGAAGTCCAATGTTCTGTACTTTGAACTTCCCGACAACGCATGGTGCTGCGCTCGTCCTTCCGGAACCGAGCCCAAGATCAAGTTTTACATGGGCGTAAAGGGCAACAGCATCGAGGATGCACAGGCTAAGGTAGAGAAGCTGACCGAGGATGTAAAAGCGGTTCTGTAAGTCTGTGTGATGTAAAATAATTTTGATTCTGAAAGAGCGAATCGCCCGCAAGGGCGGTTTGCTCTCTTTTATGAAAGATGGAGGTATCTGTGGCAAAGCTGAATATAGCAAACCTTAAGAAAACTCTATATTATCTGCAACGTAACGGCCTGAGGGAAACCTGGATCTCTGTAAGGGAGCGCCTGGCAGAGACAGACCGCTATTTTTTTGTGCCCTGCTCAGGAGAAATGCTGGAGAAACAGAGCAGGAGAAAATGGAACGATCCCGTGACATTCAGTGTTGTCGTGCCGTTGTACCGGACACCCGAAAAGTATCTGAGCAGAATGATCATGAGTGTTGTGACCCAGAGCTATCCCCATTGGGAACTGATCCTGGCGGATGCTACAGAGGATAAAAGTGTGGAAGAGACACTGATAAAGCAGGGATTTCTGACGGTAACCGCACAGGATGCAAAAGCAGGGACAGATGAAAGGATCCGGTATATACATCTTTCCGAAAACGCCGGGATCGCAGCGAATACGAATCAGGCACTTGCTTATGCAGGGGGAGAGTATATCGGGTTACTGGATCATGATGACGTGCTGACGCCGGATGCTTTATATGAAATGGCAGATGCCATCCAAAGAGCACATGACAACGGTGTCAGAACATCGTTTGCTTATTCCGATGAGGACAAATGTGACGGCGAAGAAACAAAATATTATGACCCGAATTGCAAGGAAGACTTTAATTACGATTTGATCCTGAGTAATAACTATATCTGTCATTTTCTGGTGATGGAAGCGGAACTGATGAAGAGACTGAAGTTCCGGCCGGAGTGTGACGGAGCGCAGGATTATGACCTGGTGCTGCGTGCTGTGGCAGAGGTGCTACGGCAGGACGGACAGGCTGCGGAGAAGAGTATCCTGCACATTCCGAAGGTGCTGTACCACTGGAGATGTCACGAGGGTTCCACCGCAGCCAATCCGCACAGTAAGAGATACGCATATGATGCGGGACTGCGCGCACTGCAGGATCATGCCGGGATGCGCAATATCCCGGCTCAGGCTGCGGAGACCAGACATGTGGGATTTTATCGTTTGCAATATAATGATGTATTACAGGACAGACCGGATGTGGCGGCTGTCGGAGGCAGAATTTTGTCCGGAGGGAAACATGGCAGGACCGCCGGCGGCAGAATGACAGCCGACGGAAAAGTGATCTATGAAGGACTGCCGGCAGATTTCGGCGGATATCTGCACCGCGCGGAGCTTTCCCAGGATGCTGAGGCACTGGACCTTCGTGCATTGCGGGTGCAGCCGGAATACCGGAAAATATTTGAAACTATTGTAGGTGTACCTTATACGGAAAGATACAGGGCGGCCGGGCAGCAGCCGGTGTTTGATGCGGACACCTTACCGGCAGGAGCCGATGTAAGAAGCTTAAGTCTGCAGCTGTCGGAAGAACTGCGAAAACACGGAAGACTTCTGTATCTGCCGGAATATCCGGAGAGGGTGAAGACATTATGAAGGAAATAACAGTCGTTATACCGAATTATAACGGAATGAAATACCTGCCGGAATGCATGACGTCCCTCTGCTGTGAACAGCAAGGTGCACCGGAGTATGAAGTACTGATCATTGATAACGCCTCCGCAGACGGCAGCGTGGAATATCTGCGCAGAGAATGGGGTGAGAAGGTACGTCTCATCACACTGCCCGAGAATACCGGCTTTTGCCATGCCGTGAATCTGGGGATCTGGGAGGCACAGACTCCGTATGTGATCCTGTTGAATAACGATACGAAAGCGGAACCGGGGTTTATCAGAGGATTATATGATGCGATTTCCGCTGACAACAAAATATTTTCTGTCAGTGCAAGGATGCTCATGTGGGACAGGCCGGAACTGATCGATGATGCCGGCGACCGCTACTGTGCCCTCGGATGGGCGTATTCCCGCGGAAAAGGATGTCTGTCAGAAAAATATGACAAACCCGTCAGAGTATTTTCTGCCTGTGGAGGGGCAGCCATTTACAGACGCAGGATATTTGAAGAGATCGGTTATTTTGATGAGGAACATTTTGCATATCTGGAGGATCTGGATATCGGTTACCGCGCCGGGATCTATGGATATGAGAACAGATATGAGCCGGCGGCCGGGGTACTGCATTACGGCAGTGCGTCTACGGGATCCCGGTATAATCCTAAAAAAACGGAACTGGCATCTGCCAACAGTATCTATGTCATTGCTAAAAATATGCCCTTTTTGCAGTGGGTTTTGAACCTTCCGTTCTTTTTGCTTGGATTTGGTATTAAATTTTTGTTTTTTTGCAAGAAAGGAATGGGAAAACTATATCTGAAGGGGCTGTTTCAGGGGTTAAAACGTTCTGTGGGACCTGTGGGAAAGCAGCATAAGGTTCCCTTCCGGTGGGCACATCTGTGGAATTATGTGAAGATTCAATGGCAGCTGTATTTGAATATATTTCGAATTCTTATGAAATCTTAAGAAATTGCTTCATAAATTCTTAAGTTGAGAAAAGACCACTGTTATTGTAGAATGAAATCATTGAAAAGAAGCTTTTCAGACTTAAAGATTGGGTGAGCCATTATGATAAAAGACAACCAGAAAGTCTTTAACAGGCTTCTTGTGATAATCGATGCAGTGATCACAGCAGTATCCTTTATCCTTGCCTATTATATCAAATTTTATATATTAAATGACGGTCCGGGGCCCGGAGTCCTGCCGGTGCAGGATTATTACACACTGCTTCCGTTTATTGTACCCGGTTATATGTTCCTGTATTACCGGTGCAGTGTGTATTCACCAAAGCGTACCGTCCGCCGCAGACATGAGATTTACAGCATTCTGCAGGCAAATACCATCGGCCTGGCGGCTTTGATCATTATCATGTATATGATCATCCGTGAGATTAACTATTCACGATCCGTCATGGTGATTTTTTATGTATTGAATGTTTTTCTGACCTCGGTATTCCGGATCGTAATGCGAAAGGTACTGCGTTCCATCCGGAAAAAGGGATATAACCTGAAGCATATTCTGCTGGTGGGATATTCCAGAGCGGCAGAGGAATATATCGACCGGATACTGAGCAATCCACAGTGGGGTTATGTAGTGTGCGGTATTCTGGATGAACACATTCCCGGCGGAACCACTTATAAAGGGGTAAAAGTTCTGGGAACG
The DNA here is from genome assembly GCA_050872885.1 of Acetatifactor sp. Lineage (GTDB taxonomy): Bacteria > Bacillota > Clostridia > Lachnospirales > Lachnospiraceae > Acetatifactor. The sequence continues at coordinate 24,263 of JBNMHS010000003.1, forward strand.
CTCGGCAATCTGGAGTATATCCTTCCGGAGAACAAGCTGGATGAGATAGCGATCACACTTTCGCTGAAAGATTACGATTATCTGGAAGGCATCGTGGGGATCTGTGAGAAATCCGGTGTGCATACTAAATTTATCCCGGATTACAGCAGTCTGATCCCAAGCAGACCTTATACGGAGGATCTGATGGGACTGCCGGTGATCAACATCAGGTACGTACCTCTGACAAATACCGGCAATATGGTGATAAAGCGGGCGATGGATATCGTGGGCTCCATATTCGGAATCATCATTACTTCCCCGATCATGCTGATATCCGCAATTTTGGTGAAATGTTCCAGTCCGGGACCTGTGATCTTCAAGCAGGAGAGAGTGGGACTTCATAATAAATCATTTTACATGTACAAATTCCGCAGTATGACGATGCAGACAGCGGCAGAAGAGAAAAAGGGATGGACCGTACGGAACGATCCGAGAGTCACAGGGATCGGCAAGATCCTGAGACGTACCAGTATTGATGAACTCCCCCAGCTGTTTAATATTCTGAAAGGGGATATGAGCCTGGTAGGTCCCAGACCGGAACGTCCCCAGTTTGTGGAGAAATTCAAAGAAGAAATTCCCCGTTATATGGTCAAGCATCAGGTGCGGCCGGGACTTACCGGATGGGCGCAGGTCAACGGACTGCGGGGAGATTCCTCAATCAAAAAGAGAATCGAGTACGATATTTATTATATTGAGAACTGGACACTCGGTTTTGATATTAAGATCATTCTTATGACATTCTTTACAGGTTTTATCAATAAAAATGCATATTAATACAAGGAGAAAACAAGATGGCAACAAATTCTAACAACAACGGTGGCAGAGGTCAGAGACCTGCCGGAAACGGATCAAGACCCACAGGACAGAGACCTGCCGGAAACGGTCAGAAAAGGATGTCCGCAAAACAGCGTGAAGCCAAGAAAAGAAGAAAGATTATTATCTTTGGAGTAGAAATTGTTGTAATTTTGGTCATGGTAGCGGTGTTGTATCTGGTAATGACACATACCAACAACGAGGGACCCAAGGTAACGGTTCTGGAGACCGAAGAACTTCAGATCCCGGAAGAGGTTCAGCAGGACGAGACCATGAAGGGTTATATGAATATTGCACTGTTCGGTGTGGATGCGACCAAGGAAAGCCAGCTGTATAAGGGCAGCCGAAGCGACAGTATCATGATCGCCAGCATCAACATGGATACCGGTGATATCAAGCTGGTCAGTGTATATCGTGATACCTATCTGAATATCGGTACCGATTCTTATCAGAAATGTAATGCCGCTTATTCTTATGGCGGTGCAGAGCAGGCAGTAAAGATGCTGAACATGAATCTGGATATGGATATTACAAACTTCGTAACGGTAGGTTACAAGGGATTGAGCGAAGTTATTGATGGACTGGGCGGTGTCTATATCGATGTGGATTCTGAAGAGATCAAACACATTAACAATTACCAGATCGGTATTGCAGAGGTCCTGAAATGTGATTATACTCCGGTAACCGAGACCGGAATGCAGCTGTTAAACGGCCTGCAGGCTACAGCTTACTGCCGTATCCGTTATACCGCAGGTAATGACTTTAAGCGTGCCGCACGTCAGCGTGAAGTCATTCAGGCAATTGAGGATCAGGCAAAGAAAGCAGATTATGCAACGCTTTCCAAAGTATTTAACAGTGCTATTGACGATATCTACACCAGTCTGGATTCCAAGGATATTCTGGATCTGCTGAGCAATATTGCAAATTATCGTATCGTCGATGAGGGAGGTTTCCCCGAGGAGACCATGCGTACTACCGGCAACATCGGTGCCAAGGGAAGCAGCGTAATTCCTCTGGATCTGGAAAGCAATGTTGTATGGCTCCATCAGTTCCTGTTTGATGATGCAAATTATACTGTTACCGAAAGCGTTAAGGAATACAGCAAGAAGATCGAGTCCGATACTTCTCCTTATCTGAACAAATAGAAAACGTAACTGCTGCTGAGGCGGGTTTACAGAAAAGAAGAGTAAATAAGAAATAACAAGGAAAACAAGGGAGTCTTCCGCAAGGATGAGGCTCCCTTGTGTCTTAGTAAAAAAGCTTGTGAAATAGAAGCGGATAAAGTATAATAAACCAGAGATTCGGAAGGTAAGGAGCGCTCTGCGATGGAGATCGATGTGATCATTCCTCTGTATAAGCCGGGGAAAGAATTATTTACATTATTGGATAAGCTTGACAGTCAGAGCGTACCGGTGCATCAGGTAATACTACTGAACACTGAGGAAAAATATTTTGAACAGCTGATCTACGGAACGAGATTTTTGGAGAAATATCAGAATATCAAGGTATATCATGTGTCTAAGCGTGAGTTCGATCATGGCGGAACCAGACGTATGGGAGTGAAAAAATCCACAGCCGATATTTTTGTCATGATGACACAGGATGCAATGCCGGCAGATGACAGACTGATTGAAAACCTGATAAAACCTTTACAGGGAAAAGTGGCAGTATCCTATGCAAGACAGCTTCCGAGAGAGGATTGTGCTCCGGTGGAGCGCTACACCAGAGATTTTAATTATCCTGCGCAGTCAAGGATCAAATCCGCGGAGGATCTGGAGACGTTGGGAATCAAAACATTTTTCTGCTCCAATGTCTGCGCGGCATACCGGCGCGGGATATACGAGGAACTGGGCGGCTTTGTGAAACATACAATATTTAACGAGGATATGATCTACGCAGCGAAAGCCGTGGAAGCGGGATATGCAATTGCCTATGCGGCAGAGGCACAGGTCATTCATTCCCATAATTATACCAACGGACAGCAGTTTCACAGAAATTTTGATCTGGGAGTATCCCAGGCAGAGCACCCGGAAATCTTCGCAGCATATCCTTCGGAATCCGAGGGAAAACGAATGGTGAAAGATGTGACGGCATATTTGCGGGAAAATCATATGACCGGTAAACTGCCGCATTTCTATATACAATGTGCCTGCAAATATGCAGGGTACCTGGCAGGAAAAAATTATCGCAGGCTCCCCCGAAAATGGGTACTTGCTTTTACCTCCGGTAAAGAATACTGGAAGCAGAACAGAAAGGATGTATGACTATGTGTGGTATCGTAGGATATATTGGAACAGAACAGGCGGCACCGATTATTTTGGACGGTCTGTCCAAACTGGAATACCGCGGATATGACTCCGCAGGTATGGCGATTTTTGACGGTGAGAAGATCAATACCAAGAAGGCCGTGGGAAGACTGAAGGTGTTGGAGAATCTGACCCATGGCGGAGAGAATATGAAGGGTACTTCCGGTATCGGACACACCCGTTGGGCAACCCACGGTGCTCCCAGCGACCTGAATTCTCATCCCCATATGAACAATGCGGGAACTATTGCGGTGGTTCATAACGGAATCATCGAGAATTACATTCCTCTGAAGAAAAAGATGCAGGATAAGGGCTATCAGTTCGTATCCGAGACGGATACAGAGGTACTGGCGCACCTGCTGGATTATTATTACAAGGGAAATCCTCTGGAGGCGATCACGAAAGTCCTTCATCGTGTGGAAGGCTCCTATGCACTGGGAATTATGTTCGCAGACCAGCCGGACAAGATTTTTGCAGCCCGTAAAGACAGCCCGCTGATCGTAGGAAAGAGTGAGAACGGCTGCTTTATCGCATCCGATGTTCCCGCTATTCTGAAGTATACGAGAACTGTATATTATGTGGATAATCAGGAGGTTGTGGAGCTGCAGCGTGACGGTATGCGCTTCTTCTCTGTGGATGAAGAAGAGATCGCCAAGCAGCCGGTCACCATTGACTGGGATGCCAATGCGGCGGAAAAGGGCGGCTATGAACATTTCATGCTGAAGGAGATCTACGAGCAGCCTAAAACTATCAATGATACGATTTCGCCCCGTATCAAGAACAATGATATCGTTATAGAAGAACTGAACATGAGCGATGAGGAGATCAAGGAGATCACCAAGATCCATATCGTAGCCTGCGGATCCGCTTATCATACCGGCGTTACCGCAAAATATGTGATCGAAGGTCTGGCAAGGATTCCGGTGGAAGTGGATGTGGCAAGCGAATTCAGGTATCGTAATCCTATCCTCCAGAAGGGTAACATGGTCATTGTCATCAGCCAGTCCGGAGAGACGGCCGATACACTGGCTGCGCTGCGGGAGTCTAAGGAAAAGGGCTTCAAAGTACTGGGTATCGTCAACGTAGTGGGAAGCTCCATTGCCAGAGAGGCAGACAGCGTAATGTACACCTGGGCAGGCCCCGAGATTGCTGTAGCCACCACTAAGGCATACAGCGCCCAGCTGACAGCTTTATATATGCTGGCTATGAAATTTGCAAAAGTTCGCGGTACAGTGGATGAGGAAAAATTCCAGAGTATGCTGACTGATTTAAGATGCCTGCCGGATCAGATCGAACTGCTTTTGGGACAGAAAGAGAAAATCCAGCATTTTGCAAACCGTTATGTGGGAGCAAGGGACATCTTCTTCATCGGACGTGGTATTGACTATGCTATTTCCCTGGAGGGATCACTGAAGCTGAAGGAAATCTCCTATATCCATTCCGAAGCATATGCTGCCGGAGAACTGAAACACGGAACGATCTCCCTGATCGAGGATGGCACGTTGGTAGTGGCACTGGCTACCCAGCCGGATCTGTTCCAGAAGACCATCAGCAATATGGTAGAAGTGAAGGCCAGAGGAGCTTTCGTTATGGCAGTTACCATTGAAGGCAACAAGGAGATCGAGAAAGCAGCGGATTATGTGGTATACATTCCGGAGACGAACCCGTACTTCACCAATTCCCTGGCGATCATTCCTCTGCAGCTGTTCTCTTATTATGTGGCGGTAGGCCGTGGATGCGATGTGGATAAGCCCAGAAATCTGGCCAAATCCGTTACTGTAGAATAGTGATAAGTTCGTCCATACACATTTGACTGCTTGCAGGTGACATGTGCTTTCTATGAGAAAATTAAACAGACATGCGGCATCCCGGGGAGAATTCTCCGGGATGTTTCATAATTGCTTCAGAAAGTTATCACAATTCGGTCACAATTGGCGGATATACTGTGATCATAAGGTGAGAGGAAGAGGAAAGTAAAAAACAGTTACCTGGTAAAAAGAGTTTCTCACTGGCAGAATGGAGGAAGTATTATGTACGAGAATGATAATTTTTCCGGTTACGGAACCGGTAATGAAAATACGACCGGTACATTCAGCGGAGCAAATCTGAATGAGACAACAGAAAACAATTACGGTTATGAGAACCGCAATACGACACAAAGTGCAGCCGGCAGTGCAAACGGCTATACCACATATCAGATGGGCGGAACTTCCGATAACAATGGAGCAGCACCGAAAAAGACGAAAAAGCACGGAGGCTATTTCCGCAAAGCTTTGGTAAGTGTAAGTCTGGGACTGTTCTTCGGATTGTTTGCCGGCATTGGTTTCTATGCGGTACAGCAGGGAACCGGGATGCTGAAGACCGGTACAGATAATGCAGTGGTGGATGAAATCGCATCTGAGGCAACGACAGAGAGTACACAGAGCAGTACACAGCTGGCTACCAATGTTACTTATGTAGAGTCCGATGTATCCGATGTGGTAGAGAAAGTAATGCCTGCCATGGTATCCATTGTGAACAACTTTACCGAGACGGCCAACGTCTTCGGCCAGCAGTATACGCAGGAAGAAGCAGCCAGCGGTTCCGGTATCATCGTAGGTAAGACCGATGAGGAATTGCTGATCGTATCCAATAATCATGTAGTGGAGAGCGCAGATACCCTGACAGTTACCTTTATTGACGGAAGCGAAGCACAGGCACAGATCAAAGGTCTGGATTCCGATATGGATCTGGCAGTGATCGCAGTATCTATAAACGACCTGAGTGAAGATACCAAGAATGCCATTACGGTAGCTACCCTCGGCAGCAGTGATGAACTGAAACTTGGTGAGCCTGTCATCGCTATCGGTAATGCCCTTGGCTACGGTCAGTCCGTTACCAACGGTATTGTAAGTGCCCTGAACCGTGAGATCACCCTGGAGAACGGATCTACCGGTACCTTCATCCAGACCAACGCAGCTATTAACCCCGGTAACTCCGGCGGTGCACTGCTCAACATGAACGGTGAAGTCATCGGTATCAACTCTAACAAGATCGGTGGTACGACTGTAGAGGGTATGGGTTACGCAATCCCTATCACTTCCGCAAGTCCTATCATTGCAGACCTGATGGAGCGTCAGACCAGAAGCAAGGTAGCAGAAGATGAAGTCGGTTATATCGGTATCTCCCTGCAGGAAGTAACTTCCCAGATCTCTCAGATGTATAATATGCCGGAAGGCATCTACGTAGTATCTGTTGAGGATGGCAGTGCAGCAGCAAATGCCGGCATCATGAAAGGTGATATCATTACCAAATTTGATGGCAACCGCATCACCTCCTACTCAGATCTGCAGAATGTACTTCAGTACTATGCAGCCGGTGATTCCGCATCTGTAACCGTACAGAGACCGCAGAACGGTGAGTATGTATCCGTTGATCTGAACCTGACACTGGGCACCAGACCTGCAAGCCAGAAATAAACAGTAAAAATAAACAGTCTGGATTCTATAAGATTCCCGGGTGAAACATAGTGTTTTGCCCGGGATTTTGGTTTAGAAAAACTTCACTTGTACGCTGATACAAGATTCGATATAATGAGCGTATGCAACACTGCGTGAAAACGCATAAGAGACTTAGATGACAGAACAAATAGGAGAAAAACATGACAGACAATTATAATGATGATTATAGAGAAGTGATCCCTGAGGAAGAGAAAAAAACAGAGGATGCCGAAAAAACATCCACCGCTGTAACATCGGAAACCGGAAGCGATGAGCAGGGAGACAACGAGTATGAGGATGTCTGCTTTATCTGTCGCAGACCGGAAAGCAAAGCGGGAAGAATGTTCAAGCTGCCCAATCATATCTGTATCTGCGATGACTGCATGCATAAGACCATGGAGACTGTCAGCCAGTTTGATTATCAGGGCATGTTGAACAATCCGAATCTGCAGGGAGATTTAGACCGGTTCTCCGGACAGAACGGTTTTCCCAATATCAGCTTTGTGAATCTGGCGGATTTACAGGGAGACGGCGGCATTCCCAATAAGCAGAAACTGAAAAAGAAAAAGAAGGCGGAAGGTCCCGGGCCGGTATTTAATATCAAAGATATTCCGGCACCACATAAGATCAAAGCGAGCCTGGATGAATATGTGGTAGGACAGGAAAAGGCCAAAAAGGTGATTTCTGTAGCGGTATACAACCATTATAAGAGAGTGGCTACGGATACCATGGATGAGATCGAGATTGAAAAGTCCAACATCCTCATGATCGGACCCACCGGTTCCGGTAAGACGTATCTGGTAAAAACACTGGCAAAACTGCTGGATGTACCTCTTGCCATTGCGGATGCCACTTCCCTGACGGAGGCAGGCTACATCGGTGATGATATCGAAAGCGTCGTATCAAAGCTTCTGGCAGCTGCCGGAAATGATGTGGAAAAAGCGGAAAAAGGAATTATTTTCATTGATGAGATCGATAAGATCGCGAAAAAGAAAAATACGAATTCCCGTGATGTCAGCGGTGAGAGCGTACAGCAGGGAATGTTGAAGCTGTTGGAAGGAGCCGAGGTGGAAGTCCCTGTAGGCGCCAACAGTAAAAATGCCATGGTACCGCTCGCTACCGTCAATACCAGAAATATTTTGTTTATCTGCGGCGGCGCTTTTCCGGATCTGGATGAGATCATCAAAGAACGCCTGACAAAGACGGCATCTATCGGATTTAATTCCGAGCTTAGGGATAAATACGACAATGATCCTGATCTGTTGTCGAAAGTAACCGTAGAGGATATCAAAAAGTTTGGCATGATCCCGGAGTTTATCGGACGTCTGCCCATCATCTGTACATTACAGGGATTGTCCAAAGAGATGCTGGTAAAGATTCTGAAAGAGCCGAAGAATGCGATCCTGAAGCAGTATCAGAAACTGCTGGAGCTAGATGAAGTGAAGCTTGAGTTCACGGATGACGCACTGGAAGCCATAGCGGAGAAGGCTATGAAACGTGATACCGGTGCGAGAGCGCTCCGCTCCATCATTGAAGAGTTTATGCTGGATATTATGTATGAGATCCCCAAGGATGATAACATCGGAAGAGTTACGATCACGAGGGAGTATATTGAAGGGACCGGCGGACCGGTCATTGACATCCGCAGTAACCTGATTAAGGAGCCTATGGAAAATCTGAAACAGATTCCTGTGGACGAGAACAAATAAAAAACAAGAGAGATATTGTAATCACGATATCTCTCTTGTTTTTTTATTTTGTCGGAACTTATTGGAATTATGTGAAGATATCAAATCATCTTAACGGAAACGATTCTGTTTTTTAGGCTTGCGACGTTTTTTCGCCTGCCGGATCGCCTCTTTCCGCCTGTTGCGAAGATCCTGATCTACGGAATTGTAACGGGATCTGGAACGGTTTCGTCTGCGGCTGAACCGCCAGGTCAGGCGGGTGCTGCGATGCGCAAAGTGATAATTTTTGATAAAAGCGCGTAACAGCAGGGCAAGGAAAATCAACACTGCAATTCCCAAGATACAGAAAAATACTTTAACCACATTGATGAAAATGACCGCGGGTCCGCCGGAGGTACCGTCATTTTCCTCAGACGAAGCAGTTTCCCGGGCAGCCGTCGGAATGCCGCTGCTCGTATTTTCGGAAGTCTCCTGTGTGGCATCGCCTGTTTCGGAAGGTATGGCTTCCGTGGGATCCTGAAATACACTGCTTCCCTTTTCCGATGCCGTGAAATCCAGAGAGGCACTTCCCAATACCACATCATTATACGTATAGGTGATCACAGCGGCCTGGCCGGGTTCCGTATCATCGTAAGAAATGCTCGACACTGCATCCTGGAAGGTGATCGTATTGGGCAGTGTAATGCAGGCATCCCGGTTCAATTCCAGAATCGGTTTGGAATTACCGAAGATATCATTTCCGTTATAAAAGGAACCGGCATTTTCAATATTGTATTTTGTCTCTGTCTGAGAGATATTTACGCTCTGGAAGTTGCTGAATCCATAATCGAAAAGGGAAATCGTATCCTCGTAGTAATTCGGATTTTCATCCTTCATTACAACGCAGATCAGTTTCAGTCCGTCTTTTTCGGCACAGGATACCAGGGTACTGCGGGCGACATCTGTATATCCGGTCTTACATCCTACCAGATAAGGGTAAGCATATTTACCGCCGGGGATCAGCTCCATCTTATTGACTTCCATAATGTCATCCGGTTGTCTCTCGGAAGGCAGAATGTGAAGCATATGTGTCATGGTCATCTTGCACAGAGCTTCATTGGCGAAAAAAGCCCTGCCGATCATTGCCAGGTCGTAAGCACTGGTATAATGATCCTCGTTTGGAAGACCGTTGGGATTGACAAAATGGGAATCCACGCAGCCAAGTTCTTTGGCTCTTTCATTCATGATCGGTCCGAAATCCTGCCAGGTAGTACCGGAGATATGCTCCGCTACGGCAAAGGAGACTTCGTTTGCGGAACGGATCAGAATGGCGTTGAGACATTCCTCCATGGTCAGCTGCTCGCCGGGATCGATGGCGATATGATTGCTTCCCGGATCAATATCATGTACCGCATCGTAAGAGAAATCAACGATCTCATCCATGCTGCAGCGCTCCGAAGCGATGAGAGTGGTTAAAATTTTGGTGGTACTTGCCGGATATTCCTTTTGATGAATATTTTTGGCATAGAGAATCGCACCTGTATCCGCATCCATTAAAATGGCGGATTCGGCACTTACCACAGGACCGGTAGGCCAGTTGGCGATCTCATTGGACTGGATGGCCAGTGACTGATTGTGCGCAATATTTTCTTCTTTGATGGTAGCTGCGGAGACATTCAGTCCCCAGGATGCAAAAAGACAGAGGGTACTGAAGCCTGCAACTGCCTTTTTAAAAAGCTTTCTATATGAAAAATGCCTGAAAAAATGCATGAATAAATCCTTCCTGATATAAAATGGTGTATGATAAAACGCATCTTTTATCATACACCATTTTAAGGAAAAACCAAAGTCCAATCTCTATTTTTTAATTCTTTTTAAGACATTATGTATAGGAAGTGCTTTACTGTACGGAATAACGCATATGCTCCCGACCGTCGAAGTCTTTCCACAGAAAGTTCCTGCCCTCAAAAAGCATATAACCGTGCCAGCTGTTTTCTTTCGGAAGGGACACGGAACCGGGATTCATGCAGACGTATTGTTCTGCCTCATGCACCACACATTTGGGGACATGGGTATGCCCGTGCAGCAAAATATCTCCGGGATGCAGAGGCGGTAAATTCTGCTCATTGTAGATGTGACCGTGGGTGGCGTAGATGGCAGCAGGCCCGTCCGCAATGACACAGTAATCGCTCAGAACCGGAAATTCAAGCACCATCTGATCGACCTCTCCGTCACAGTTACCGCGGACACAGTAGATGTCGTTTTTTCTTGCATTCAGCAGAGACATAACCTCTTTCGTGTCATATTCTTTGGGCAGGTCATTTCTGGGTCCATGATATAAAATATCTCCTAACAGCAGCAATCTGTCAGCACTTTCTCTGTCGTAGGCTTCCAACAGCTTCCGGCAATAATATGCAGAACCATGAATATCCGATGCAATCATCCATTTCATAATCATTTTACTTCGCAGATATCTGCGAATCCTCCTGCCAACAGTATAATACCTGCCGGGGTCACTTGACAAGCTTTCCAAGATAAAGTACATTGACAGTACGGATTTGATAATTCAGGAAAGGTTGACAGTTACATGAGATTACGTAATATTACCGGTTCCCGTGAGGTGATCGCAGAGAGCCCTTATGTGGTACCGGAAGATACATTGGACAAATGCCCGGGAACCTGGCGGGAAATATTCGGAAATGATCATCCGATCCATATTGAGATCGGCATGGGAAAGGGACGGTTTCTGCACACACTTGCAAAACAGAATCCCGGGATCAATTATGTGGGAATTGAGAAGTATTCCAGCGTGCTTCTGAGAGCGATTCAGAAGATGGAAGAAGACGAGCTTCCGAATCTGAAATTTATCCGCATGGATGCTGAGGATATCGATAAGGTATTCGGGAAGGGAGAAGTAGACAGGATCTATCTGAATTTCTCTGACCCCTGGCCGAAGGACCGTCATGCGAAAAGAAGACTTCCGTCCAGACAGTTCCTGGCCCGTTATGATGTCATTCTGAAAAAGGAAGGCACTCTGGAATTCAAGACGGATAACCGTCCACTGTTTGATTTCGCCGTGGAGGAACTGGAACCGGCAGGCTGGCAGGCAAAGGTGATCACTTATGATCTGCATAATGATGCTGCTCTGATGGAAGGCAATGTAATGACGGAATACGAAGAAAAGTTCTCGTCCATCGGAAATCCTATCTGCAAGTATATTATTTTCAGATAGAATATGACAGTATGCTTTCAGGGATACTATTGATAAATGCTATTTTACCGGCTATGATTTTCGGTGGCCGGTGACAGAAAGGAAGGATATTTATGGAATATACATTTACTGTTGCGAATTTTGAAGAAGAGGTTCTGAATTCTGAGCTTCCGGTTCTGGTGGATTTCTATGCGGACTGGTGTAATCCCTGCAAAATGATGGCTCCCACAGTGGCAAAGCTTGCGGAGGCTTATGCCGGTAAAATAAAGGTGGGGAAGATCAATGTAGACGAGAATATGACCATTGCACAGAAATACCGGGTTGCCAGTATTCCGAATTTTGTAGTATTTAGAGGCGGACAGCCTGTTGCAAATTTTGTCGGTGCTATGTCCGAAGCGGATTTCAGACAGAAGCTGGAGGCAGCCGTTCTGTAAAGATTCATTAAAATGAGAGTTAGTTGGCTGACTTATTGGCCAGCCTGTCGCAGCCCCGATTGCATATAAGAAACTCTTATAGGCAACCGGGGCTGCTGGTTTACGGAAACCTTTAGAAAAGCAGAATTTTTCCGATTTGCTATTGACATTTAAAGGGAGTGTGGTATTATAAACATATGAACGGTGGTTCATATGAACGAATATGAATTTTAAATGCAAATCATTAGCAACTGGAAAAGGAAATGCTAAGGCAGGAAAGAGGAGGATATTACCATGAAGAAAACTTATAAGATCGAAGTAGACTGTGCAGCATGTGCTCTGAAGATGGAAGATGCGGCGAAGAAGGTCGAGGGTGTTGCGGATGCAACTGTCAGCTTCATGACGCAGAAGATGAAAGTGGAATTTGCTGACGGAAGTGATGAAAAGGCAGTCATGGAGAATGTGGTGAAGGCTTGCAAACGGGTAGAAGACGACTGTGAGATCTATTTATAGTACGTTCCGGAAGACCCGGATGTTCCTTCAGAAAACAGGAGGATTATTATGACTAAGAAACAGAAAAAAGTATTGATCCGCATTGTTGTGGCGGCAGTTTTACTGGTAATCCTGCATTTCGTACCGATAGAGGGTGTCTGGAAGGGATTATTATACCTGATCCCTTATGCCGTGATCGGATATGACATTCTCAGAAAAGCTGTTCTGGGTATCATGCACGGAGAAGTGTTTGATGAGAATTTCCTGATGGCGGTGGCTACAGTAGGCGCCATGGCATTGGGAGAATACTCCGAGGGCGTGACCGTTATGCTGTTTTACCAGATCGGTGAATTGTTCCAGGCGGTAGCGGTAGGCAAGAGCCGTAAAAATATCAGTGCATTGATGGATATCCGACCGGATTATGCCAATATTGAGACAGAGGACGGCAAATTAGAGCAGGTGGATCCTGATGATGTGGAAATCGGCACAGTAATCGTGGTTCGTCCCGGGGAAAAAGTTCCTATCGATGGTATTGTGATAGAAGGAAGCTCTACACTTAACACGAGTGCGTTGACCGGTGAGAGCGTTCCCAGAGAGATCACCGTAGACCAGGATGTCATCAGTGGATGTGTGAACCTGACCGGTCTGTTGAAAATTCGTACGACTAAGGAATTCGGAGAATCTACGGTATCCAAGATCCTGGATCTGGTAGAGAACTCCAGCATGAAGAAATCCAGATCCGAGAACTTTATTACCAAGTTTGCACGGTATTATACCCCGGCAGTCTGCTACAGTGCGCTGGCACTGGCAATTCTGCCTCCCGTGATCAATCTCATCATGGGGAATCCCGCATCCTGGAGTACCTGGATCATCCGTGCACTGACATTTCTGGTAATCAGCTGCCCTTGCGCACTGGTAATTTCTATCCCTTTAAGCTTTTTCGGGGGGATCGGAGCAGCAAGTGCCTGCGGTATTCTGGTAAAAGGTTCGAATTATCTGGAAGCACTGTCTGAGACAAAATATGTCGTATTTGATAAAACAGGTACGCTGACCAAAGGCGTATTTGAAGTAACCGGAATCTATCCGGAGAAAGAGTTTACGGAAGAGACATTGCTGGAATATGCCGCTTATGCGGAAAGCTATTCCAGTCATCCGATCAGCAAGAGCCTGAAGGCGGCTTACGGTAAAGAACTCGAGTCCTCCGCAGTAAGTGATGTGGAAGAGATCAGCGGTCACGGCGTGACTGCCAGGGTAAACGGCAAACAGGTGGCAGCCGGTAATGCGAAGCTGATGAAGAGCCTGAATCTGCCGTATACGGAGAATACCGGTGTCGGCACTGTGGTTCATGTAGCGGTAGACGGAAAATACGCCGGTTATATCCTGATCTCGGATGTTATAAAAGAAGGTGCGAAAGAAGCTATCGTATCGCTGAAAAATTCCGGCGTGAAGAAGTGTGTCATGCTGACCGGTGACAGCAAAACAGTTGCGGAATATGTGGCCGGTGAGTTACAATTAGACGAAGTACACAGTGAACTGCTTCCGGCAGACAAGGTCAGCTGCGTAGAGAAGCTGTTACAGGAGAAGACAGAGAAAGAAAAACTGGCATTTGTGGGTGACGGTATCAACGATGCTCCGGTTCTGTCGAGGGCAGATATCGGTATTGCCATGGGAGCATTGGGCTCCGATGCAGCGATTGAAGCAGCGGATATCGTTCTGATGGATGATAATCCTGCCAAGATTGCCCTGGCAATGAAGATTTCCAGAAAATGTCTGCGGATCGTATATGAAAATATTGTATTTGCGCTGGCAGTGAAAGCTGCCTGCCTGATCCTGGGTGCACTGGGTATTGCGAATATGTGGGTGGCAATCTTCGCAGATGTAGGAGTTATGGTACTGGCCGTTCTTAATGCCATAAGATGCCTGCGTATAAAAAACAAATGAAAACAGGTGACAAATGCATACGTTATTTACGGAAATCCAGAAGCTGTGCGGGGACAATGAGTTCCTGCACAGCGTTATGAAAAAATATCATTATACAGAAGAAGATTATCCGGTAATGCAGCGGATCGCAGGACAGATGCTTTCCTGCATGAAAGCAGGAGCCGGCTGGCAGGACAGCAATGCAGAAGAGACTTTTCCCGGGAGGGAACAGTCTTTTTTGGCTGTAAGCATTACTTTGGGAAAAGGGATCGATGATCTGCAGGAAACCTATTTGCAGAGCGGACTTCTGACAGAAAGCTATATGATAGAAGTGCTGTCCAGCGAACTTCTCCTGAAAAGCTACCGGTCATATACAGAGTGGGTAGCAGAACACCGCAAGCTTCATGTGGCCAGATTATATTTTCCGGGATCGGAATCTTCCACGATAGCTCTGCAACAGCAGCTGCGGCTGGAACGGTTGCCGGAAATACTGAAAAAATTGGATATGCCTGTTACCTGCAATGATGCTTACTGTATGATCCCGAAAAAGAGCGTGGTATTTTATGCTGCTTTGACCGGGGACAGTTCCGTAAAATGTGCGGGAATTTGTCTGGACTGTGGCAGAAGTGACTGTCCCAACAGGATGGAAGAGAAAGAAACATTTCCCCTGCATTTTGCAGATATGACGGATCGTCCGCTGCCTTACGGTTATCAGAGAATTTTTACAAGTATGATAAAATAATCAGAATCAGAGAATTATTACAGAAGAACAGTTCGAGTATATAACGTACGATCCGGGAGAATATATTGCCCAAAATATTAAAAATTTGCAAAGCTTTTATGAGACGCCTTGTAAGCTGAAAAAGAATATGGTATGATGCATTCACATTTCAACGAGGAAAGATATCGCGTATTGCGGTATCTTTTTTGTTTATACGAGAAGTCAGGGACGGATCAGTGTGAGAAAGGAGCCGGAGGATGGAAGTATTTTTGGAAGTAACGGTGCAGCATAAAAAATATTATGTGGGATTTATGGAAAAAATCAGGCAGCAGCCGGAGGTCAGATCCTGCTATCATGTGAGCGGAGAATATGATTTCCTCGTGAAAGCGGATGTGTCCTCGGAAAAAAATCTGGAGAGACTGGAACGCAGTGTACGCAAGATAAACGGAGTCTACGGAGTGCAGTGCGTTTATGCTTTACAGGAGATCATATAAGGAGCGCCTGAAAGGTTTCTTCCAGATTCAGCCGGCCATAGCCCCATTCTCTGTTGGGATAGGACAGACCGGGAGTGCGCACGGCACCGCGGATGAAGTAACTGCGGATTTCCCGGCTTTCGGCCAGACGGTTATTGCCTTCTATGACAGCCCATTGGAAAAATTGTGCGACGGCTCCGGCGGTGATGGCGGCCGCCAGACTGCTGCCGGTACGGCGGCCGCGGATCGTGGAGACATTGACCCCGGGAGCGGACAGATCCGGCCGGATCTGCCCGGTTCGGCCGAATCCTCTTCCGGATTCCGCATAAAAGCTGTTGTTCTCTGCATTATAAGTAGAAACGCTCATGACTTCCGGCGCCATGGAGGGCTCTGTCAGAGTCATAGAGGGATCGGGATTCAAAAAATAGACCGGGGCACTTAAGAATTCCGTAATAGGCAGCCACATATGAAAGCTTCCGTTGTGCAGACTTCCGATGGCTGAAATGCGGAAGGTCCAGATGCCGGGAGTGGGATCCTGTATCCGTACCAGAAGCAGTTCTTCTCCGGAATTTTCTTCCACCAGGGTAGAGTCGATCGTGACTCTGCTTTTTTCATAGATAAAAGAATAAGTTACACTCTGCTGCAGGCCAAGGCGAAGCTCGGGAATATTTTCTCCGCCGGGTGTTCGCAGACTTAAATTAAATGCATCCGGCAGTGTGCCCCAGATTTCCAGCCAGAAACCGAGGCAGCCTTCACTGACCCGAATCTCCACGTCCCGGAAGGATCCTTCCGAAGTCAGCTCATTCAGCATTCCGTGATAATGGTGGGCTGCGTTTCCTTCATTGCCACCGCATACGATGGCTGCCCGGCTTCTGCGGATGGCGTAAGAAGAAAGATATCTGGACAGCGCGGAACTGCCTGCATGATCCCCCTGATTCGTGCCGAGCCCCAGACAGATCACGACAGGACGCTCGAAAAGGCGTACAAAGGATTCGGCGTACTTAATGCCGAGCATAATGTCATTTTCCTGATAGGCAGGGACACCGTCCGGTACCAGATAAAAATTGCGGAGATACTGTTTACATTCTTTCAGCTTTACCACTACGATATCAGCATTCGGGGCGGCCCCAATATAAGGATTCCCCTGCCGTACCAGACTGCCTGCAGCGACTCCCGCCAGAACGCTCCCGTGCCCGTTGGTATCCCGGGAAGGAACGATACTGTAGGGATCTTCGGACCGCAGGGCCCGGTTAATGTCTTCTCTGCGGTATTCGGAGCCGTATTTCAAACCATCGGGCGGGGTGCCGGTCTGGATCGTCTGATCCCAGAGCGCCAGGATGCGGCTGTTCCCGTTTTCATCCAGAAATGCCGGGTCACGATAATCAATGCCGGTATCAATGAAACAGAGAATGACCCCCTGCCCGGTGAGGTTCAAGGGTGGTCTCTGGACCTGGGTAATCCCACTGGCAATGAGAGCACCGGGGTCAAAAGGAGCTGCACCCGGCGCTTCGCCGGAAGAAAGAGGGGCGGTATCGGAGGAGCCGGAAGGAGACAGCTGCATCAGACCATAGAGTTTCGGCATATTGTGATAGGGGAAAAAGTCGATCTCCGGGCTGCGGATCCCGAGACTGCTCAGATACAGAATCAAAAATTCTTCGCCGATCGTTTCATAACAATCCGCTTCATCCCGTAAAAATTCCGAGGCAGAAAAGTCAGTGATGATATCGTAGGTGTCTTCAGACAGAATCATTTCCTTACAGTCCATATGTCATACTCCGGAGAAACAGTCTCGTTTATCCTATGAGAAAAGGGGAGTTTTGTTGCATAATTCACTGTATAATGATAAAATAAAGTGTTATTACAGTAAAAAGATAAGGAGCGGCGCATATGGAGACGATTCAAAAAATAAAAGCGCTACAGATTGGAAAAAGAAAGGTATTTCGGAGAATTCTGATCATAGAAGGTATACTGATCCTTTTGGGGATCGCAGGGCTGTTTGGAAAGAATGCCGTTTATGAATATTCTGCGGACAACGGTGCCGTGACCGGCACTTATCAGCAGGATCTGCAGATAGAAAATCTGTCACTGAAGCCGGGAGTATATCGCATCCAGCTGCATTATGACACGGATACCGATATGAAGAATTTCTGCAACGTGGAAGATGATACCCTGGAATACCGTATGCTTCGAAGCAGCGGAGAACATTTTTATCAGGGATTGCATGAAACAGACTTCCGGATATGGTTACTGCAGAAATCAGATCATCTCCGGGTGACCGTTACCTATGGCGGAGAGGGTAGCTATACGATAAACGGGCTGACTATCCGGGAGACCAACGGACTGGCGGCAATTTTGCTGTGCCTTATTTTGTTTTTCTCACTGCTGGCAGACCTTGTATATCTGTATGCGCAGTATGACAAAACGTATGGGATTAGTATTGAGCGGAAAGGAATCCATTTCGGACTGGCGCTGCTTTTGTTATTCAGTTCGCTGCCGCTGATGCAGGATATGATACTCTCCAGCGGTGATCTGGGATATCATATGCTGCGTATGATGGGCGTGAAGGACGGAATCCTGTCGGGACAGTTCCCGGTGAGAATTGCTCCGGAGTGGCAGCAGGGATATGGTTATGCGTCGTCTATATTTTATGGAGAAACATTGATCTATGTGGGAGCGCTGATCCGTTTGACCGGTTTCTCATATATCACAAGTTACCGTTTATTTATTCTGTTTATTAATGCATTGACGATCCTGATCGCGTATTACAGCTTCAGGAAGATTTTCGAAGACCGTTATATCGGATTGCTGTGTACGATATTGTATACCCTGTCCGTATATCGTATCTCCAAGACTTTTATCTGCGGATCTTTGGGAGAGACTTTCGGCATCCTGTTCCTTCCGCTGATCGCCTATGGATTTTATCGTGTATTTACGCAGGACACGGCAGATAAGGAGTACCGTTTCTCATGGATCCCGCTTACCGCAGGATTTACGGGACTGGTACAGTCTCATCTGTTGACCGGAGAGCAGGTAGGAGCTTTTACAATATTATTGTGTCTGATCCTGCTGAAAAGGGTGTTCCGCAAGCAGACGTTTCTGTCTTTGGCAAAAACAGTGATCTACAGTGTGCTTCTGAGTGCATGGTTCCTGGTGCCCTTTGCGGATTATATGCTGCGCGGAGATTTTGTGATCCAACATGTATCCGGCAGAACCATCCAGTACAGAGGCTTGTATCCCGCACATTTATTGTTTACGTTTTTCCGCAACGGGGATAACGTCTTCTATTCGGATAACGGTATGGCGGACAGCCAGCCTATGGGACTCGGAATTGCACTTGTAGTGACGCTGATCCTCTGGTGCGGCATGCTCTTTTTCCGAAAGACGACCCACCTTCGTAAGGAAGAAAAGGCACTGGGTAAAATTGCAGGAGCCTTTGCTTTTTTATCCCTGTGGATGACGCTGACGGTGTTCCCCTGGGACAAAATTCAGAGTATCAATGCGGTCACTGCAACGCTGGTATCCAGCATTCAGTTCCCCAACCGTTTTCTGACGATCGCAACACTGTGCATAGTGCTGCTGGCGGGTGTAGTAGCCAAAGAGATCAAGGGGGCGTATGAAACGAAAGGGCTGCAGCTCTATTTTGCCGGTATGATCGTGATGACGATCTGCAGCGGTATGTATTTAATGAATGATATGGTGCAGACGGCGAATGTATACAGGATCTATGACGAGAAGGGAATGGGCAGCGGCTACATAGCCGGTGCGGAATATCTTCCGTACGGCGCGGATCCGTCTCTGTTCTGGACCCACGATCCGTATGCCGGGGAAAATGTGGAAATCACAGATTATAAAAAAGATGGTATAGTGATAGAGATGAACTGCCGGAATCGGGGTGACAGTGCAGAAACTGTAGAACTCCCGTTATTGTATTACTATGGTTATCGTGCCTATGACAAAGCATCCGGACAGGAGCTTACCATCACTACCAGTGATAATTTTGCAGTATGTGTAGAAGTTCCGGCAGGATATGAGGGAACGATTCGTGTGGCATTTTACAGCCCACGGTACTGGAGAGCAGCAGAAATCGTCAGTGTACTGAGCTTTATTGCATTGGCAGCCGGTGTGATACTGGAAAAGAAACAGGAGAGGAAACAAGCATGAAGAAAAAAGAAAAAGAGATGACGCAGGGAGAAGATAAGAACTTCTGGTGCCTGCTTGGAATTTTTCTGGTAGCGGCACTGCCCCTGTTTACGAACTATTGCCTGAATTCTTCGGAAGTTCCTTACCAGCTGGTTCGTATCGAGGAATTGAAAAATCATCTGAATGAGGGTATCTTTCAGATCGCGATGCCCGTGAACTGGCAGTACGAGCACGGAACGGCCGGCTTAGACGGGAATCTGTTCTGGGTATTACCGGCAATTCTGAGGAAACTGGGATTGCCGATAGAAGAAGTCTATCGTGCGTTTCTTGTGTGCATATGTGCGGCTACGGTCGGTGTATCTTATACAGCATTCCGTGAGATCTTTCATGACAATAAACTTGGGATCTTCGGAAGTATGTTATATTGCTGGACGCCCTGGTATCTGGATACTTTATACGGAAGGGCTGCCATCGGGGAAGCATTGGGATATGCCTTTTTACCTCTGGTGCTGCTGTTTGCGGCAGACAGACCGGAAAAGGGGAACAAAAAAATCCCGCAGTGGCTGCTTCTTACGGTGGGGATAACATTGCTTTTGCAGGCTTCGTTTGCAGTATTGCTGATAGGAATGTTCCTGCTTGCATTCGTATGTATCTATGAACGAAAGAGAATGCTGGACAGAAAAGGGATCCTGACACTGGCAAAGGCGGCAGCAGCCACCCTGATAGTGAATTTATGGTATCTCCTGCCGCTGGCCAGATATCTGATCGCATATCGCGATGTGGTAAAATTTGTGGGAAGCCGTCCTTTTCAGGAGAAAGGAGCTTTCCTGCTGCATTATCTCATGATATTCTCACAGCCGGGAGCTACTTACGATTATCGGGAAAAAGGATTCCATGACAGTGCGGCAGTCGGGATCGGACCGGCAATCATGGCATTGCTGTTTCTGTTCCTGTGGCTGGTGTTCAGCGGACAACTGCGACCGGGAGATCATAAAAAACAAAAAGAAAGAATGGTAAGAGGAATGCTTTGGTTCGCAGGAGTGGGAGTGCTGCTCAGTCTGGGAAGTTTTCCCTGGGATCTTTTGCGCGGCAACGCCGTATTTCAGGTGCTGACTTTCAGTATGCAGTCTCCGGTGATCTTCATGCTTCCGGCTATTTGCGGTTTCGTCATGCTGGGCTGCTATCTGATCGGATTTTACGAACAGAATAAATCCGCAAAAGCGGCGAAGATTTTGGAAATTGCGGTCGTAGCCGTAGCGTTTGTGGGTGCGCAATATCTTGTCGACGGTCTGCTTCTGAACAGGGCACCGCTATGGGTGCGTGAAAGCGAAGACCTGGCGGATGTCGTTCTTATGGAAGCACCGCAGCTACAGCTGAGTGCGGCAAGCGGAAAAACAGAATGGATCGCAGTGGCTTTGAGTGTATGCAGCCTGTTGGTGATCCTGGGGTATTGCATGATCAACCGGTCAAAAAAGCAGAAAACCGATGCCCGGAAGGAGGCAGCATAACGAATGAATCTGTGGAGACAATCTGAAATTATGAAAAATAAAAAGTTCCGTGTGCTGTTACTTCTGGAGGCTGTATTGCTGGTGGTGTTTTTGATCGGCAGCTTACGTGGGGACCGGGAAATCGCGTCCCTGGCAGATATGCAGGTGACCGCTGCAGACGGTACCGTTCGGGATGAAACAGGGTATTCCATTGACAGCTCCGGTGGAATCAGCGGAACATGGCTGACGATGGAAGGATTTTCCATGAAGCCCGGAGTTTATTGCTACTATGTAAGCTATGATGCAGAAGATAATGGAGACAATAAAATAAACATCCATGATAACGGCGGAATATATCACGAGTTGCTGGCGGATGAATTATCCCTGTATTCCGGCGGCAAAGAGAATTTCTGCCAGATTTATGTAACCGGTAAGCTGGATGCTGACCAGGTGTATCTGACAGTGGATTATTACGGTGTGGGAAAGCTTACGATCCATGATATCAGACTGGTCCGGACGGCAGGGGCTGCAAGAATGCTCTTTGTAATCACGCTGCTATTGTCAGGTATTGTGGATTTTCTTGTGATGCTGTATGTCTACATGGGAAAGCATACTCTGCCGTTAGAGAAAAAGCTGGTATATTTTGGAATTCCGGCACTGGCGATTTTGTCCTCGCTGCCGGTGTTTGTGGATTATATTATGGTGGGTGCAGACCTGGGATTTCATATACTGCGAATTGAATTTCTGTCGCAGAGCCTGGCACAGGGCATTTTCCCTGCCAGAGTCGAGCCCATGTGGCTGTACGGGCATGGATATGCCAATTCGTTGTTTTACTGTGACACGTTCCTGACGATTCCGGCTATCCTCAGACTGATCGGATTCCCTATGAGTGTGTCCTACGGCAGTTATATTTTCCTTGTGAATCTTGCAACGGCTGTGATCGCCTATATCAGTTTCAAGGGAATCTTCCGTGACCGCATGACCGGTATGTTCGGCAGTATGCTGTACACACTGGCTCCTTACCGTGTTTATAATATTTACAACCGCAGCGCAGTGGGAGAGTACACGGCAATGATATTCCTGCCGCTGTTGTGCTACGGGTTTTATATGATCTTCACAGAAGATACGGAGAAAAAGGAATATCGGCATTACTGGCTGCTGCCGGTGCTGGGATTTTCCGGTATTATTCAGAGCCATGTACTGAGCTGCGAGATCGCAGGAGCTTTTACGATCCTTCTTTGCCTGTTGTGTATCCGGAAGGTATTTCGTAAGAGAACCTTTGCAGAACTGGTGAAAGTCGTTGTGGGTACGGTACTGGCCAATATCTGGTTCCTGTTGCCTATGCTGGATATGATGCTGGCGGATCAGTACCGCTATTCCAACAATACCGGAGTCTATATTCAGGACAGAGGAATTCTGGGATCGCAGATATTTTTTACTATGCAGAATGCCGGTGACAATTCCCGGTTCCAGGAATACGGAATGTTGGGAACAGAGCCCATTTATGTGGGTGTGGCGGCACTTCTGGGGATTATTGTATATTTTGCGATCCGCAGGCAGGAACAGGATAAGGACAGAGCACACGATAAAGCGGCAATGATTGCTTTTATCCTGGGAACAGTAGCAATATTGGTAAGCACTTACTATTTCCCCTGGAATGCATTAAAAGATATGAACTCCGTACTGGAACTGTTGACGACCATGATCCAGTTCCCGACCCGTCTGACGACCATTGCAACGATTGCCATGACAATGGTGGCATGTACGGCAGGCTACTGGGCACTTCGGAGAAAAGAAGGGGTTGTCAGAAACGCATTTTTAATTGCAATGTGCGGAGTATGTATTTTCTTTTCCATGTTCCAGACTAACGATCTGTTGCAGACCAGAGAGGGAGCATGGCGATTGTATTCTATGTCTTCTATGGGACATTCAGGAATCCTGGGAGCAGAATATCTGCCGTTGGATGTAGAGTGGAATTTCTATTACCATGATGCGTGGGCAGCGGAAGGTGTCAGCATCGAGAACTTTGAAAAAGAGAATCTTGATACGCTGACAACGGTGACAACTGCTGCAGATCCGGGAGATTATTATATTGATCTGCCGATGCTGTTGTATAAGGGATATCATGCCAAGGACGTGGCAACCGGAGAAAAGTTCCTGATCACAAAGGGTGAAAACGGACATGTCCGGGCAATTCTGCCGGCAGGCTATCAGGGAACGGTACAAGTGAGGTATTCCGGTATGTGGTACTGGCGTGTGGCAGAAGCGGTAAGCCTGCTGTTCTGGGTGGCTGTGATCGTAGGAAGAGTTGTTGCCGTGCGGAAGGTGAAACAGCGAATAGCGTAAGGAAACGTTTGGTATGTAATGATGCTGAACCGGTGCAGATGGTACAGTTGCTAATTATAAAAGAAGCAGAAAAAAGAGCATGTGGGTATGCCGGAGAGAAGAACGGCATACAGTAGTATCGGATAGTTCTGAGAGGAGAGACCACATGAAACGTTTTTTCGGGGAACACGAAAAAATACTCTGGATGCTGCTTCTTTTTGTATGCGCTTTTTTGCTGGGGAGAAGTATCGGAGCCATTGGTTATGGATTGCATGTGAAGCATGCGATGAAGGCAAGGGAGACGGCAGGCGTGGTGCTGGATACTGCTGCAGTTCTGCAGGCAGAGAACTGGGGACTGGGCTTCGGCGCGGAAGGGACGCAGCCGACCGGCACGGCATCAGCAGATCAGTTAAAGGAATACAATGCGTATTATGTGGGAGATGCCGGGGAGAAAAAGATTTATCTCACATTCGATTGTGGCTATGAGAACGGGAACAGTCCCGTCATCCTGGATGCGCTGAAAAAACACAATGCGCCGGCAACCTTTTTTGTGGTAGGGCATTTCTTGGAGTCTGCACCGGAGATCGTGAAGCGTATGGTGGAGGAAGGGCATACGGTGGGAAATCATACCTATCATCATTATGATATGTCGAAGATCTCGGATCCGGCCGTTTTTCAGAAAGAAATGGATGATGTGAGAGCACTTTTCAAAGAGACCACAGGTACGGAGATGGCGATGTATTACCGTCCGCCGCAGGGAAAGTACAGTGAGGAAAATCTGCAGATGGCAAAAGATCTGGGATATTCCACGTTTTTCTGGAGTTTAGCGTATGTGGACTGGAACGTGGATGCGCAGCCTGACCATGAGGAAGCCCTGTCCAAACTGACAGGACGCATCCATCCGGGTGCGGTGGTGCTGTTACATAATACTTCGAAGACGAATGGGGAGATCCTGGATGAACTTCTGACAAAATGGGAAGAGATGGGGTATACTTTTGGAAAATTGGAAGAACTTGCAAAGTAGGGAGAGACCTCTTATCTGCATACATGAAATCGACCATAATAATGTTACAATGCTTCATCGGAAGATCGTTTTTCAGAAATATTTTGACTTCCTATGAGCCTTACCATATAATAAGATGTAATGGACAAATTCACAGGACTGTTTGTTATGTGAATATTAAATACACGGGAGGACAATCATGGAAAAAGAACTGGTCGTTGTCATTGATTTTGGCGGACAGTACAACCAGCTGGTAGCCAGAAGAGTCAGAGAATGCAACGTATATTGCGAAATCTACTCTTACAAGACAGACTTGCATAAGATAAAAGCGATGAACCCCAAGGGAATCATCCTGACCGGCGGCCCCGCAAGCTGCTATGAACCCGGTGCGGCAACCTGCTCCGAGGAACTGTTCAACTTAGGAGTTCCGGTATTGGGACTCTGCTACGGCGCACAGCTGATGACGCATGTACTGGGTGGCAAGGTAGAGCGTGCAGCCGTTCGGGAATACGGCAAGACTGAGGTGAAGGTAGACCGCAGTTCCAAACTGTTTTCCGATGTATCCGAGAATACGATCTGCTGGATGAGCCATTTTGACTATATCTCTAAGCTGGCTCCCGACTTCCGTGCGGTGGCAACCACAGCGAACTGCCCCGTGGCAGCAGCGGAGTGCGTAGAACGTGGATTGTATGCGATCCAGTTCCACCCGGAAGTACTGCATACTGTAGAAGGCTCCAAGATG
The DNA here is from genome assembly GCA_050872885.1 of Acetatifactor sp. Classification (GTDB taxonomy): domain Bacteria; phylum Bacillota; class Clostridia; order Lachnospirales; family Lachnospiraceae; genus Acetatifactor. The sequence continues at coordinate 49,494 of JBNMHS010000003.1, forward strand.
TTGTACAATTTCGTGAGAAATATCTGTGGTTGCTGCGGTGACTGGAAGATGGATTCCTTCGTGGAAGAATCTATCAAAGCAATCCGTGAGAAGGTTGGCAATGGTAAGGTGCTCTGTGCATTGTCCGGCGGCGTGGATTCCTCCGTGGCAGCAGTACTGTTGTCCAAGGCAGTCGGCGAGCAGTTGACCTGTGTCTTCGTAGATCACGGCCTGCTCCGTAAGAATGAAGGCGATGAAGTAGAAGCAGTATTCGGACCGAATGGCAATTACGACCTGCATTTCATCCGTGTAAATGCGCAGGAGCGTTTCTATAGTAAATTAGCCGGTGTATCCGAGCCGGAGCATAAGAGAAAGATCATCGGTGAGGAATTCATCCGTGTCTTCGAGGAAGAAGCCAAGAAGATCGGTGCCGTGGACTTCCTGGTACAGGGAACCATCTATCCAGATGTGGTAGAGAGTGGACTGGGCGGAGAATCCGCAGTCATCAAGTCCCACCACAATGTAGGCGGTCTGCCTGACTATGTAGATTTCAAGGAGATCATCGAGCCTCTGCGTAATCTGCTCAAGGATGAGGTTCGTAAGGTTGGGCTGGAGCTTGGCATCCCCGAGCATCTGGTATTCCGTCAGCCGTTCCCCGGCCCCGGACTGGGTATCCGTATCATCGGCGAAGTAACCGCCGAGAAGGTCAAAATCGTACAGGATGCAGATGCCATCTACCGCGAGGAAATCGCCAATGCAGGCCTGGACCGCGAGATCAACCAGTATTTCGCAGCCCTGACCAACATGAGATCCGTAGGCGTCATGGGGGATGAGAGAACCTATGATTATGCGATTGCACTGAGAGCTGTGAAGACCATCGACTTCATGACCGCTGAGAGCGCACAGATCCCTTATGAGGTACTGCAGAAAGTGACCAGCAGAATTATCAACGAGGTGAGTCATGTGAACAGGGTAATGTATGACATTACCAGTAAGCCGCCCGGAACGATTGAGTTCGAGTAGACACTTGAGAGCCGTAACCCCTTGAATTTACTGGGGTTACGGCTCTTCTTTTGTCGTCTTGGTTCTATTCTGGTTCTAAATAAAGAGAGTTCTGGAATAATTGAAATTTTCTCGTATGTTTCAGAATGAAGATAATTTGCTTTCTGTAAGAATGTAGTCTTGAATAGCTAATCTGGAAATCTTCCAAACCTTTCCAATTTTAAAACCTTTCAGCTTTCCAGTTTTCAATAGAGCATATGTGGAAGAAAGCCCCAGTTGCAAAATGTTAGCTGCCTCTTCCACGGAGTATAAAGTGGTAATGTCATCACTGTTTACTGTATTTGTCATTAAGTTACCTCCTTTAGTAAAGGGTTATGTGTATTTGTTTTAACGTGATGTTAAAAAGAATGCTCAATGTAGAAAAATATTTTTATATAACATAAAAGTAAATAATGCATAAAAATGTCTGGTAAAAGGAGGTGATATTTGATGAAGGAGTATGGCAGAAAGCGAAGCACTTTATTAAGATTACCTAATCCCCTGTGGTTTTGCGTATTTAATCCGTGATGTTTTTGCAAATATTATGAGAGCAAAAACATCACGGATTCTCAATTTCTGTAAAATAAAAATAGTCATTAGGAGATTCGAAAAAATGAGTAAAATATCTCAAGGAAATAAATTCCGCAAAGTAGTTCAGATTGAATTTAAAACAGAAAAGGAATATGCAGTTCTGCACCAAAGAGCAGTTAAATTGTTTGGAGATAATCATAGGGCTGATAGCAGCTATATAAGAGAATGTTGTAGAAAGCAAAGAACGGAGAAAAAGCAGACCATTAGGGAAAAGGCGAGAAGTTTGGTTGAAAGTACTCAAAGACTTAATGAATTGGCACAGAAAACAAAGAATACGTGTGTTGAGGACAATGTAAATGAAGTTTTGAAAGAGCAGGTGGCACAATGGCAATACTGATATGGCCTATTGAAAATTCTACTGAATGTACAAGCGATTATAGAAGGCAGAACCGCAATTACAAGAACAGAAATGCTGTTGCAAATGTGATTTACGATATAACGAGACAAAGGGTAAATGAAAAACAGAAAAATTCTCTAATGACATACGAAGCAATGGGATGCGGATATAATTTACCAGCGGTAGACATTATTCAGGAGTTTGTATATGTACAGAATGTTTATGATATTGATAAACGTAAAGGAAGGAGGATGTGTCATGAGCTTTTATCATTGACAAATGAAGAAGTAATGGCACTGAATTTTGGATATAATTTATTGCTTGGAGTGGCAAGAGATTGTGCCAGATGGTATTTTGAACAGGGATATCAAGTAGTTTTTGCAATACATCATCAGGGAAAATGGCATATTCACTTCGCTGTGAATAGTATCAATTACAGAGATGGTAGGAAGTTTCATACTACCAAAAAGGAAATGCAGGAGAGACAACGGCTGTTTAATTCAATACTGAACAAGTATATTTTAATGGCTCAAAGCGTTGTAGCACCTATATATTTTGAAAATAACATGGAAGCTCAGTAAAAAAGATTGGAGGATGGAACAATGTACTATGGTATCGCAGGTAGTAATGGGTTTGGAGTATATGATGATTATAACAGAATGCAGAAAAACAGAGATTTTCTTTCAAGACCCATTAGTAAGAAATTTGACAGTTTTTATGGAGCATTTGAATGGGCTAAGGCTGTTTATAATGATGGTCAGGAAGTAGACGATGCGTTTTATGGTGTTAGCACTGACATCCGGATGAACTGGCTTATGTTTAGAAAAGATATTCGGCAAAATAATATCAAGGAATGAGAAAGCGGCAGAAAATATCTGACCGCTTCTAATTATCCACGGAATCATCCGTTTTTTCAAAAAGATCGCCTATCGGAACATCTAGCAGAGTGCTGAGCTTATCGAGAGTTTCAAAGCGTATGGAGGTTGTGTTATTTTCAATCATATTTTTGAAGGAAACATAGTGCATTTCCATACGTTTATTTAACCAATATCTTGTTTTACCCTGTTCTTTCAGTATCTCTTCCACACGTAATTTTACCATGTCTGCACCTTCTCGTTTTTGTTTATTATAAGAATTTTGTGTGGTTAAAATAACGTACTTGTAAATAACGTAGCTTGAACAACTATAGATAGTGTGGTAAACTTATAGAGACAGGGAGGTGCGAATATGACTTTATCAAGTATATTTGGAGATGTGAATTTAATTCTTTGCAGAAAAGTGAATATGTATGATGTGGAAATAACGAGAGTAAAGGGCAAGGATAAATTTGAAAATTTAAGAAATAGTATTGGTGCATGGGGAATAAAAGAAGGGATTGAAAACGCAGCCTTCATAAATGCTAATGCTGTGAACAATAAATTGAAGGTATCTTATATAGAATTATTTGATATGGATGGTAAAAAGTACTATTTGTTTAAATCCTTATCAGACTTAGAGTATGTATTGGAACGGTGTAAAAAATATACAAACGGTGATGAAAACGTAGCGAAGATTAGTATTTTTAATACATGGAAAAAATTGCGTACTCAAACTGAAAAAGATAGATATTTTAAGATTCATTCGGGAATAGATTTTGAGTACATTAAAAATATTTTAGTACCATTAAGTAGTTTGGACATAAATGTATGGGAATTTTGTGGATTTTACCATTTTTCTACAGACTTCGATTTTAATAAAAAAACGTTACAGTTAAAAGATAATTATAACTATTCAGAACAATGTATTTTATCAAAGGACATTCGTGATAATAAGTTTCCGATGAAACCCTATGAGGAGATTGATAAATTAAAGGAACAATATACTATTTGGAATAGAATAGAAAATCAATGGACATACTATTCAGAATTAAGAAAATTGTTAACTACAGAAGAATATGAGAAGATAAAAATAGTCTATGATGGTTTGTTTAAACAAGCATGTGCATTATTACATCAAAACAAAACCACTAATGACGAGGAACAAATGAAGCAGGCTGGGAAAAAAGGAGAAGAAGATGTAGAATATGCGCTTAAATGGCTTCCAGAAGATTTTGTTGTAATAGACAAGCGAGATGGGATTATACTGCATTGTGATGAAATAGCGGATGAAAAGCAAGAGTTTGACCATATTGTGGTATCTCCCCAGGGTGTTTTTTCAATAGAAACTAAGAATTATGCAGGAAAGATTGTAATAGACAAGCAGGGAAACTGGATCAGACATAAGTTAGACGGAAGTATTGTAGGAGAAGAAAATCCCACTGCTCAATTGATGAGACATCATCGTGTACTGGAAGCAATTGTTGGGAAAGTTGAAATTCATGATTTGCTATGCATTGCAAATAGTAAGACAATTATCGAGGGAGCAGAAAATAGCCCTGTTCCTGTTGTGAAACATGATATGCTATCCTATTATCTTTGGAATTACAGAAATGAAAACAATAAGACTTATAGTAAAGAAGAAATCAGAACGTTTGTAGAGAGGATTGAATCACACAGGATAAATAGGTAATAAATTGAATTGGAGCCCATCGGAGAAATCTGGTGGGCTTCATTAAGATAAAAACAAACGAGGAAGGGAAGAAATATGTGGACAAAAACACGATCGGAACTGGAGAATAGACTTGCACCGTGCTTATCTGGCAGAGTGAGATATCAGTTTGAAGTTTTTACAAGTATAAAATCGTTACATTGGGAAGAAATGCCAGTATTCTCAATATTTGTTGACAAAGAATGCTGGTTTGCATCTGATCCGCGAGGTCATGCAGAAAAAATGATAATTTTGAGTGAAATGATAGAACAGCAACAAAAAAAGCAGCCTAATAAGGCATATTGGGAATTAGCAACTCGTGAATTGGACAAAGTAGCTTTGGAGAAGGCAATGAAGGGATCGGGGCATATGTATGTCGACGATGTTATGAGGAGAGTGCATATCTATTTGAATGAAGCAAATATTGATGATTGTTTATCTGGAAAGGACTATTTTTTATATATGCTTGCTATAATGGACAGGCGGACGGGAAAACGCAGAATCAAAAAAATAGTGGACAATATAGAACAGGAACCATTGTGGATTAGAAAATTTATTTATCTTAGAGCAAAAGCAGAAAAAATGATAAGTACCTGAGCCTACCGGAGAAATCTGGTAGGCTCTATTTTTTTGGGCGCAATAAAAGGAGTTTGTTCAATATGTAAAAATAGAATGAAATGATTATATATGATAAAAGGGATATATGCATAAGCGTATATCCTTCTTTTGGTTAGAGTGTATCAAAATATGTCTTGAGAAGAGGTGATTTTTATGTGAGGAAGAAAGGCAACAGAAATACAGGTATTGATACATGATGTGGAGGAAAAATGGAACGGATATTAAAGGCAGTATTAAGTGCTCTGACTGTAGTAGTAGAAGAAATTTTCAGAGACCGTAGCGAAACGAGTGAAACAAAAAAAGATCAAGAGTAGAGGAGGAAAAAAGATGGCAGCTTGTGTGGAAACTATGTTTTATACCAGAGAAAAACCATGGCATGGGTTAGGAACATTGGTGGCGGAATCACCAACATCAGAAGATGCGTTGCATTTAGCTGGATTGGATTGGAAAGTAGAACAAGAAGAAGTACGAACACAATTCAATGAAATAATACCGGGATATAAAGCGAATATCCGAAACACGGACAGAAAAGTTCTGGGTGTGGTCACAGACAGGTACAAGGTGATACAGAATACGGAAGCCTTTGCATTTACGGATGAGTTACTGGGAGAGGGTGTCAGATATGAAACAGCAGGGGCGCTTCAGGACGGAAGGAAGATATGGCTTTTGGCACACTTACCCCAGGAGTACATTATTGGAGGAGAAAGGATTAGTCCATATTTGGTATTTAGTAATACACATGATGGATCAGGTTCCGTGAAAGTGGCGATTACTCCAATTAGAGTGGTATGTAATAATACTTTGAATCTTGCCCTGAAAACGGCAGAAAGAACATTTGCTATGATACATACGGGAGATATTAAGGAAAAAATGAAAGATGCGAAGGATACATTATTTATGGCAGAAAAATATATGCAGGAATTAGGAAAGGAGTTTGAGGAGTTAAGAAAGAAAAAACTGTTAGACAGTGAAGTAGAATCATACATTGAACTGTTACTTCCAATGGATGAGGATAATTCCAGTCAGCAAATCCGTAATATTACAAAGTTGCGTACAGATTTGAGAAGCAGATATTATGATGCACCGGATTTGAATGAAGTGGGAAAGAATGCATATCGGTTTATAAATGCCGTGTCCGATTTTGCAACACACGGAGAACCTTTGCGAAAAACGGTAAATTACAGAGAAAATATCTTTGGAAGGACAATTGAAGGAAATCCATTAATTGATAAAGCGTATCGCATGATGCAGGTAGCGTAGGCAGGTAGAAATACCTGCCTTTTTGAAAGGGTGGATAGATAATGAGAGTGGTAGTAAAGACAAATAATCTAAGTAGAGAAGAGTGGTTAAAGTACCGGACAGGAGGAATAGGCGGATCAGATGTATCGGTTATAGCTGGAATTAATCCATATCGTTCTTTGCACCAACTTTGGTTGGAAAAGACAGGACAGATATCTCCAGAGGAAACAGACAATGAGTATACACATTTTGGAACACTGCTGGAACCGATTGTACGAAAAGAATTTGTTGAAAGAACAGGATTAAAGGTTCGACAGAAACATATGTTACTGCAAAGTGAAGAATTTCCGTTTATGTATGCAGATCTCGATGGTGTTATTAACGATAATGGAGAAACCGCCATTTTTGAAGCCAAGACGGCATCCCAGTATAAGGCAGAAACATGGGAAAATGGAGTGCCAGCAGGGTATATATTGTAGGTACAGCATTATATGGCGGTGACGGGAGCTCAAAAGACATATATTGCAGCACTCATTGGTGGTAATCATTTTGTATATCATGTGATTGAAAGAGATGTAACTATGATTGCCAAAATTATAGCCATGGAAAACCATTTTTGGAAGCACAATGTAATTGGTGGAGTAGAACCGATTCCGGATGGTTCGGATGCAACGACAGAATATTTAAATCAAAAATATGCTGTATCAAATGGTAAAACCATAGATTTGCCACAGGAGGCAATAGCTATATGTGAGGAATATGAGCGATTGGCTAAGCAACTGAAAGAAGTCGAAAATGCTAAAAATTCAACCGCTAATCAGATAAAAAATTATATGAAGGAAGCAGAGGTAGGACGTGTCGGGAATAAGTGTATTAGCTGGAAACAGATTGTGAAAAGTACTGTTGATACAAAGAAGCTGAAGGAAGAGCAACCAGAGCTATATAGTAATTATTTAATGCAGAACAGTTATCGGAGACTTACTGTAGCGTAAGAGCAATTTACAATTGCATTTTTGGAAGGAAGGGAAAAGATATGAGTAATGCGGACATCAGATTGCTAAATGCAGACGAGATTGACTGTAGGATTGGAACTATCAGTGAAAAAGGGCTGTCATTATTGCTGTACAAGGATGCCAGAGCGGATATGAAAATTCTGGATGAAACATTTGGATGTTTTGGGTGGAAACGAACACATCAAAGCATTAATGGAAATTTGTATTGTACTGTAGAAATTTGGGATTCTGAGAAACAGCAATGGATCTCCAAGCAGGATGTAGGAACGGAAAGTTATACTGAAAAAGAAAAGGGACAGGCATCGGATAGTTTTAAGAGAGCCTGTGTCGGGATTGGAATTGGACGGGAGCTCTATACAGCTCCCTTTATCTGGATATCAGCGCAGAAATGCCATATACAGGAAAAAAACGGGAAATACAATTGTTACGATAAATTTTCAGTAAAGGCTATTGCATACAACGAACAGCGGGAAATATCTGAACTGGTCATTGTAAATCAAAGCGGAAACAAAGTATATTCATTGGCACGAAATATGATGGAAAGTGACAGAAAAAATAATGAGCGGTTGACAGACGTACAGGTTAAACAGATGGACAAGGAACTTGAAAGAACCGGAGTTGCATTAGATACCGTTTTATCCAGATACCAAATTGGCAGAGTAGAGGAAATGACTCAGGAAATTTATCAAAGTGCAATGAGGGGATTAAAGAAATCTAAAGGAAAGGTGGCATAAGGAAAATGGAATATGAGGAATTTAAGAAAGGGATTACTGACGAATTGTCAAAATATTACGGTAAGGATGCAGTAGTTACGATAGAAGAAATACTGAAGAATAATGGAGAGCGTAAAGAAGCAGTACTCATTCGATTTTCGGATGAACCGGAGAAAACTGCCCCAATTATATACTTGAAACCAGTCTATGAAGAGTATGAAAGATATGGCGATGATATTCAGGAATATGTAGGTCGTATTGTAGAACTGCGAGAAAAAGAGAGAGGAGGAGAGCCATTGGTCGAAATCATTATGGAATGGGAAAAAGCAAAAAATAATATTTATCCCGTTTTGATTTCAAAGACTGATAATATGGAGCTTTTGAACAGGTTATTGTATTCGGACTTTCTTGATCTGGCAGTTATTTACGAAATTCGATGGACTGAAAATAATCGGGTTTTAAGTTGCAAAGTAACAAAAGAAATGCTCCGGGTATACAAAATTACAAAAACAGAGCTACATAGCCGGGCTATAGAAAATATGAAACAGGATGGGTATTGTTTGCGGGATTTATTACATGAAATATGCGATTTAGAGCTACCAGACGATAAAGATTCTTTGTGCGAAACAGGAAAAATATATATACTGACGAATTTTAGTAAGAAGCATGGCGCTGCGGGACTTTTGTATACAGAATTATTGAAAGAAAAAATGAATGGGATGTCTGCATATATTATTCCGTCATCAGTTCATGAAATTCTTTTAGTTCCCATAGAACTGGACATGGAAACTGAGAAAATAAATGACATGATAGAGCAAGTAAATCAGGAGGTTGTTGCAAAAGAAGAACGGTTAGAAAACCATTGCTATATCTGGGATGGAGGAGAAGGAAGAATAAAAATACCGGCATAAAGAATAGGGCTTAGAAAGATAAAAAAGAATTATCTTCTAAGCCCTTTACTTCATGAGAATAGAATGTTAGCGAAGTCGCGCATTCTTTTGTTTGAAATTATTTTTTGGAAAGGACAACAAGCATGAAGAAGATTTTGAAAGCAATATTGATTGGTCTGCTGACGCTGGCATTAGAATTAGTGCGACAGATGAGTGTTGGGATAGCCCGATAGGAGTTCAAATTTGACGTTGTAAAGAATAGTATCAAAAAATATGCTTTTCTATACAAAATGAAAAGAAAAAAACGTATTGAAAATGATGGTCGTTAATTTTGGTATTAGAGGAGAGAATATGAACAGGGAATATGGGTACTGCCGAATATCGACAGGTAAACAGAATATAGAGAGACAGGTCAGGAATATTCAAAAAGTATATCCGAAAGCAATTATTGTCAGAGAGGTATACACGGGAACTAAATTTCAAGGGAGAAAGGAACTGGACAAAATTCTCGCAAAAATAGAAGCAGGAGACAAAATCATATTTGATTCAGTGAGCAGAATGAGCCGTAATGCGGAAGAAGGATTTAAACTATATGAGCAGCTTTACTACAAGGATATTTCTCTTGTTTTCTTAAAAGAGCCGCATATAAATACGGATACATATAAGCTGGCAATGTCTAGGCAGATAAAATTAACAGGGGAAAAGGTAGATTTTATATTGGAAGGTATTAATCGCTATTTGATGGAATTGGCGAGAGAGCAAATTCGTCTTGCTTTTGAGCAGGCACAGAAAGAAGTAGATGATTTGCACCAAAGAACCAAAGAGGGAATAGAAACAGCTAGATTAAATGGTAAGCAGATTGGACAACGTACAGGAGCCACTTGGGAAACGAAAAAGAGTGTTTGGGCAAAAGAGCAAATAAAGAAATTTTCCAGAGACTTCGGTGGCTCACTGACGGATGCAGAATGTATTCGAATGATAGGGATAGCAAAAGGAAGCTATTATAAGTATAAGCGAGAGCTTAAGTATCACTTAGCCTAATAAAAAGATTCAAAATATTCTTTCCGGTTTATATATTCAATGTTATGAGTCTTAAAATATTCACATAGTATAGTGTCTGTTTGCTTGGCTATATCAGTTGCTAGAAGATACTTTTCTGATTTTAATATGGGAAAAGATTGCTTAACCAAGGAAGATAATTCCTTTGGAAAGCTTTTCCATTTTTTGTGTAAATGTGTTACTTTATCTACCGCTTTGTCAGCAACAGAGGCTGTTGAAGGAGAAGCATAATATATAATTTTCAAATATTGCTCAAGTGCTTTATTATATCTTTTTTTCCCAAAATCGTAATCTGCCTGTGCTAAATCTATTGCAAGTTGTGTTAATTCAGGTCTGTCTTCTTTAAGGATATTCCAAATATAGTTAAATTTATCAGAATTCATAGAATCCTTTCGACCAATAAAAGTAGTTATTTGTATTATTTTAGAGTAGCTGTCTAAGGCTGACAGAATATGCGCGCGTAAATCGGCAGGAAATTCAATAAGCATGATATAGAGAATATGCAAAGTTGAACGATTTGAGGATAAGAATTTATTCACTTCCATAATTTCTTTTTCAAACTCATTCTCTGAAATGGGATGAATAAGGCGGTGACCATTCCTGTCGAGTTCTATATCATCGGAAAGACCAAGAAGATAGTCATAAGAGCAGTCGTAAAATTGTGCTAGATGACGTAATATGGAAGATTCGACAGTTTTATTATGATCTGGATTTACGATATTCTTGTATTTATTAACGGATATTCCGATTGCTGCGGCAATGTCAGAATCTTTTAATCGTTTCTTGCCTGATAGGTTAGTATTTTTTGGCGGATTAGCTTGTAGTTCTTTCATTCGCGTTCGCATTTGATCTGTTAGGAGTATTTTTTCCTTTGATTGCATGGTGAGTCCTTTCTAAAAACACAGGAAAATACCTGAGTTTCTTTTTGAGTATTTTGTAGATGATATATCATAAGCAATTACGAATATATGTAATTCATCAAAAAATCGTATATATTATACCATAAAACTGGAGTAAGAAACTCAAAATTGAAAGTATTTGAGTAGATTGTAATCGCTAATGTGGGCAGTATAATACGTAAAGAAAACAAAAACATCCCGTTTGCAAGAAAATTTGTATGGATATAGTGCTGTAAAAAGGTAAAACGTCCGGACAAATTATAACAAAAATATCTGAGAATTTTCTTACAAACGGGGAAAGGAGAAAAAATGAGCGAGCAGCAAAACAGGAACTATGGTCAGAACCAATACTCGGCATTAAATTACGGAGGGACAGCGATGCCGCAACAAGCTAACGTCAATTCATGTATGACAATAGATGATTATCGATATGAACAGAGACAAATATTAAAATATAACTTGCGTATGAAGGAGATACGATACAGAGACAGTCTAAAAAAGAAAACATATGAAATCAGTTGTGTGAATGACAGGATACAATTAAATGCAATAGTAGTTTTTGATTGTTCTGTGAAAGGAATCAACAAGTATGTTCGGGACGATAGTCAGCAGAACCTATTTCAAATTGTTATTGTCAGCAACGGAAAGGAAAGGAAAAGTGAATTATATGATACTGATCTATTATCATCATCCACGAAACTGAAAAAGACCATCTTACACAATTACGATACTATGAGAGTCGGAACACAAGAGAGTACTGCCGCATGGAAGTGGATCTGGGGAAAGTGTTGCAAAATGTATGATGAAGCCGAAACATTGCAACTTCCGGATTCCCCTGGTTGGAAATATTGTTGCGAATCTATCAAGTTTTATGCCGGAAACCGAATGAAAGGCTTGGATATTTATAAAAATCAGCGAATCAAGCAATTCCAACTTCGCTATGTGAAATATGACGTTTGCAAGATACGACAGATGATTGAGAGAAACAAGGATGATATTGCTAGTGTTTTGCTAAATGTTCGTTTGATAGCGTTATTGGGAGATCTATGTGAAGGACTGATAATGCACAAATTTATCCTGTTGTATGGAAGCAGATCGTTACAAATGGCTAGAGATTTATTGAGCGTTTCCTCAAATGGATATAACATTATAAATTTAGATTCTGACCGGCTAAACGAGACACGCAATAAAATAAAGATAATGAAGAATGATGTTGCAATATTTAATGTAAATAATGCAAGTAATCGTTCTGCTGTGAATCGGATTAAAGAAATCTATAGTTGGAAACAATCGGGGTACATCGAAGGGCATAGCATTAAAATCCCTTTTGTTATATGTATGAGTAAATTGTCTTTTGAGATACCACTCTCTGAGTGCATAGTAGTAGATACAGATAGGGTAAACAAAAGTGAATTAGAATTGTTATTTGATTCGATACAAAGCTGGGTGATTGATGAGATTGAAGAAAGCGGAGTAATGATTGAAAAGCTATTTGAGAAAGAACAAAAAGACGCTGAAGAAACACCGAAAACAATATATCAGATTGTGAGTGAGGTTATCGGAAGAGTTCTTGTCGAAGATAGCGCAGAACTCATAGATTTTTTGAAAAAAGGTCAGCAAGAAATGTTGAGGCAAGAGGGTATGCAGCATGGCCGCCTTCTGGATGTGTTTCACAGCGCAGTGCTATCATGCAAGCAATTAGTGTATCAGGATCGCAGAAAAACAGAGAGGCTTGATGATGCTGTTATGGTATTATACGACGATGATTATTACTACTTTCAGAGTACTGTAATTGATACATTATGCAAAACAAACAATATCGACTTGAAAATCTTATGTATGATTAAACAAGAACTGGCAGAACAAGGATTTATAAAAATGTATCGTAGCAATGGTAATCATAATCGTGAATTTCAGACAGATATTGCGATTACCCAGAACGGAGATAAATTATACCGGTCAGTATTGGCTGTAAAAAGAGATTTTTGGGACGAGACATATGGACTAACACTTTATGAAAGAAGGTAGAGGATATGAATATGGACTTTTTAATGTGTAAAAAAAAGAGAGTCACACTTGACTTGAATAGAGAGGAACTATCGATGTTGATTGCTGGAAAATCCCGTATGGGAAAAACATATTTTATGTCACTTTACGGTGCAGATTTAATAAAAAGAAACACAGTTGTACATTTGATTGACTTGGGAGATAAGTGGAGCGAGAACGATAAAAAGCGGATAGGTATACAGGAGTCAATTAATGTGGCAACAGGTATAAAACTATACTTCCCTTCGCAGGAAAGTCTCCAAGGATGTGCTAGGTATTTAGTGACGACACTGGGCTATTCTTCTGGGAAAATGGTTGAGGTAGTAAAGACGATTATGAAGTATTTGTCAAAAGAGAAACCATGTGGATTTTCGTTAGCAGATTTAAAGGAGGGGTTAAAGAAACAAGATAGTGTATTGGAAGCACAAAAACTATATGATAGATTTGATTGTATTCTGGAATTGCCTGAGATTTTTTTCTGTGTGAACGATTCGGTGGCCAAGACTTTAGCAGAAAAGAGCATTATATGGGATCTGGCAGGATGTGAAGATTGGTCTGGTTGTATGGTGAGCCAATTAATTATATATAATCTCTTTGAGCTAAAAAAAGTGCAATTCAGATATAAATATGAAGGTAAAAAGGTATTCATATTTGTGGATGAATTTCAAAACCTAGAATGCCAGCAGAGATCTATTATTGGAAAATGTCTCACAGAAGGACAGAAATATGGCATTTATATGGTTCTTGCGACGCAGTTTTTACAAGGAAAGTTTAGTGATGCTGTAATAAATCAAATCAAGCAGGGAGGGTTCCAGATATATTTTCGTATGACAGAAGAGGAGGCAGGAAAGGTGGCAAGAGAGCTGGAGTATTTGGCAGACAAACAAAATGTATTAAAAGATCTTTTGAGTAAACTTCCTGTAGGACAGTTCCTATTGAAAGGACCACATAAAATAGAGGGGTGTAATGAGGTGACAGAAAGGCTTAGATTAGTGTCGGTTCAGGAAAAGAAAATGAAAAAGATTATTTTTCAATGTAACCCGGTCTTAAGTCAACAGCCTAATCGTCCTATTCTTTGTAATAGAAACACGAATATAGAGAAAAAGACTAACAGTAGGAGCAATTAAGGAGGACTAGTATGCAGTGTTTGTATTATACAGCAAAAGAGATTCAAGATATTCTGGGAGTAAGCAGAGCTATGGCTTATCGGATTATTAAGGAGTTGAATCAAGAACTCGGAAACATGGGTTACATAGTTATGGCTGGAAAAGTGCCTAAAAAGTTTTTTGCGAAAAAGTATTATGGCATGGTAGAGTGATTTTGATCCCCAAGAGCATGGAAGTGCTCTTGGGGATATTCGGAAAGGATGTAGGCGTATGACAGTTAAAAAGAATGAAAAAGGGCTGTGGGATGTGCAATTTTATTACAAAGATTATCGTGGGATAAATGTAAAAAAGCACAAACGTAACTTTAAAACCAAAAAAGAAGCAGAAGCGTGGGCACAGTCTTTTATTGTGCAACAGTCACATAATTTGGACATGGATTTTGAAGCATTTTGGGAACTGTATCGTAATGATATGAGACAGCGTTTACGTGAAAACACATTAAGAAGCAAGGACTATATTGTGGAACTAAAGATACTTCCATATTTTGGAAAAAGAAAGATTGCTGATATAAAAGCAGCAGATATCCGAGAGTGGCAGAACCAGCTTATGAAGAAAGGATATTCCCAGACATATTTAAGGACTGTGAACAACCAGTTGGCAGCAATTTTTAACTATGCGCAAAAATACTATGATTTGCCAAGAAATCCATGCAATCAGGCAGGTACGATTGGAAAAGGGAAGGCAGATGAAATGAAATTCTGGACATTGGAAGAATTTAACTGTTTTCTAGACTGTGTGAAGGATAAGCCGTTGTCATATTATGGATTTCTTACGCTGTACTGGACTGGATGCCGTATAGGTGAATTGTTGGCATTGAATGTAGAGGATTTTAATGATGAATTGAAAACATTGAGCATAAATAAATCATATCAAAGGATCAATGGGAGAGATGTAATTACAGCACCAAAGACGGAGAAAAGCAAGCGTATAATTACTCTTCCAGATTTCCTTGTGGAAGAATTAAAAGACTATGTAGGCAAACTGTATGGAATTTTGCCAAAAGATAGATTGTTTAATACAACAAAGTCATATTTTGAACACGAGATGCTCAGAGGAACAGAATTGTCTGGTGTTAAGAAAATTCGAATTCATGATCTTAGACATAGCCATGCAAGCCTATTGATTTCTGAGTTGGGAATGCAACCTAACTTGGTTGCGGACAGATTAGGACATGAAAAAGTACAGACAACGTTGTCTACATATTCGCATTTGTATCCTGATCAGTCGCGAAAATTGGCAGAGGAACTTGATAAATTGATGGACAAGAAAAATGACGATTAAAGGAGAAGGACAAATATGCCGGGACAGCATAAAGAATCTACGATTGCATTTAGACCCAACGCATGGCAGAAGGCTATAATTGAGGAACGAGTTAAGGAAAGTGGCTTGTTAAAAAAGGATTTCATTACCAGAAGCTGTATATATGCTAATATCACAGTCGTTGGGAAAAAAGAAAATGTTCAAAGAATAGTAGACGAAGTAAAGGAACTGCACATAACGTTAAGGGAAGTTGCCAGACAATTACAGTCTGGCAATTTTGCTTTATCGGAGGCTGGGTATAAGCAAATGAAAGAGGATTTTTTAGCAACTGCCATCACATTAGTAGATATTTTGGACGGTGCAGCATATTTATTTGGTAAAGAGAAAGATGATGTTAGCCGATTGGAGCAAAAAGAAAAAATGCTTGAGGATTGTAGAAAAGCTCTGTTGGAATCGGGAACTCAAGATAAGATTATACGGGAGAAAACGGAAAATGATTGATGAACTAAGAATTTATGAGTATAATATAACTGTAGGTATAGAAATTTCAACAAGTATTAGGAAAGGGTGTGATAATATGGTAGTGACAGAAACTGTAACCATTAAAGTGCCTGCTGGAATGAAAAAATATCTGGCGGAGACGAATGCCGAAACGGAACTCACCAGAAATGCACTTTTATTATATCCGTATATAGCAAATCAGACCATATCCCATGGAAGAGCGGCAGAAATTTTGGGAATAAGAAAATCGGAGCTTATCGATATATATGACAAATTAGGCTATTCCTATTTTGATATGACAATGGATGACTTGGATGCGGAGTTGGAAACATTTCGTCAGCTTAAAAAGGAGTCAATGGTATGATTGTTGTATCGGATACAACCCCGTTAATCTCTTTGCTGAAAATAGAACGTCTGGATTTGTTGAAAAAGCTATTTGGAAATGTACTCATACCACAGGCAGTATATGAAGAACTGACTGTAGATGAGCGTTTTAGCATGGAAGCGGAGCAGTTGCGGCAGAAGGATTTCATTAAGGTTCATCCTGTAAAAAATGCAGAATCAGTCAGTATATTAAAACGTGCTACGGGTCTAGATCAAGGTGAAAGTGAGGCTATTGTCCTTACCGATGAAATGAAGGCTGATTTATTACTTATGGATGAAGCCAAGGGCAGAGCAGTTTCCAACGAAATGGGATTCAGAATCATGGGAACTATTGGTGTCCTCATGGCTGCATATGAGGAACACGAACTCACTTCAGATGAAGTAAAGGAATGCGTTTCCGGTTTGCAGCGTGCAGGCAGACATATTGGACAGAGACATTATCAGATGCTGTTAGATATGCTAGATAATTAGACCTAGTACTACTTAGAAGAATTCTGGTTCTATTGAAGGGTCGTGGTTCTAATTTGGTTCTAATAAGTTTTGGAACCATATAGATAGAGTGGAAAAAGAGCTATTTTTATGTATAATGAGATAGAAAAAAGCTATCAAAAGACAAGAAAAATATGAATTAAGAGCAGAGTTCGAATAACGGATTAAAATGCCGAAAGCCTGTATTTATGCGGGCTTCCGGCATTTGTTTTATCAAATGGCTCTACTTTGACTCTATTTGTGGGCGGAGTAATGCAATGCATAATGAGATATGTATTTTAATTTAATGATTGGAGGCGGTTAAGTGGATATTTTATTTAAGAATGATGATTTCGTATTTTCGTATAGGGTTGGTGGCATATTGACACACAATGGGAAAATTTTATTACAGCGTCCGAAAAATGATGATTATGCAATTATTGGCGGACATGTAGTAGCGATGGAAACAAGTATGGAAACGCTAAAAAGAGAATTTGAAGAAGAGATTCATGCTAAGATTGAGGTAGATAATTTACTGGCAATTGGTGAAATATATTTTCCATGGGGTAAGAGACCATGCCATCAGATTTGCCTTTATTATAATGTTCACTTAGTAGATGATGGTATTCCTTTGGATGGAGTATTTCATGGATATGATGAGCTGGATAATGAGAGAATTGATTTAGATTTCTGTTGGGTTCCGCTAGAGGATTTAAAGAAAGGTACTAAGGTATATCCTTTGGAGTTGATACCATATATTCTTGAGCCGGGGAAAGAAATTGTACACTTTGTTTCAAGGCAAATATAATTATAGAGATTTCAGTGGAGGAAGAAGAATATGTTGGAAGTGAAATTTTATGATTCAATAGACGATTCATTGTTGAAATTTGCGGTAATTATTTCACAGAGTAATGGGAAATGGGTATTTTGTAAGCATAAAGAAAGAGACACATTTGAAGTGCCGGGAGGACACAGAGAAGCAGGCGAAAACATTCTTGAAACAGCTAAAAGGGAGCTACAGGAGGAAACAGGAGCTATTAAGTTTGATATTAAGCCAGTATGTGTATATTCGGTTATAGGAAAGACCAGAGTGAACGATACGGGGGAAGAATCGTTTGGAGGACTTTATTTTGCAGAGATATCGGAATTTGCAAAAGAACTTCATAGTGAGATGGAAAAGGTTGTTCTCATGGATGAGTTGCCAGATAATTGGACGTATCCGTTGATACAGCCTAAACTGATAGAGAAGTATTTGCAGATTGAAAGACAAACTTACAGCAAAATTCAGTTGGCAGCAAAGCAAACTATAGAATACATAAAGAAAGTTATAAAACCAGAAATTAATTTGCTTGAAATCCGAAAACTATGTGAAGAAAAAATGTTAGAGTTAGGGGCAGATTCTTTTTGGTATTGGGATGTTGGCGCATTTGTATTTGCAGGTGATGAAACTACTATATCGGTATCAGGCAAGCAATATGTAACATCTGATAGAGTTATAGATATAGACGACATTATTACTATTGATTTAAGTCCACAGACAGGGAATATTTGGGGTGATTTTGCAAGGACTATTATAGTGGAAAATGGTAAGGTTGTAGAGGATGTGGCACAGATTGAAAACTCAGAGTGGAAAAGTGGCTTGCAAATGGAAGAAAAGCTGCATGAGGAATTATTGCGATTTGCTACGAAAGAGACAACATTTGAAGAACTTTATTATCATATGAATGATTTTATAGTAAAAAACGGATTTATCAATCTTGATTTTATGGGGAATTTAGGACATTCGATTGTGAAAGACAAAGGAGATAGAGTTTATATTGAAAAGGGTAATATACAGAAACTTAGTGATGTAAAATATTTTACATTTGAACCACACATAGCTTTTCCAAATTCAAAGTATGGATATAAGAAAGAGAACAGATTTGCAAGGCACATTTGATAAGATTGCTTCGTATTTGAAAAAGGATAGTATGCAGCTGCATATGTACTGGCTGGGTGCTTTTGAGGAAATATCTGACAGATTCTGTGTGTTTGAAGAGGTAGCTGCTGTTTTCAAGATGATTGATGACGAAGCCTTTAGAGCAGATCAATGCAAAAAAGGATGGATGATGAAATGTGTGCACTTCTTTATAAACTATTACGGAATTGCTCCGGTGGAAGTTATCTATGAGTTATACAAATTAAAGGTTAAGGATACCATAGATGAAATGATTGCCATGCTATGGGAAATGCCTATAGATATCTTGGAATCGTGTATTTTTCCGATGAAAAACTTGGGATTACAAGATTGGCCGAAGGATGATCCGATTTATTCTTCAAAAGGATTATTGGTACATATACCTATACTGGAGAATGATGAATTGGAAGCTCTGTTGAATAGCCAGATGGATAAAGATTTTTATATACCATCGGTACTGCAGATTGAAGAAATTTGTAGAATAGGATATGAAGAAAGTTCATTGGCATATAAAAAATTACAAACATTTTTTATGCGAAAACTGGATTTACCATATGAACAGGCCGTCTCGTGGTGTCTACAGGTATGGGCGAATAGCTACGAGGGAGAATCTCCGGCAGATGTGATTAATAAAATATCAGATGCAGATGTGGTATTTAAGAGTGAAAAGCAAATGAATGAGTTTGTGGGATTGCTTATGGAAGCTCATAATAACACGAGAATGAAAGAAAACAGAGGTCATAAACCAAATGAGTTGATTGGAAGAGATTTAGCCGGCGGAATACCTACAATTGTGCCGGGAAGTTCTCAAGCAGCTGCAATGCTGAGAGATGTAGCACCACAATTAAAAGAGATGGGGATACCTGTTGATTTAGAAGGTAATGCGGATACTATTGAGACATCACTTTATCCAAATGGATTAGATGGAAAGGCTGTAAGTATGGAAAAGAAAATATATCCGAATGATCCATGTCCATGCGGTTCAGGAAAGAAGTATAAAAAGTGTTGCGGTAGAAAGTAAAAGTTCTTGTTTTCAGAACTGCTAATGATGTAGTACTTAAAGATTTTTTGTGTTTATCGGAAATGGCATGGGACTAGGGAGAAAGCAATTGTGGATATAAGTAAAAAAGATTGGAAATTATTTCGAGAAAGACTGTCAGATTGGCAGGAAAATTATATGGAAGGTCTTGTTAGGGATTACGTAAAATTTCTGAATGATGATACAAAACATGCATCAGAGAAATTCTGGGGACTGGAAAAGCGGATCAAAGAAGATAAACGTCATCCGGGTGTTATCATGGAAATGAGTAAATCGGAGGCAATATGGGATATTGTTCGTCTAATAAAATTAAGGGTAATTACATATGAAGATTTGTCCGATTTCAGTGATGGATTGCAGCAGGAAGTAAAGAGAATACTCGAAATGAGTTGATGATTAGTATGAAGAATACCCGTTGCTTTAATTTTAGAAAATCAGGTAATCAAAATGGTATTTTTTAAGAAGAAAACAACCTCAAATTCCTATGATAAGGAAAACAAGAAACCTATCATCAAAGCAAGTATCTGTACCGGTGAGCAGGTTGCGGGATTCAAAGATATTCATACAGGCAGAATAGAAGAGGTAATGCTGATCAAAAATCCGGCAGATATTGAGCAGTTTAAAATTATGTATGGAATAGAGGAAGAGATAACGAAGGAATATTGACGACATACCAATACAGACGTTTGGAGGATGGAACAAATGGTAAAGAAAATAGTACATGATCCACTGCTTTTAGCCCAGAAATCCATGGATGCAACGGAAGCAGACAAGCAGGTGGTGACGGATCTGCTTGATACGCTCCGGGCAAATTTAGATCATTGTGTCGGTATGGCGGCAAATATGATCGGCGTTAAGAAGAATATCATTGTAGTGGCAGCAGGCCCGTTTCAATTCCCGATGATCAATCCGGTAATCACGAAGAAAGCTTCCCCATATCAGACTGAGGAAGGCTGCCTGTCACTGGAGGGTGTCCGCCCCTGCACGAGATATCAAGAGATTGAAGTCGATTATCTTGACCGGGATTTCAAAAAGCAGCATGGCCAATATTCCGGTTGGACAGCACAGATCATTCAGCATGAAATCGATCATTGTAATGGTATTGTGATTTAGCTTTCCCATATTTTTAATGTCTGCAATAATTTTTTCTTACTTTCCACGTCCATTTTGGAAATCATATCAGTAAGTTCATGATCAAGGGCGGTTGGCTGATATTCAGAGTCAATCTGCCCTATGAGAGAATCCAGAGAAATTCCCAACAAATTCGCATAATACATTAAAATCCGCAGAGACATTGCTGTTCGGTTGTTCTCCACATTGCAGATATAGCCCGGCGTCACATCAAGTGCGGAAGCAACATCTGCCTGGGTGAGGTGCATTTGTGTACGTAGGTCTTTCATGTGTGGACCTAAGTTTTCAAAATCTACCTGATTCATATTCTATTCTCCCGATGTATACTTAATCGTAATAGAATTATATAATAAATATATCTTGAAATAAAGATACTAATTATATATAATGTATTTTATAAGAATAGATGCGAAACATGAAAAAAGAGGGGAAAGGTGAAAGAGTATATGAAAGCGACAAAAAAGAATATAAAACCGGATATTGTAGTAAAAAAATATTGGCAAAACAAGGAACATTTTGCCGACTTGTTCAATGCGATATTGTTTAAAGGAGCATCTAGAATAAAACCTGAAGAATTGGAAGATATGGATACAGAAGAATCTTCAGTGTTAGAACATAGGGAATATGCTGAAAGTATAGATGCATCAAGGGACAATGTCAAAATAAGAAAAAAATCTACCCAATATGATGTGGAATTTGTTATACTGGGTATAGAAGGACAAGAACGGATTCATTATGCCATGCCAATGAGAGTAATGGGATATGATTATGGAACATATAAAAAGCAATATGAGGCAAATGCCGCTAAATATAAGGATAAAAAGGATTTGACGGAAGATGAATATCTGTCAAGAATGAAAAGCTCGGATAAATTTATACCGGTTATTACGGTAGTTGTATATTATGGAGAAAAAGAATGGGATGGTGCTGTCTCTTTACATGGAATGCTTAATATTCCCCAAGAGATAGAGCATTTTGTAAACGACTATAGAATACATCTTGTAGAAGCAAGAAAAAATAATCTCAAGTTGCATAATATTGATAATAAAGATTTATTTAATCTTTTAGAAATTTTGCTTAATAAAAACGGGAAATCGCAGGAAATACGGCAAAGAGCAATAGACTATGCCAGAGAGAACAAGGTAGAGAAAAATGTAATTATGACAGTCGCGGGAGCAGCTAATTGCAAAATGGATTATAATAAGATAGAACGGAAAGGAGAAGCGGATATGTGTACTGTATTTGAAGAGACGAGATTAGAAGGATTGGCAGAGGGAGAGGCCAAAGGAGAGGCCAAAGGCATTATTGAAACAGGACATGATTTCGGTCTCTCGGATGATGAAATTTTAACCAGATTGCAGGAAAAACTCAATATTTCATTGCAGAGGGCACAAGAATATCTTGATATGTTTTCAAAATAATTTAGGAGATTACTATTATGTTATTTATAGAATACCCCAAATGTTCCACCTGCCAAAAGGCCAAAAAGTGGCTGGATGAGCACAACATTATCTATACAGATCGTCATATTGTAGAAGATAATCCAACCTATGAAGAGTTAAAGGAATGGCTGAGCAGAAGCGGAGTGCCTTTAAAGAAATTCTTTAATACCAGTGGGTTGATTTATAAGAATATGCAGTTGAAAGACAAGCTTCCTACAATGACGGAAGAGGAACAGCTACGACTGCTCGCAACGGACGGAATGTTGGTAAAGAGACCTCTGGTCGTGGACGGTGATCTGGTGCTGACCGGATTCTGGGAAGCAGAGTGGAATGAGAGACTTATTTAATTGAAATAGAAGGGAGATTTTACTTTTGGTAAAGTCCCCTTCTATTTGTATATTTTTCATATTGAAATTCCCAAGCAACACGGTCTATAATAGCGCTAACAAGAAGAAAAAAGGAATACACAAATGAACAAATATTATACTGCAGTCGCAGCCATGGTCGTATTTTCCATGGTGATCATGTTAATATCTGTGAAGTTTAATATAGCGTTGGCGGAGGAAAGGCGTCGCGCATCGGCGGTATTGTTCGGGCTGATCATTATCGGCGTGACCTGTGAATGGAGCGGAATCATGCTGAACGGAGCAAGCCCGTCTCTGATCCCGTTACATACGTTTGTGAAGACGGTAGAACTGTGTTTGTCGCCGTTTATAGGGTTATTATGTGGACGAAGTTTCAGCGATTCGAAATTGGAGTCAACGATTTTCTATATTTTATGCGGAAATGTAGTGTTGGAGGTCGTGTCTGCTTTCTCCGGAACGATTTTCTATGTAGATGCGGAGAATGTCTACCATCATGGCTCTCTGTATGTGATCTATCTGGCTGCTTACGCGATAGGCATCTTTTATTTCGTGGGGCGGGCAGCCGGTATTTCCAGACAATTCCAGGGAAAATACGGTATTTCCATCTTCCTGGTGGTGCTGTTTGTACTGGGCTGTATTAGCGTACAGCTAATCGACAGTGCCATCAAAGTAGACTGGCTGGCAATCTCGATCGGTGCGATTATGCTGTATAAGTTCTACGGGGATATGCTGTTACAGATCGATGGACTCACAGGAGCCTTGAACCGCTGGGCGTATGAAAATACGCTGCAGACGCTGAACAAGAAAGCAATCCTTTTATTCTTTGACGTGGATAAATTTAAGTCTATTAATGATACCTACGGGCATGCAACCGGCGATACCTGTCTGGAGGAGGTCGCGGAATGCCTTAGAAAGGCATACGGGAATTACGGTATGTGTTTCCGGTATGGCGGAGATGAATTCTGTGTGATCATGACGAGAGCGCTGGACCGTGTGGACAGGGCAACCGATGATTTTCGCAAAGAATTAGAGAAACGTAAGGAAGACAACGAATGGATGCCTACGGTATCCTGTGGATATGCGGCATTTGATCCCACAAAGGACGATGTGCAGGATGCAATGAAACGTGCGGATGAAATGATGTATCAATACAAAGAAGCACACAGAGAATAAGTTGAAACCAGTGGTATAAAATGTCGAAAATTGGTTGATATTGCGATAAGCTTGTGCTAACATTTCAATTGTATACACAATACCTTTGGTGTAATTATATTTTTACAAATATAGAGTAACAATTCAGAATCCTATTCGCAAATTTATGAAAATTGCTTAGGCTCTGAACGGTTACCAAATAAACTACGGAGGATACACAATATGGCAGGTATGGCAGCAAAAGTAGTAGAACAGTATTTTTTGGCGGAGGGTACGCATCCCGAGCTGCTTCGTGATGATTTACTGAGAACCGGCTGGAGCTTTGAAGGCGGATCGGTTGATATTTTCTTTCACTTTGATGAATCAGATTCTCATGTACATCTGGAAGGGGTTAATTTTATCAAGGTTCCGGAAAGCAAATATGATGCGATGTATAAGGTACTGAATGAGTGTAATGATCAGTATACACATGTGAAATTTGTCCTGGATACCGAGAACGGACAGTTGAATGCGAGAGATGACGATGTGATTCAGCTTGACAGCTGCGGACCTGAGTGCTATGAACTTATGCTGCGTATGGTCAAAGTAGTGGAAGCTGCATTCCCCAGTTTCATGAAAGCAATGTGGGCATAACGATGAGAGCAAAAGAAAATCAGGTTTATGGAGTAGCAATGCAATTCTGCAGAGCGTTCTCGGGACCTGCCCCGGAGACGGCAATTTACGGATATGCTAAATTGCTGAGTATGGATGAAAAGCAGGTTCGGAGTTTTGTTACGGAAGATTGTATGGATGATTTAGAAGCGGCGCATAAATGGTTTTCAGAGAATAAGCTGGATTTGAATCTGATCAAATCCGGCTTATCCCTTATTGTGCCGTTGATTCCGAAGGCAGAAGTCGTTCAAAAAGAAGAAAAATTCAACACTTTCCTTGATGCGGAACAAAAAAATATAACTTCCGGGGATATTCTGCAGGCAGCATTGGAACAGTCCTTCATTCCGTTTGCGACGGTATTTACAGTGGGGAACGGACTTCAGCAAGTGTTCGCATTCCAGGCAGAACTGAAGGAAAAATATGCTTCCGAGCGTGATAAAGAACGTGCAGAGAAGAGAAAAGCAGTGGAAACTGCATCAGAAGCGACTGCAAACAGATCCGAAGCGAGATCGACAAAGAAGACTGCTTCGGAACCTGTAAGGCCAGGCAAGGTTATAGCACAGACAAAGAGCGAAGTAACACAGAAAACGGTGGGAGATGAAGCAAGCGATGCGTCTGAAACAGCAAAAGAAGATGCCCCCCGCAGCCTGGGGGAACTATCCAGAAAATACCGTGATTTGAGTGCCGTACTTCTGGATGTGGTCAAAGGTCAGGACCAGGCGATCGTGAAGTTCGTGCAGGGCTATAACCAGGGAGAACTGTTAAAACAGACCGAGAAAGGCAATCACCCTAAGACGTATTTCTTTTTCTTCGGACCTCCCGGAGTCGGCAAGACGCTGCTTGCCGAAACGGCAGCAAATGCACTGAATATTCCTCATAAAATATATAACATGAGTGAGTATGCGACACCGCAGTCCTATGAGAATCTGATCGGTACGCCGACGATTTATAATAATGCCAAAGAGGGAAATCTGGTAAAATTTGTCCGGGAAAATCCGGAGTGCCTGCTCATTTTCGATGAGGTTGAGAAAGCACACCTGAATGTGATCAGACAGTTCCTTCAGATCCTGGGTGCCGGTAAGCTTCACAATGCTTACAGAGACGATGACACCAGTTTTAAGGACGCGACCATTATTTTTACTTCTAACGTCGGTAAGGAATTATATGCGGACAGAAGTGTGAATCTGACAACTCTTCCGGAGAAGGTTCTGGTCGATGCCATTCAGAAGGAAAAAAATGCCTATGGCGAACCTGCCCTGCCGCCGGAGATCTGTTCCCGGATCGCCTCCGGCAACACGGTCATGTTCAATCATTTGTCGGTAAGGCATCTTGCCGAAATGGTAAAAGACAATTTCGATAAAATCGTCGCCGGCATGGAAAAAGAATACGGTGTAACGATTACCTATGCGAAAGAATTGCCGCTATTGTTCATCTATAACCGCGGCGGCGAGATCGATGCCAGAGTTGCTGTGGGACAGAGCGGCAGATTTTTCAAGAATGAGATCTATGAACTTTTGCGTCAGCTGGAAAATAAAAGTGTGGACGGAAACAAGATCAGGGAAATTCAGGTCGATATCGATTGGAAAGGAACCCACCCTGAGTTAAAACGTCTGTTCAAAAGTGAGGAAAAATCAGAGGTTCTGGTATTTTCCGGTAATCAAAACATGTTCTCCGATTTCTCCGACAGCAGGTACGAGATCCATGAAGCGTCGACACTGGACGAAGCAAAAGAATGCATGAAGAATGATATTGCGGCTGTCTATATTGATCCGTTTTTCGGAACGGGAAGTGATGACGAGACGATCCTCAGCATTTCCGATTACAATACGGATGGTGTGAAACTGTTCCATTCCCTGATGGAGACACAGACCGGACTTCCGGTATTTTTGCTGGAAATGGACAGAGATTTCTCGGAAGTCGACAGAAGGACTTTCCTCCAGGAGGGCGCTGCCGGAACGGCACATGCCGATTCCAGACATTTGTCAAGCTTTCACAGGGAGTTTTGCCAGATTATGGATGAACTCTATATGGAGCGTGAGAGCCAGGCGTTTTCGCAGAGAGGCTGGGTCATTGACTTTAATACGAAGCAGGAACTGACAGACGAAATAGGAAAAGTAAAGATCCTTTTCTATGATCTGAAGAAACGCATGGCTGTTGACCTTGATAGTAGGGGCTCCATACTTTCCGATGCGGAGAGACCGAAGGTTCGTTTTGCGGATGTGATCGGTGCCGAAAAAGCGAAAGAAGAGTTGCAGTACTTTGTAAATTATCTGCAGAATCCCAAACGTTTCCTGATGAATGGCGGCAGAGCACCCAAGGGTGTCCTCTTATACGGCCCTCCCGGAACCGGCAAGACGATGCTGGCAAGAGCTATGGCGGGAGAGTCAGACGTGACATTTTTACAGACAAGCGCGTCGGAATTCAAGAATAAGTTTGTCGGCGAGAGCGAGGCAAATATCCGGAGAATCTTTGCCAAGGCGAAAAAATATGCCCCGGCGATCATCTTTATCGACGAAATCGATGCCATCGGCAAGAAGCGAACGGGAGGCGACAATGCCGCAACGACCGAGAGCATGCTGAATGCACTGTTGACGGAAATGGACGGATTCTCTTCCGGGGACAATTCCAAGCCGGTGTTCGTCCTCGCGGCGACCAACTATGGTGTGGGCGCGGAGCAGGACGGCATCTCTTCGCTGGATGACGCGCTGATTAGGCGTTTTGACAATAAAATCTATGTGGATCTGCCGAAGGAAAGCGAAAGAAAGACCTATATCTTAAAAATGCTTGAGAAAAAAGGCATAGATACCATATCGGAAAAGACGGCACAGTCCATTGCCGAGCGGACGACCGGACAGAGCCTTGCAATCTTACAGAATGTGATCGATCTGGCACTGCGAAATGCAATAAAGGAAGCCAGAACCGTGGCAGACGGAGACTTGCTTACCGCTCTGGAAGAGTATGTATATGGTGAGAAAAAAGAACATACACCGGAGTATTACAGAGAAGTGGCCATCCACGAGACAGGACATGCATATCTGTCCTATATCGGTGGCGACAAGCCTTCCTATATCACCATAGAATCCCGCGGCAATTTCGGTGGCTACATGCAGCATGCGAACCAGGAGGAGGTAACGGGATATACCAGAGAAGAACTTCTGGCAAGAATCAGAACGTCGTTGGCCGGCCGGGCAGCGGAACAGGTATTTTTCGGTAAGGAGAAATCCTTGAATACCGGAGCTTCCAGCGATCTGCAGCAGGCAACGGAATGGGCATGGAGAATTCTCTGTACCTACGGAATGGAAGAAGACCAGCTGATCGTATTGCGCAAGGATGAGGTCCTGCAATCCCCGATGGCATCCGAATACGTGGCAAAAGTAAATGAAATCCTGAAAACAGAGATGAAAAATACAGTTGCCGTGATCATACAGGCGAAAGACAAGATTCAGAATATCGCAGATGCCCTGATTAAGGAGAACAGACTGACCGGAGCGCAGTTTGAGGAACTGATGGAGAAAACAGTCTGAAGAAAATAAGTGCAGCGGAATGTGCAGTAACCGGAAGTTGCAAACCTGAAGATCAAGAGGGAAGCGGTGAAAATAGGAAATAAAGAAAACGCAGGAGGCTAACCTTCCTGCGTTTTCATTTCATCAGTTGTGGAACGGATGCGTTCTACTGCTGTCTTTACCTGCTCGGCATAACCCAGATTGCTCTGGCTCATGTTATGCACCTGTTCTGCATTGGCGGTCACTTCTTCGGTTACGGCGGACAACTGGGAGATATTCTCCATGATCTTGTTGTTCGATGTCGCAAGACCGGTGATCTGGTGATTTACCTCTTCTACATGAGAAGCAAGCGTTTCCATGTTCTTGTTCAGCTGCTGGAAAGCATCGGAAGCGGCGAGAATCTTTTCTCCCTGCTGTTCGGTGGCTTCGATGGAACCGCTGATCGTCTCTACGACCATATTGGCATTCGTATTCAAGTCATTGGTAATCTTTGTAATCTCTTCCGTAAAGCTCTTGGTCTGTTCTGCCAACAGGCGGATCTGTTGTGCTACCACGGCAAACCCGCGGCCTGCTTCTCCGGCACGGGCACTTTCGATGGAAGCATTCAGCGCCAGGAGATTCGTCTGACCGGAGATTGCCATGATACTGCCGGCGATATTTTCCACTTCTTTTGTCTTCTCCTGCAGCTTCGTCATGGCATCGGTAACGGCGTGGTTGGTATCTTTGATCATGGCGGACTGCTGTTTCAATTCTTCCATGGCGGTCATATTCTTGCGAATACTGTCGGCGGAATCTTCCGCAATCTGAACCATTTGCTCGGAAACGTGACCGGTCTGCTCAATCGCCTGCTGGATACTGGTAGTCATCTGGTTCTGTTCTTCGATACTGGTAGCCGTCATATTGGTGGCTGCAGAAATCTCCTGCATACTGTTGGCAACAGATTCCGTGGTCTGTACCAGGTGATCCATGAGCTCTGTGGTTTTCGTAGTTTCATCATGTACAGTCTGGGATACTTCCAGCACGCCGTCCAGCACCTGCTTTACGCGGCCGTGCTCTTCTTTGGAGGAGCCCAAAGCGTCATTGTTGAATAAAATAGTAATATTGCCGGTCTGCAGAATGATAATACCGATTAAAAATACCAGCAGCGTACCGCAGATCGCATTCACATCCTGACCGTAGATTCCCTTTGTGGCCTGTACGATCATGACGACGAGATAGAGAATGAACATGCCAATCGCGGTCTTTTTCAGAGATTTTTTCTCGTAATAAGGAATCTGTAAGATGAAGATTGCAATCAGTGCGTAGTGGATAAAGCTGGCATCGGTCTGCAAGCCGACCAGCAGGTATTCAATGCCGATCTCAAAAGTGGCAAATACCTTCAGCCATCTGGTGACCTTATTTTTCAGGTGAGTTACTGTGTTGATGACACAGAAGATACCGATCAAAACGGTATTAGCGTAAGTGACGATCGGTGAAATGTTGTGGTTGACAAGCTTTAACCACAGATAAAATAAGAACACGACTGCCAGAAGAGAGCTGGCAATGATGTAGAACTGATTCATTCTGCGGTTGCGCTCCGCACTGTCGGTATAACGATATTGATTCTTTTTTTCCTGCTCCATAGGTCCCTCCGAAATTTAAACATAGGGTAACTACTCAGAGTTGAAACGAAACATCAAAGATATATTTTGCGAACGAACTGAATAGTTACAAGATATGCAACAATACAATCAATATAAGTGTAATACGTTTTGACATAATTTTCTATACATTTCTTTACAATAGAGTGAAAAGTATCAAATTATGGCAGAAAATGCTAAATGTGATTGTAATTTATAAAATGATACTGATTTTCAATAGCAAATAAGTTATAATACTTTTATTGCAGAATTGAGGAAACAGAATTCGACAGGAATGAGAGGATAAAAGAAAACGATGACGCTGAAAGAATTGGAAATCGGAAAAAGTGCTGTGATCGAGACCGTAGGCGGCGAGGGGGAGCTCAGACAGCATTTTCTGGATATGGGTATGATCCCCGGCGCGGAAGTGACCGTGGTGAAGCTGGCACCGATGGGGGATCCTATGGAATTGCAGGTACACGGCTATGAACTGACCTTACGTCTGGCGGAGGCGGATCAGATCGAGATCGCACCGATCGCGAAGAGAACAAAGGAACATAAAGGACTTGACCGCGTGACCGATGCGGCGCATCCGGGGCTTGGTGAGGATGGAAAATATCATTCAAAAAAAGATGAAAATCCGCTGCCGGAGGGGACGACACTGACCTTTGCTCTGGCGGGAAATCAGAACTGCGGTAAGACGACTTTGTTTAATCAGCTGACCGGTTCGAATCAGCATGTGGGCAACTTCCCCGGTGTTACGGTGGACCGCAAGGATGGTCCGATCAAAGGTCACCCGGAGACGCTGGTGACTGACCTGCCGGGCATTTACTCCATGTCTCCTTACAGCAGCGAGGAAATCGTGTCCCGTAATTTTATCCTGTATGAAAAACCCAGAGCGATCATCAATATCGTAGATGCCACCAACATTGAGCGTAACCTGTACCTGACCATGCAGTTGTTGGAGATGGATATTCCCATGGTCGTGGCGCTGAACATGATGGACGAAGTGACGGGCAACCACGGTTCTATCGACGTGAATGCCATGGAGGCATTTTTAGGGGTTCCCGTGATCCCGATTTCCGCTGCGAAAAATGAGGGTGTCGACGAATTGATTCGTCATGCCCTGCACGTGGCAAAATATCAGGAGCGTCCGCTGCGCCAGGATTTCTGTGATAAAAACGATCACGACGGATCGGTACACCGCTGTATTCATGCGGTCTGCCACTTGATTGAAGACCACGCGGAAGCAGCGAAGATCCCTGTCCGTTTTGCGGCAAATAAGGCAATCGAGGGTGATCACCTGATCCTGGAGAAGCTGCAATTGGATAAAAACGAGCAGGAAATGCTGGAGCATATCGTCTGCCAGATGGAGACGGAGCGCGGCGTGGACAGAAGTGCGGCAATCGCGGATATGCGTTTTGATTTTATAGAGAGATTGTGCGAGCAGACGGTAGTCAAGCCGAAGGAGAGCAAGGAGCGGATCCGCAGTGAGAAGATCGACCGGATCCTCACCGGAAAATACACCGCAATTCCTTGTTTTATCGTGATCATGGTGCTGGTATTTTATCTGACCTTTAACGTGATTGGTGCATGGCTGCAGGGACTTTTGGAGCTGGGAATCGGAAAACTGACAGATCTGACCGATGCGGCACTGACGGCGGCACATGTAAACAGTGCGGTTCACAGTCTTGTCATTGACGGCATCTTTACCGGCGTGGGAAGCGTCTTAAGTTTTCTGCCGATCGTGGTGACTTTGTTCTTCTTCCTGTCTCTGATGGAAGACAGCGGCTATATTGCCCGTGTGGCATTTGTCATGGATAAACTGCTGCGTAAGATCGGTCTGTCCGGAAGAAGTATCGTGCCGATGCTGATCGGTTTCGGCTGTACCGTTCCGGCTGTTATGGCAACCCGGACACTGACCAGTGAGAGAGACCGTAAGATGACGATATTGCTTACTCCGTTTATGAGCTGCTCCGCAAAATTGCCGATCTATTCCTTCTTTGTAAGCGTATTTTTCCCGGGAAAAGGCGGACTGATCATGTCTGCACTGTATCTGCTGGGAATCGTGATCGGCATTCTGGTGGCATTTTTGTATCGGGGAACTTTGTTCAAAGGTGAGCCGGTACCGTTTGTTATGGAATTACCGAATTACCGTCTGCCCGGAGCAAAGAACGTCGGACAGCTGCTGTGGGAGAAAGCAAAAGACTTTTTGCAGAAGGCATTTACTGTGATCTTCATTGCGACCATCGTAGTATGGTTCCTGCAGAGCTTTGATCTGAAACTGAATCTGGTGGAGGATTCCGCGAACAGTATGCTGGCGATGATCTCCGGACTGCTGGTACCGCTGTTTAAGCCGTTGGGACTGGGCGACTGGCGAATCTGCACTTCCCTAATCAGCGGATTCATGGCAAAAGAAAGTGTGGTAGCAACCCTGGAAGTATTGTTCGGCAACAGTATTGCCACGGTACTTACCCCGCTGGCAGCAGCTACGTTGCTGGTGTTCAGTCTGCTGTATAC
>JBNMHS010000004.1:0-76329 GCA_050872885.1 Acetatifactor sp.
GTTTAGTACAGTTTTGTTGTGGTGACTTAATTTTACATCAAAAAGGAATGGGATTCCTTATATTTTACGCATTTTTTGAAAGTTGTTTATGACAATATATGAAAATATGTGTGACTGTAGATAAAACTACGGAAACTCAAGTCCATATGGGCTTGAAAAAGAGATTCTGTGGGAGTATTATAATTAAAGAACTGATTAATTCAGTTGGTTTACATTACCTATGAGGAATTGACACATTTGTTCTCTATGTTCATCGTATACGTCCATAATTCTTGGTTTACATTACCTATGAGGAATTGACACAATAATAAGAAAATGGTGACTGCTGTTTTAATTATAAAATTCTGGTTTACATTACCTATGAGGAATTGACACTTTTAAACCTGTCTCTCGTTCCATCCGTGAGATAACCCCAACAAGGTTTACATTACCTATGAGGAATTGACACAAATGGGGTATAACTTATATATATAAAAGTTCCAATTCGATGAATTGGGGTTTACATTACCTATGAGGAATTGACACATGTGAATCATTTTCTCCGATACATAGTTCATCCATGCGTTAGTGGTTTACATTACCTATGAGGAATTGACACAAAACAAATGTCATTACAAAGTTACGTTTTTTCATAGAATTTCTATGGGTTTACATTACCTATGAGGAATTGACACATGCAAAACATCAATATCTTTATTACTCATGTTCAAATCCTCCTCCAAAATTGGTTTACATTACCTATGAGGAATTGACACGTCATATTCTGTGTCCTCCTTATTCCAGTACGTCACTTAACTAGGTTTACATTACCTATGAGGAATTGACACGAATTAACAATGGACAATTTAAAAATTGATTGCATAAGGGTTTACATTACCTATGAGGAATTGACACATCCAGATCTAAAGCTTCGTATCTCGGCGTGATTTTTGTTGGTTTACATTACCTATGAGAAATTGCCCCACAAAGACAAAACAACAAAAAGAAATTCACTTTATTTGGTTTACATGAAAATAATATTGTGCTATCGTATTAATAGGTATTTGTTTCAAGTGATGAGGAAATATGTATGGGGATAACAATCGATGAAATAGTATCAGACGAGAACATTGATGAGGCGATGCAATCTCTTTTGAGCAAAAGGGACAGTTGCGGAGCTGACGGTGTCAAACTTTCAGAACTTTCTGAGTATTGGAAGGCAAATGGGGAAAAAGTAAAAAAAGCAATAGTAGATGGTAAATATTCTATTGGATTGGTGAAACAATTTGAAAATGTCAATTATAAGGGGAAACATCGAACAATTTCTTTGATGAATTCTGTTGATAGGCTTATTTATAGAGCCTTGTTTCAAGTGATGTCTAAAAATCTTGATAGTAATTTTTCGAATTATTCATATGCATATAGAGATGGAAAAGGTGTGTTGGAAGCAGTAAAGCAGGCGGCACAGTATCTTGAAAACGGAAATATATGGTGTGCAGAGATAGATATTCATAGTTTTTTCGACAATATTAATCAGCATATTTTAATGGACAAATTAAGCAGTGTGATTACCGATGAAATGGTATGGAAGCTCATAATTTCGTATCTTCAATGTACAATATTAGATGATCATATAACATTTCAAAAAGATACAGGTATATTACAGGGTGGGCCGTTAAGCCCATTATTAAGTAACATTTACCTGGATGAATTAGATCATTATATGGAGAAGCAAGGGTACTGTTTTTGCCGTTTCGGTGATGACATAAATGTTTATTGCAACTCTTATGATGAAGCTATTGTATCTCTTAATGACATCAAACAACACATAGCCGAGGAGGAAGACCTTCCCTTGAACCAAAAGAAAACAGGCGTGTTTAAGGGGATTAATCGTAAATATTTAGGGTATAGGTTTGAAACGAAAAACCATACTGTAGTAGTGAAAAAAGAAAACAGAGCTTATAAAACAGTATATAGGGATTGGTATACTACAGGTATCCAAAGAGTTGATGGAAATTACCATCTTATCAATAATGGAATTCTTACAAAGAGAGATTTTAACATTTTATTTGATGGAAATGATGGGAAAAAATATATACCGGTAGAGACTACGGATGCACTTTATGTATATTCTAATGTAATAATAACGGGGAAATTTTATGAATTCTTAAATAATACAGGAATTAGTTTATGCTTTATAGATAAATATGGTGAAAAGATTGGAAGCTTTGTTCCACAAAACAATAGAAGAAGTATTAAAACAGAACTTAAACAGTTGAGACTTTACGATTCTGAAAGCAATCGTTTAGAACTTGCAAGAAAAATAGAAATGGCGAGTATATCAAACATACGAGCAAATATAAGATATTATGCGAGAAGAAAAACTGATTTATCGAATCAATTAAAAGAATATGTAGATATGATGTCTGCGTACATTAAACAGATGAACGAAGCAAAGAGTATAGCAGAACTTATGCTGATAGAAGCAAGAGCGCGACAATACTATTATCAGAGTTTTAATATAATTATGGATAATCCGGATTTTGTGTTTGAGAAAAGAACCCGCAGACCGCCACAAGATCCTATAAATTCTATGATCAGTTTTGGAAATACGCTTCTTTATCAGCGAATAGCGAATGAAATAAACAGGACAAACCTTGATATACGAATAGGAATTGTTCATGCGGCAGGTAGTCGTCCGGAGAGCCTTAATTTGGATTTGGCTGATTTGTTTAAACCGATACTTGTGGACAGGACTATTTTTACATTGGTTAATCGGAATGAGCTGGACAAATCAGATTTTATTGAAGTTGAGAATGAGGGAATATATCTTAGCAAAAGCGGGAAAAAGACATTTATCAAGGAATTTGAAAACAAAATTTTTCAAAAAGTAAATATCGATGGTGAATCACGGACTTATGACTACATCATAAAACGTGAAATACAGAATTTGAAAAAATATTATGAGACGCAGGAAAAGTACAAACCGTATAAGTATATTTAAAGAGGGTATGAATGTTTGTTATTGTTGTATATGATGTGAATGTCAAGCGTACTAATAAGATAATGAAAATCTGCAGAAAATATTTGATTCATGTACAAAGGTCTGTTTTTGAAGGGAAAATAACAGAGGCAAAATTGAATAAGTTAAAACAAGAAATAAAACAGAATTGCCGTGAAAATGAAGATAGTATTATGATATACAGATTTGATTCTTTGAGATATTCTAATAAAGAGGTTATCGGTTTGCATATGATAAACGACAATATAATATAAGCAATGGGGAGGCCATATATATCGATGAAAAACTCAATATTATTGTTATTTTTAGGGATTTATAAATCAAACGGTAAAGAAGAATCTTATACCTTTGAAAACAGAAAAGAACCCTATAAAGGAACTCAAACATCAGATGCTCCCGTTAAATGCTTATTAGACTGCGCAGAAAATGATAACAATCCAATAAACAGAATATATTGTGTTGTTTCAAAAGAGGTATATGCAACGCAAATACAAATAGGCAGGGAAAGTCATACGTCATATGAGTGGTTTAAAAATACTTGTATAGGACCGATTAATAATAAACGTGAGTCCGGCAGAAAGATTGAGATATGTCCGATCTATTATGATTTTAGAGTAGGTGAAAACGGGACACTAATAGACGAAAAAACAGGTGACTATGCTTTACATATATATAAACAGTTAAGTGACAATTTAGGGAAGAAAGAATACAACAATGAAAAAACACCAATTTATATAGATTATACCAGCGGATTCAGAGATGTAAGTTTTCTTATGACATCTATTATCAGATATCTTGAATTTTTGGATGTTGAATTAAGAAAAATAATATACTCAAATTTATATAAGCATCAAATATTTGATATCGGCTATATTTATGATATGTACCAACTTGTCAACGGGGTAAGCGAGTTCGTAAATACCGGTAATGCTGCCCAATTGACAACGCTATACGCCGGAACGGGTGAGACTGAAATAAAAGCTTTGATCGATGCCATAAATGATTTCTCCGATACATTGAGCTTGTGTGCATTGTCAGGATTGGAAAGATCACTTGATGTTTTGAGCGAGGCAATGAATGCCTTTAAGAATAAGACTGATGTTAACGGTATGTATTCCCAGATCTTTAAGACTTTATTAGGCACAATAGAGAATAAAATGCCGTTTATAAAAGAAGACTATGCAGATGAAAAGTATCTGATCTATCCGGAACTTATAAAATGGTGCGTTGATAACGGAATGCTGCAGCAGGCGCTTACGATATACACCGAGAAAATGCCTATATACTATATTGAAAAATATGGTGAAGAATTGTGCTCCCTGGCCGAATTTAAGCCTGATGAATTAAATAATGCTGATAATTCCAGAAAAACACAGTTTTTTTATACTGACCTGTTTTCGAATATTTATGCGAAATACGGTGATAAAAGTAAATTTGAAAAGTTCAGAACAGATATAGAAACACTATCAGCTGATTTACAGAAAGAAGGGCCTGCTGTACTCACAGTAGCTTCGGTGGCTGATAAATTAGAGTCTTTTTATAATGAAAAGAAAGTTGACGAATATTCGGAAAATTATATAAATGTGATTCCGAATATTATAAAAGAGATTAAAGAGAATTATTCTGAAGAAAATGCAGAGAGAATAAAGGGAATAAATAATGATTTACACTTACCTAATACTTTGTATAAGTATATAAAGAATTTGGATAATAAGATAAAAAATATGCTAAAAGAGTATAGGGAAGAACGGCAAAACACGTATGCAAATAAAATGAAAGTACTTTGGATAATGAATCCTGAAAATAATAAGATTCCGGCTGACAAGCAGAATGACATTAAGCAAAATGTTATCATATTTGAGGCTATGAAGTATTATTTTGCTGTAAAGATAGTAAGAAATCTTGTAAATCATGCTAATGATGAACAAGATACAAAAGATGACAATATTATAAAAGAGATGGAAGAATCATACAATATAGTTATTGCAACGGGCGCGAAGGACGTAAAAAAGATTTTGTCAGAGGGTATTGAAAAAACGACCGGGATAAGCTAAAAGGAAAGCAGATGCAAGATAGAAAATTTATTAATCTCACGAACCATCCGTCGGATAAATGGGATGACAAACAGAGAAAAGCAGCAGAGGAATACGGAACCATAATAGATATACCTTTTCCCGATGTTCCCGCAACTGCTTCGGAAGAGGAAATAAGGCAGTTAGGTGATAATACTGTCAAAATAGTTATGGAACAGGATCCATATGTTGTGCTTTGCCAGGGGGAATTTACCCTGGCTTTTCGAATTATCAATGCTTTAATGGATAAAGGTGTAATGGTCGTCGCGGCATGCAGCGAAAGAGATGCCGTTGTCAGCGGAAATAAAAAAGAGTCTTATTTTGATTTTACAAAGTTTAGAAGATTCGAGAGATAAGGTGGGGCAGCTACATGAAAACAGAATTTTTGGATAAAGAAGTATTGGCAATGTATGATGTCAGGGGGATACAGGCCTATATTTTTAAAAGCAATAAAGCAAAAGAGATTATAGGAGCATCGGTGATTGTTGCAAATATAATAACAGATGGACTGAGAAACTTTATTGGCAGTCAGCCTGTCGACGAGCAGAAAAGATATCTGACAGACTGGAAATGTGACAATCCTACGGAATTTCTTAATAATTCAGATGTTTTTATGCAGGTTATGTTCGTGGGCGGAGGAAATGCTTACGTACTTTTTCGCACGGGTAAGATCTGCAGCCGGGTGAATAAGTTTTTGGCAAAATATGTTATGGAAAAGACGTATTCACTAAATCTTGCAGTTGCAGTAGTAGAAAAGACAGCATCTTATGCGGAAGATTATATTGCTATCAATCAAAAGATGCGGGAAGTAAAGGCTTATATGCCAATGACCCGGCTGACAGGAGCATTACCGTTCATGGAAGTTGACTCCATCACCGGATTTCCTATAAGCGTTAAAGACAAGAAGGGCGGATTATGCACAGAAGCAAAACTGAAAACAGATGCTTTTCCGCCTAACGAGGATGAGAAGGTTTTTGATAATATGGTTACGAAAAAAGGTGATAACTCACTTTTGGCAGTATGCCATATTGACGGAAACAGTATGGGAAAACGAATCATAAGCGAAATGAGTGGTGTCGTCGGATACCCTGAAGCAATCAGTACAATGCGAACCTTGTCATTGTCTATAACCACAATTTTCGAAACGGCATTTTGCAAGATGACGGAATATATGGATCGCGAGGCTCCTGTAATAAAAAAGCAGAAGCATCAGAGTTATAGAAAGATAATAGTTGCGGGAGATGATATTACTTTTGTATGTAATCCGAAACTGGCGATACCTGCCGTGAAGAAATTTATAGATAGTTTCGGCACAAATACGGAGGATAGATACAGTGCCTGCGGTGGAATTGCCTTTTTTAACAGCCATTTTCCGTTCTCGGATGCATATCAGGTAGCGGAAGCC
Source organism: Acetatifactor sp. (assembly GCA_050872885.1). Lineage (GTDB taxonomy): Bacteria > Bacillota > Clostridia > Lachnospirales > Lachnospiraceae > Acetatifactor. The sequence continues at coordinate 6,479 of JBNMHS010000004.1, forward strand.
TGCTGCGAAAGTGCGAAGAAGAGAGCAAAGATTGGCAAAGACAGTAATGGAAATATTGGTAATTATATTGATTTTCAAATCTGTACAAATATAAGCGCAGCTCATCTGGAGGATTACAGGGAGAAACATTATACATCATACAGCGGTAAGTTTATTGCAAGACCATATTATATAGAACAGAAAAATGACAGTGCGGAACTTAAAAAATATGGTAACAGGTACGATATCAGGGATTTTGTTGCATATTCAAAATATGTAAATACTATGCCGCGGAGTAAAGCTAAACAACTGAGAGAAGCGATATCCTCCGGTGAAAATGAAATAAAACAGTTAGACAGTTTTCTTAAATCAAGAGGATATGATATCGTAGCAGTCGACAGTTTGCGGAAAAACGCAGGAGATAACGACTGTTGGTCTGTATGTTATGATGCGGTAGAATTAATGGATTTGTATGAAGAAAGCTTATTCGAAGGCGGGAAGGACGGTACCGGAATATGAAGCTTATAATAGAATTGCTGAGTGATATGTGTACGACTTCCGGAGATGGGCATAACAGTACTGTGGACATGGATGTGGTATATGATATTCACGGAATACCGTACATACCTGCAAAAAGAATAAAAGGCTGTATCAGAGAAGCTGAGTTAGAACTGCGGGACATGGGAATTATTACGCAGGAACAATATGAGGCCGGCGCAGTGTCCTTTTCACTTTCTAATGCATATATTGACAATTATGATTTAATGGTCAGAGAGTTAAATGCATTTGATGAGAAACTTGCAGGCAGCCAAAATGTGCTTGAGCAATTTACCTATACCAGAACACAGACAGCTGTTGATATAGACAGCGGTACAGCAGATGAAAACAGTCTTAGGACAATCCGGGTGATAAAGAAAGGTTTAAAATTTGTTGCGGACTGTGTGGTTTATGAGGAAGCGGACAGGGACGTACTGGAAAAAGCTGCTTCTATAGTAAAACACATGGGATTATCCAGGACCAGAGGCCTAGGAATGGTGAATGTCACGCTGATAGCAAGCAGTGAAGATAAAAAACCAGAGCCCGCAGAGATTGCTTGGCAGTTGGGCGAAAAAAATAAAATCGAATATAGTATTTATCTGAAATCAGCAATGATATGTAAGTCGGCACAGGGAAATCAGGCCGAAACACAGGATTACATAGCCGGAAGCAAAATGTTGGGACTTATAGCGGGAAAGCTGGGAACTGACGAGTACGGCAGAATGATGGAAACGGGAGATGTTGTTGTATCAAATGCTTATATAAGTACCGGGAATGGCAGATGTATCCCGGGAAGAGCTTCCCTGCAGAAAGAGAAGGATACCTTTTATAATGATGAGGGATCGCTTGAACTGACTGATATGCTTTACGTAGATGAAATGTCCGGAAAACAGATGTCCCCTGCCGGAATAGATTATATAGATGGCAGGGGCTGCGTGACAAGTGTGGATACGCAGATTACATACCATCATCAGCGGCCGGAAGATAAGTCGATCGGCAGAGCAACGGGGAATGACTCTTCGAGCTTCTACCAGCTGGCAAGTATTACGCCCGGGCAGACTTTCAGAGGATATATATTAGCCGGAAAAGATAATGCCGAAAAGATAATCCATGCATTAAGAACTCTGAATAACGTGCGTATGGGATATGGAAAATCAAGTGAATTTGGTGCGGTTGACGTTAAGGTTGAAAAGGTTTGGTGTATCCAAGAGGAGAACGATAAAATAGTAAACGATGTTATAGTTGAAATGGTGGCTGATACCATTTTATATAACATGTCCGGAGTTCCTACGACAAACCTCGAAACTTTAAAAGAGTATTTGGCTATGGGGCTTGGGGTTGAAAAGTCCGAGCTTATGATCGAAAAGTCTTTTTTATGTTTTAATACGGTCGGCGGTTTTAATGTTACATGGGGATTAAGAAAACCGGTAATTAATGCAATCGGAAAAGGAAGTGTATTCAGATTACATTCCGATAAAGGCTTAAAAATAGGGAAAATGCAAAACCTGTTTATTGGCGAAAGAACGTATGAGGGATTTGGCGAAATAGCTGTGAGCTTACCGAAAGAGGATGCCAAAGTCACTGTAACAAAGGCAGATAAAAAAATTATTGATGACGAAGAAATCAATGGTGAAAAGACCGGAATCATTGATCAATTGCTGCTTGCAGAGTTAAAACGAAGAATAGCGGCAGAAATCTGTGCATTGAAGCTCGAGGACAAGATCGGGAAGAATAAAGTGGCTTTAAATGCAGCAATAGCAAAGCTTAGGGCTATATATAAAGGCACAAAGTCCTATAAAGATATGCAGGAACAGGTTGAAGGGATAGAGGATACCGCTAAGAAAGAATTATGTAAAAAAATAACAAATCTTGTTTCAGTGGATGAAAATAAGAGTGATGTGTGTGTGAAGCAAATTCAGAATGATTTGAGCAAGGAATACAAAAGAGATATAGCAGCCCTGTGGAGCGATTCGGATAAATACTTGTATGTATACAGAGAGTATATTTCAGAACTCAAGTATTATGTGAAGAGTCTCGGTGGAGGTGACGTGAATGAGCAATAGTAAAGTACTTAGACGCAAGGTCTGTCAGATAAGCTTTAAGACACTTTCTCCGCTTAGCATAGCATCAGGGGAGGATGAATGGACAGATTCTGATGTTTTGAAAAATGGGGATGGAAAACCTTTTGTACCCGGAAGCTCGATTGCAGGAGCGATACGAAGCTATTTGAAAAAAGATAAGGATGAAAAATGCCTGATGGGATATTCCGGGGCGAATGATTTGGGAAAGATGAGTTCTCTTTTTATCTCAGATGCAGAGTTTGCAGAGGGTATCAGCCTGGAAACAAGAGATGGCGTATCGTTAAATCCTAATAAAACGGCAAAAACCGGAAGCAAGTATGATATGGAAATACTCGAGCATGGTGCGGTCGGTGTATTTTATATAGAATATGTTGAGCGCGAGAATGACGATATGGATGCTTTATCTGTGGAAGATGAGCTGAGGAAAGTCTTTCATGGTTTTGAACTGGGGGAGATACGTCTGGGTCGGAAAAAGACCAGAGGTTTTGGTGAAATTTGTCTGGAAACTATCAAATGCAGGGAATTTGATAGCAGCAATTATTTGGATTATTCGAAAGCATATGATCCGGACTGCTGGGAGGCTTTAGCAGATGAAAAAGAAAAATGGTGCAATTCTGAGAAGACCGAACAGGAAAAGATTCATATCGAAGTACCGTTAAAACTGAGAGGCGGAATAAGTATCAGAAAGTACGCTGCGATCAAAGGACAGCCGGATTTTGCACATATTACAGACAAAGGCGTTCCCGCCATCCCGGGAAGCAGTATGGCCGGTGCGATAAGACACCGGGTGTATGATATATTGGAGCAGCTGAATCAATTGGTTAAAGAAATTGATGATAGTAAAACAATAGAGATAAAACAGAAGATTGACAGTATGTTTGGCTATGTAAGTAAAGAAAAAGCGAAGAAGTCAAACATTGTGATAAATGAAACAGAAATCAAGGGAGCAACCCCGCTTACTATGACAAGAACAGGCGTAAGCAGGTTTGAATCGGCGGTAAAACAAGGCGCACTGTACAAGGAATTAACATATGTAAACGGTACCCTAACCTTAAAAATATCAGTTGATAGAGATGACGACAGTAACTGGATCATAGGGTTACTTCTCCTGGCTTTAAAAGATTTACAGAACGGTTATCTGGCAGTGGGAGGAGAAACTGCGATAGGTAGAGGCATATTTGAAGAAAACGGATCGATACTTATCGATGGTGAGGAAGGAAAAGAGGATGAATATATTGCAGAACTGCTTGCAAATATTACTTCTTCCCAAGGAGGCTGCGCATGAATCTGACATTAGCACCGGAAGACGGCATGATGTATGCGGTATATAAAGACAGAGTTGAATATAAGAGATATAATCTGGCAGGATTGCAGTCGAATCCGCATATAGAGGACGGTCTTTTGGAATTACATTTATTTGACGAGAATAGCGAATACAGGGTTGTAAAATCTTCCAGGGGTGAGATAGAAAGCTGCATTAATGATGACGGCGTTTCTCATGAAGAGAAATACATAGAAAGAGTTTATACCCAGAGTAAATTTAATACACCGGATCAGGTAGAGGTTATCAATTACATAACATATGATGATAATGATATAGCCATGATAAATAATTACCGTTTGAGAGAGGTGAGATAATATGGGAGGCAGGATGAAGGGTTTTGTAAACCCGTATAATTTCATAAAGTTTCCGAATAAAAAGGCGGAGGCTTATAAAGATACGGATAAACATACGGGAGTGATCGAGTATACAATCACAACGAAAACGCCTCTTTTTATCCCGAATTCCGGTTCGGAGAGAGTCTTTAAGATATCTGATGACGTAACGGATCATAAAACCTATGACTTTTTTTCGTATACTGAACTGGACCCGCAAAAGAGATATGAGGGAAAATATCATGTACCGGTTATTCCCGGAAGCGAGATCCGGGGTGTGATCAGAAGTGTATATGAAACATTGACGGATTCCTGTATGGGAATGTTGAATGAGAATGAATATCCGGTAAAGAGAAGTCCGAACAGATTCGTTCCCGCGCTTATTCATAAAAAGGCAGACGGCAATATGGAGCTTTTAGAGGCTTCCTCCTTGAGAATAGGAAATAAGGCTGAAAAAAATCATAAGCCTGAGGGTTTTGAAAATTATGGTAATGGCACAAAAATTTATTATGAGAATATTCGTGATAATGGAATCATAAAGGATTATTCCGCCAAAGAGACGGGAAAGTATAAAAATGCCGGATATCTGATCAAATGGGGTATGGGTGTAAAAAAAGCCAGATATCATATCTTTGCTGTGAAAAACAGCTCAAATGAAAAGTGGCATAAAACTAAGCTGAAAAGGGATGACGTTGAAAGAAAGCTAAATCCGGTAATAGAATCATACCTGTCCCAGCCGGCTGTTTCCCCGGCAAACAAGAAGGCCTATGAAGAATATAAAAGAGACTTGGAAAAATTTTTAAAAGCCTTTTTACAACCGGGCACGGAGGCATTTTTCCCGGTAACCTGCACAAGTACGTTCAATAATAAAATTTTTTATTTGGCTCCGGCCATATTTACGAAAGAAGTTTCGGATAATAGTATTGGCAAATTGGCAGGTCAATTTAATACATGCGATAAAGAAACTTGTCCCGCATGTGAGCTTTTTGGTCATATAGGGAAAGACAATACCGGCTCCGACAGTTCGAAGATCCGTTTTTCGGATATGTATGTTGTTGAAAAGATGGAAGCAAAAGAGTATTATGCCAAAGATTCTGTCACTATACCGGCACTGGGTGAGCCGAAACCGGGTAATACGGAATTCTATTTAAAAAGACCGAATGACGCAGATTTTTGGACTTATGATTATTATACCAAAGCCGGTAAAACAATGGTATCAGAAGGACAACTTCGGGGCCGCAAGTTTTATTGGCATCATCATAATGGAAATGTCTATAAAAATCTGATAGAAAGTGAAGCTAAAGTTGCTCCCACAAAGTTGAATAAGACAATACGACCGCTTAAAGAGGGAATTTCTTTTTCCGGGAAGCTGTTTTTTGACGGCATATCAGAAAAACAGATAAAACAGTTGGTGTGGATATTAAACAGCGGCTGTATGCCCGGTGGAGCAATAGGATACAAGATTGGCGGAGCAAAACCGTATGGCTTTGGAAGTATTATCAGTAAGGTGGATAAAGTTACAACAAGAAATCTAAGCCTTGATACAGGAGAATTGCAATATAATGAGAAAGAATATCCGGTGGAACCGGTTTCCTATGAAGAGGCTGGGTTCAGCCCTGATGTAAAGGCGGAATTCCTTAAAATAGCAGGTATGGAAACCATTCCGGCTGATATCGAAATAACTTATCCAAAGACTGCGGAGCAAAAGGATCAGCCGTTGAACGAGGGATATAAGTGGTTTATGAACAATCATGCCACTACAACCGAAAAGAGAATGCCCAGAAAGCGAGAGGAAATATTAATTCGCGAGGTACTTCCCGAAATAGGAGAAGAGGATGTTTCTTTAAGCTATAATAGTCCTATGTACTATGGTAATAATTCATATAACGGAAATAATAATCAAAATAACAGAAATAATAAAAAGAATTTTAATTGGAGTAAGGGGAATTATGCAGCTGATAATAAACATAAACCTAGATAAACAATTAATTCTTCCGTTAAACTACAATCATATAGTACAATCGATTATTTACAAGGCATTGTCTGTGATCCCGGAGTATGCTGATTTTGTCCACGATAATGGATATATAAATGGAAACAGGTCTTTTAAAATGTTTCATTTTAGTCAGTTGAATGGAGAATATCAGATAGAGGGACGGAATATCATTTTTAGAAATTTTGTGTCTCTGGAAATCAGGAGTCCGCTGCCGCTTCTGATAAATATTTTAAAGTACAGCTTTGAAACGAATGGAGTGATGTTCGGAGATAAAATATTTTATGATGTGTTTGCCGAGATTTATGATTATACAATAGAAGATTCCGAAGTGAGTATAGAGATGAAATCTCCTGTAACCGTATACTCAACTGACGAGATTTCGGGAAATACATATTATTATGCGCCGACAGATGCTGAATTTGCTGAAATGATAAATGCAAATTTTAAAAGAAAATATTTTTCTTATTATGGAATAGAACCGTATTCCAATGTGAACGTGGAATTGCTGCCAAATACGATTCCGCGTAAGATGGTCACCAAATACAAAGGTCTGTACATAAATGCATGGTTTGGTAAATATAAGTTATCCGGGGAGAGAAAATACCTCGATTTCCTATATCAGATAGGACTTGGCTCGAAAAATTCACAGGGATTTGGGATGTTTGGCTTAAACTGATCATAAAAGACTCTTTGCCGAATGTATTGTTGATAATGCACTCGGTAATGGGTCTTTTTTGCATAGAAAATGCATTTAAGTTCGTTGTTATGGAATATGGGGAAAGTTATAATGTAGGCAAAATATCATGAAACATAAGCAGAGGGGTTACTGTGATTATTTCATTGGAAGGTATGTGGAAAGCGGAACTGGCAGATGGGTATGTGGGGCAGATGCATTTGCCGGGGACGTTGGATGAGAGCGGCATCGGGCAGAAAGACTGTGGGGCGAACCAGTGGCATCCGGATGCGGCACTGGGTAATGCAGATGGTGCGGTGGACAAGGATGCACCGATTGCTACGAGATTTACCAGAAGGCACACTTATGAAGGCGAGGCGAAGATCAGCCGACGGATCAACATTCCGGACTATGGAAATGAGCGGTTGTTTGTCCGGGCGGAGAGAGCGAGAGCACTGCGACTTTGCGTGGACGGGGCAGAGTGCGCGGTTTTCAGACAGGGAACACTCAGCACACCTTATATTTTTGAACTGACCGGGGTGGAACCGGGAGTGCATGAACTTACGTTTCTATCGGATAACAGTTATCCCGGCATGCCCAAAAGTGATATCTGCTATTCTTCGGCAGCAACGGATGAGACGCAGACAAACTGGAACGGCATTGTCGGTGAAGTGGAGATGTATACAAAGCCACAGGAGTTCATCGCTGGGCTTAGAGTGTATCCGAGGAAAGAGGAAAGCACCGCGGGTGGATTTGTACTGGATGTGTGCGTGGAAATTGCAGCCGGAGATGAGTGGGCAGCGGCAGCAGAAGTGTGTCAGCTGGGACCATACGGAAAACAATATGAAACGCAATATAGGAAGGTTATATTGTGTTCGGATGCGCTGGCAGAGGGTGAAGCAGAATTCCTATTTGATAGCACAACGGTTCCGCTGGCAATTATATCGAAACAGGATCTGATATCCGACGAGATAACTGCAAAACATGGAAGTGGATGTTGTGAGGAAAAATGTATAGAATTCTGCATCAGGGGATTGAAACTGCGTGATGATGTGAAAATATGGGATGAAGAAGCAGGCAATCTCTACGAGATGACAGCAGCACTTTTTGTGCAAACGGAGAAGCTGCGCTTGGATAATGCGCAGCGGAGCAATTTGCAACCGGAAAATAAACAATCGGAAAACGGGGAATGTGCATGTGACGAATACCGCACGCACTTTGGTATCCGGCATTTCGGCGACAATGGCACCGGTCGCCTGGCATTAAACGGCAGGACGATATTTTTGCGCAGTGAGGCAAACTGTGCGGAATATCCCGAGACCGGGCATCCGCCCATGACTGTCCCGGAGTGGAAGGAGATCTTGCTGAAATATCGCAGTTACGGCATAAATTGTGTTCGTTTTCATTCCCATTGTGAGCCGGAGGCGGCGTTTGCTGCAGCGGATGAGCTGGGAATGTTGTTGCAGCCGGAACTGTCGAACTGGAATCCGAAGGATGCGTTTGAGACAGAGGAAAGCTATGCGTATTATCGGGAAGAACTGACAGCTATTTTGAGAGAATATGCAAATCATCCTTCCTTTGTGATGCTGACTTTGGGAAACGAACTACATGCACTATCTGCCGGCAGAGCACGGATGAATGAGCTGGTCGGACTTGCGAAAGGACTGGATCCTACGAGGCTGTACGCCAATGGCTCCAATGCTTTTTACGGGGAAGAAGGATGTGATCCGGAGAGTGATTTTTATACTTCCCAGAGCTGTAAAGAGGTGGTCATTCGCGGAACATTCTCCGGAATGAAAGGCTACATCAATGAGGAATATCCTTCCGCAGAGCATACCTATGACGAGGCGATGGCGGCGATAAGGCAGCAGTATGGGAAGCCGGTATTCAGCTTTGAGGTGGGGCAGTTTGAAGTGCTGCCGGATTTTGAAGAATTGGATAGCTTCCGGGGAATCTCGGATCCTGTGAATCTGAAACTGATCAAAAAGCGTGTGGAGAAGCAGGGGTTACTGCCGATATGGAAACAATATGTGGCGGCAACCGGAGAACTGTCACGACTGGCTTACAGGGAAGAAATTGAGGCAGCCATGCGGACGAAGGAATTATCCGGCATCTCGCTGCTTGGGTTGCAGGATTTTCCGGGACAGGGCACGGCGCTTGTGGGAATGATGAATTCCCATCTGGAACCGAAGCCGTATGCTTTCGCTGAGCCGGAGAGATTCCGGGAGTTTTTTCGCGAGAGCAGAGTGTTGGTAAAATTGCCGCGGCATACCTATGAAGTGGGAGAGGTACTGTCTGCAGAGGTAGAAGTGGCGAATTTCGGAAAGGGAAATATCGAAGGGGAGCTTTGCTGGAATATCAGTTATAGAGATTGTGCGACCAATAGTGGCGTCGGAGAGATAAGAAGCGGTACGTGCGAACAGGATAGTGGGAAACTATGCCCACCGGGAACGTATACCGGCGTAGGACATTTGGAGATTCCTCTGGATTTTATCACTGCTTCCGCAGCACTTATGCTTACGGTATCCATCGGCAATTGTAAGAGTACTTACCCTGTCTGGGTATATGAGAAGACAAATCTTGTATGCCCTGAATCTGTGTACGAGACACGTTACTTTGATGATAAAACCATAGAAGTCCTGAAATGTGGCGGAAACGTATATTTATCACCGGATGCAGACGAGGAATACTTACCTCATTCCATTAAAACGCAGTTCACCACTGATTTCTGGTCGGTGGGAACCTTTGCGGATCAGGAGGGCGGCATGGGACAGCTGATCAATGTTGCGCACCCGATTTTTCGGAAGTTTCCCACGGATTTTCACACAGACTGGCAGTGGTGGATCATGGCGACGAAACGTGCTGTGATTCTGCCGCGCCCGATGAAGACCGTTATCACGGAAATGGACAGTTACGCTTATCTGCGTCCTATGGCACAACTGTTGGAATTCAACTGCCTGAACGGAAAAGTATTGCTGTCGACCATGGAATTGCACAAGAGTTTACAGTATCCGGAAGCCAGAGCATTACAGACGGCAATTTATGAGTACATGGCAGGAAAAGAATTTGTGCCGGAAGAAAAGCTGACGCCGGAAGAAATATCTGCTTTTTTCTGCCGGAATGATAGAAATGATGGAAATAGAAACTGCAGCAATTCATAGGATAAACGATAAGAATACAGGAAAACCCTGCAAAACGGAGGATGCTATGGAAAAAGTACATGTCTGGGAAGAAAAAGTGATCATTCCTACTTACGAAGCCGGAAAGCCGGACAAGAATCCCGTGTTTCTGGAAAAACGTGTCTATCAGGGAAGTTCGGGAAGAATCTATCCGCATACGGTGATCGAGAAGATCAGTGATGAGAAGACGGATAAAGAATATACGGCACTTTTTCTGGAAAATGAATATATCAAAGTGATGATGCTGCCGGAGTTGGGCGGCAGGATTCAGCGCGCGTATGATAAGACGAACGGCTATGATTTTATCTATTATAATCATGTAATCAAACCGGCACTCGTAGGACTGGCAGGTCCCTGGATCTCCGGCGGTATTGAGTTCAACTGGCCGCAGCATCACAGACCCAGTACGTTTGATCCGGTGGAATACACTTATGCGGAAAATGAAGACGGCAGTGCGACGGTCTGGATGGGTGAGATCGAGAATATGTTCCGGACGGAAGGGGTACTGGGCGTGACACTCTATCCGGACAAGGCATACATAGAATTATCCGCGAAACTCTATAACCGCACGAAAATGCCGCAGACCTTTCTGTGGTGGGCAAACCCGGCGGTGGCGGTAAATGATGACACGATCTCGGTATTTCCCGAGGATGTGACCGCAGTCTATGATCACGGTAAGCGGGATGTAATCAGCTTTCCTTATGCGGAAGGCACATATTACAAGCATAAATATGACCATGTGAACATTGCACAGTATAAAAATATACCGGTGCCGACTTCTTATATGGCATATCGTTCCGACTATAACTTTATCGGAGAATACGATTACGGAAAGCAGGCAGGTCTTCTGCATGTGGCGGATCATCATATCGCGCCCGGCAAAAAGCAATGGACATGGGGCTGCGGCGAATTCGGCAAAGCGTGGGACCGTGCGCTCACGGATGAGGACGGTCCGTATATCGAACTGATGACGGGATGTTTTACGGACAATCAGCCGGACTTTACCTGGATACAGCCGCAGGAGACGAAGAATTTCAAACAGTATTTTATGCCGTATAAAAATATCGGTTATGTGAAAAATGCGACCATAGAGGCAGCGTTAAATGCTGTCTTGGACGTCGAAAAACAGGAACTGAAGATTTTGGCATATGCGACAAGTGAACAGTCGGGAGCCTGCGTATGCGTGACGAAGCAGGATGGAAAAAGCGGACAGGAAAAGGTTCTGTATGAGGAAAAAACTGATTTATCGCCGGCACATACTTGTGAGATCACTGTTTCGCTTGCTTGTTTTTACGACTCTGTGACAAACTCTGGCGTGGATGCTGACAAAGACCAGAAAATCTCCGGCACCAAAATCAGCATCCTTGCCGCGGATGGCAGAGAACTGGTATCTTATCAATTTCCGGAGAAAATTGATGCGGAAGTGCCGGAACCTGCCAAGGCTGCACCGCTTCCGAAGGATTGCAAGACGACGGAAGACCTGTTCCTGTACGGATTACATGTCGAGCAGTATCGTCATGCTACGTATCGCCCGGAGGATTATTACCTGGAAGGCCTGCGCCTAGATCCTACGGATATCCGACTGAACAATGCCTACGGGCGCTGCCTGCTTAAGGTATGTGATTTCGCCGGGGCGGAAGGTTATTTCCGCAAAGCAATAGAGAAATCCATACGTTCCAACCCGAATCCGTATGATTATGAACCGTATTATAATCTGGGACTCTCGCTGAAGTATCAAGGCAGGGGAAAAGAAGCGTATGACGCATTTTATAAGGCAGTCTGGGGAGGCGCTTTCCAGGCACCCGGCTTCTATGAACTGGCCTGTCTGGACGCGAAAGCCGGTAATTGGAAAGAAGCACTGGAACACATAAATGAGTCGATTCTCAGGCAGTACCATTGCATGAAAGCACGGGCACTGAAAGAACTGATTTTGCGGAAACTGGGAAGAGAGGAAGCGGCGGAAAACCTCAGAAAAGAAAGCATTCAGATCGATCCGCTGTACGACAGGCAGCCGGAGAAAATCAATCATAATACCCTGATCGAACTGGTCATTGATCTCTATGAGGCCGGGCAATATGCGAAGGGAATCGCACTTGCTGAAAAGTGGGTGGAATATCGGAAGGAGATAGAAGAATTATCCGAAGCAAATATTTATCCGTTGGTATATTATTACATTGCGTATGGTTACGGCAAAATAACCGATGTCAATAAGGAATCGGTGAAGCATGTAGAGAAAAATGCAGCATGTGAGAAATCGGAAGAACAGGGATTGAATTGCGCTAAAATGACAGAAAAATATGCCGCATTGGCAGAAACGGCCATACCGGACGGTTGCTTCCCTCACAGGACCGAAGACTATATCGTGCTGAGAACACTTGCGGAAAAATTTGACCTCGGAATGGCTTATTATTATCTGGGGTGCCTGCTGTATGATAAGAGAGTATACGATGCGGCAGTGGAGGATTATGAAAAGTCCGCCCGGAAATATCCGGATTTTCCTACGGTGCACAGGAATCTGGCTCTGGCTTATTACAATGTGCGCAGACAGCCGGAGAAGGCTTATGAAGAAATGAGACTGGCATTTACTCTGGATGAAACAGATGCCAGAGTGTATCTCGAACTGGATCAGCTGAGAAAACGGATGAATGTTCCCATACGCGAACGTCTGGAAGATATGGAACAGCATCTTGCACTGGTGGAGAGCAGAGATGATCTGTATCTGGAATATGTGACTTTGCTGAACACGTTGGGTGAGAATGCAAGAGCACTTGGCTTGATCGAAAAGAGGCATTTCCATCAATGGGAAGGCGGCGAAGGAAAGGTTGCCGCACAGTACCTGACGGCGCTGTACCGGCTGGCAAAAGCAGCAGTGGCAGAAGAACACTATGCAGAGGCGAAGGAACTTCTGCTCAGGGCGGTAGGCGAGTATCCGCACAATCTCGGAGAGGGAAAACTGGAGTCGGCACAGGAGAATAATCTGTACTACCTTCTTGGATTGGTATATGAAAAGCTGGGAGAGGACGAAGCGGCAAGAAACTGTTATACGAAAGCAAGCTGCGGAGAGTCGGAACCGGTAGGCATGATGTATTACAATGACCAGCCGCCCGAGATGATCTATTATCAGGGACTGGCGCATTTGCAGCTAAGGAATACGGAAGAGGCAAACGTAAGATTCCAAAAACTTGTGGACTATGGCAGACAGCACCTGGAGGATGTCGTGAAAACAGACTACTTCGCGGTATCCTTGCCGGATCTGCTGATCTTTGAAGAAGACTTGAGCGAACGGAATCGGAAACATTGCCTGTTCATGATGAGCCTGGGACTGCGCGGACTGGGACAAGAGGCAGAAGCGGATGCATGCGCTAAGCAACTGCTTACCATGGATAATGCGCACCAGGGGATACGGATACATGGACAAACATTCGGAAACAAGCAACTTTGATACCATTATAAGAGTGTTTGGCGATAAGAAGAATATGCAATATGAATGATAGAGATGGGAGACAAATGTACGGTTACAATAGTGAATATCTGACAGATAACGGCAGACCGATCCTGCCGGTCATGGGAGAGTTCCATTTTTCCCGTTACCCGAAGGCAGAGTGGAAATCTGCGCTGCATAATATGAAGCAGGGTGGAGTGGAAATCGTTGCCACCTATGTGTTCTGGATCCACCATGAAGAAGCACAGGGAGAGTGGGATTTCTCCGGTAGGAGGAATTTACATGATTTTCTGGTTCGCTGTCAGGAGACCCACTTGAAAGTATGGCTGCGTATCGGCCCCTGGGCGCACGGAGAGTGCAGAAACGGTGGTTTCCCAGATTGGCTGGTGGAAAAAGAGAAAAAGGGAGAACTGCACACCCGGACAAACGATCCGGAATACTTAAAGCTTGTGGATACATTTTTTACAAAGATCGGTGAGCAGGCAGCAGGCTTCATGGATAAGGACGGCGGTCCTGTGATCGGAATCCAGATCGAGAATGAGTACGGACATGCCGGCGGACCCTCCGACAGAGAAGAAGGCATGGCGCACATGCGCAAGTTAAAACAGATGGCGGAAGAAAAGGGAATGATCACACCTTATTATTCGGCTACCGGCTGGGGCGGCGCCTATGTGCCGGAAGGATTCCTGGCAGTGCTTGGCGGATACGTGGATGCCCCTTGGGCTGGGCATACGCATGAGATGCCTGCCAGCGAGAACTTTCTGTTCCAGCCGTTTCATGATGATGCCAATATTGCTTCTGATTTCTCGGAGAGGCAGAGTTCATTTACGTTTGATACGGACAAAGTGCCTTATCTGACGGCGGAGCTGGGCGGCGGATTACAGGTGACGGCGCACAGACGCCCCTTTCCGTACCCTGAGGATATCGAAGCGCAGACGATCTGTATGCTGGGTGCCGGAGCAAACCTGATCGGATACTATATGTATCACGGCGGCGTGAATCCGGACGGGAAATACACGACACTGCAGGAGTCGAAGGCAACGGGATATGCCAATGATCTGCCGGTAAAAAGCTACGATTTCCAGACCTGTCTGCGAGAGAACGGACTGCCTGCAGAGAGCTATTTCCGGTTGCGCAAACACCATATTTTTATCAAAAACGTGGAAAATCTATTGGCTCCGGCAAAAGCCTGCCTGCCGGAAAATATACCTGCACCGACAGATCCGGAGGACATGGAGACTCTGCGTGCTTCCTTCCGTTATAATGCGGAGGAAGATTGTGGATTCCTGTTTATCAATAATCATCAGCGAAAACGGAAGATGACGGAGAAATGGATCACACCGGAGAAAACGTTGTGCTTTAAAGTTCCGACCAATAAACAGGTCGTTTTCGACAGAATTCATGTGCCTACAGATGCAATTCTGGTGCTGCCTTACAATCTGCCGGTCTGTGTGGACGGAGAGCAGATCAGGATTCGCCGGACGAATGCATCCTACCTGGGATGTTATGGCGGAATCTATTATTTTTACACGGATGAAAAACCCGGGAGTGTATACTTTGAGTGGAGCGACGGGAAGGCGCATGAGGAAGCGGTAAGGATTCTTACGACCCATGATGCGGAGCATTTTTGCTATGATGAAAATGCGGAAGGCACCGGAGTACATCTGCTGTCGGATCTGTGTCTGACAGAAGCGGGGAAAGTGGAAGTACGGGAAAATACCTCACACCGAAGCTATGAATTGACCCTGAAATATGAAGATAACTCTGTGAAAGACAAGGAAACAGAGGTTTATCTCGAACTGGACTTTGGCGGAGACGGAGCAAGGCTGTACCAAAACGGCAGGCTTCTTGATGACTGGTTTTCCAACGGTGAAGTATGGAGAGTGGCGTTAAAACGTTATGATTATCCGGAGCATCTGACACTGGAAACGGATCCTTTTTGTGAGGAGGTCTATTATGATCTGCCACCGAAACGGGAGAATCGCCTTATGAGTGCGAGGCTGGTACGATGCCCGGAAGCGTAAATGTCGTAGAAAGACGACCAAGAGCTATTTGATAATGCGAGGATAAAATTATGAAAAATATGACGGAAGGCAAGCCTTTAAAACTGATCATCGGCTTTGCGATACCGATGCTGATCGGCAATATTTTTCAACAGATTTATAACGTGGCGGATACTGTGATCGTGGGAAGATTCCTGGGAGAGCAGGCGCTGGCCGGTGTGGGAAGTACCGGAAGCCTGACGTATTTCCTGCTTGCACTGGTCAGTGGTATGTGTAACGGTGCCGGCCTTGTGGCGGCACAGTGCTTCGGATGCGGCAATAAGGAGAGGCTGGCGAAGACGGTGACGGCGCTTGTCTGGGCGGCGGGAGTACTCACCTGCATTATGGCGTGCGTCGGCATGTTTGGTGCGGAATTTTTCCTGCGGCTGTTAAGTGTGCCGGAGAACGTTATGAGTTATTCCGTGACCTATCTGCATATTATTTATGTGTTTGTGTTCGGAAGCGTGATCTACAACGGCTGCGCGGCGATACTGAACAGTGTGGGAGATTCCAAGACACCGCTGCGTGCGGTGATTGCTTCCTCAGCCGTGAATATTGCACTGGATCTGTTTTTCATCGTGAAATGCAACATGGGTGTGGCAGGAGCGGCTTATGCCACGATCATTGCACAATGTACGTCGGCTGTGATCTGTTTTGTGAAACTGCTGCATGTGAGAGAAGAGATCGGACTGTCTCTGATGAAATGGCGTCCGGAGGCGGAATACCTGAAACTGGTGGTAAAGACCGGTTTCCCGGCGGCGTTCCAGTCCTGTATGATCGCGCTGGGCGGAATGAGTGTGCAACGACTGGTGAATTCTTTCGGTTCCTCGGTCATGGCGGCTTATGTGGCTGCCAATCGTGTGGACAGTGTGGCGATTCAGGTCATTGTCTCGATCGGAACGGCTCTGTCGGTGTTTACCGGACAGAATATTGCGAAAAACCGGTATGACAGGATACGGGAGGGGCTCTATAAGACGTTGGTCGTGATGGTGGGAGCGGCAGCGTTGATCGCTCTTGTGGTCCTTACTTTCCGTGTACCGCTGATGACGTTATTCCTGGATGCTAGTGAATCCGGAGAGGCGATTCAAATCGGCTGTACTTATCTGACGATCATCGGCGTGGCTTATGTGATCGCCGGAATCATGCAGAGCTATCAGAATGTGATCCGTGGCGCGGGAGATGTCAATACCTGCATGGTGGCAGGACTGACGGAACTTGCGGGGAGAATCGTGTTCGCTTATCTTTTGTCCGGCAGGATCGGTGTGACCGGCATCTGGATCGCTACGCCGCTGTCCTGGAGCTGCGGATGCATTATTCCCGTGATACGTTATTACTCGGGAAAGTGGAAGCATAAGAGGCTGGCATAGAAAAAGATGATGTCGGATCACTCCGGCATCATCCAGCCTGCAAATTCCAGAATCGATTGATTTTCGGCTTTCTTTTCGCTCTGCTTCATCTGCTTGCGGTATTCTCGGGGAGACATCTGCATCAGCTTGATGAAATAGCGGTTGAAACTGGATACGGAATGGAAGCCGACCATTTCCGAGATATCCAGGATAGAATGCTCGGTACTGCGCAGCAGAATACAGGACTTCATAATTCTGGTATTATTTACATAATCCAGAGGCGAGGTTCCCATGATATCATGGAAGACACGACGGAAATGTGTCGGACTCCAGTGACACAGGTCTGCCAGATATTCAATGGTGAACTGCTGCATATAATTTTCTTCGATATAATCCAATGCGGGTGAGATGACCAGAGAATTCTCTGCAATCTCACCTTCTTTTTTCTGTTCTTTCAGCGCAGCCAGTTCGGGAGAGTCCGGCTTCACGTTGTCTGGGTTGGCGCCTCCGAGACTTTCGATACGGTACAGCTCTATATACAGGGAACACAGCAGACTGCGTGCACTGATCTGATAGCAGGGATTCTGATCTTCCAGTTCGTGGATGATATAGGATACCAGATAATGGATATGTGGAAAATCATCCTTGCTGAAAATATAGCGGAAGGCCGGAAAACCGTCCGTGGCCAGATCGTAATTTTTCCAGGAAGCGGGCAGGAGATTACGGAACATTTCCCTGGGATCCAGGAAAAGATAAGACCAGTGGCTTTTCGTGCCGGGAGCGCTGTAGGTGGTATGCGGTACATTTCTCGGCAAAACGGTGACGTCACCGGCTTTGAAATACTTTTTTTCTCCGTTGATCTCCAACGTGCCGCTGTCGGAATGACAGAGCCCGATCTCCAGACAGTTATGAAAATGCAGACTTCCGCTGGGAATATCCGAGATCTTCCAATAATCACCGGATAAAAGCAGCGCCGGAAACTGCATGGGAAGATAATAACTTCGATATTCGGTAACGGTACGTTTCGGTTTTGCCATATAAAACCTCCTACTCACAAACCCTATACTTTATATATAACAATAAAACCGCACAAAATCAACCATTAATATACGAAAATCCTGGTTTGGCGTTTACAATTCGTACATATTTTATTCAAGAAATGAGCAAAAACCTTAAGAAAACGTGTCAAAATGCCTTTCCCGGACTGAAAAATAAAGTCGGATTTATGCAAAAAACAAAAACATGCGAAAAATGACCATAATCTATAATGGTTGTTTTTGCATAATATTACTCACGGAATGATTAGACGAAACGGGCAACATGTATGATAATAGACTTACAAAGTTACAAAAAGTGTACAAAATGACGATGAATTACAGCTGACACTTGAGGAGGTTCGATATGGCAAAGAAGAATGTAGCCAATGTGGCTGGCGTCAAGACCAAAACCACGTGGAAACAAGCTTTTAAAAGAGACTGGCAGTTATACTTACTGTTACTGTTTCCGCTGATCATGGTATTCGTATTCAGTTACGGTGCGTATCCGGGATTACGAATGGCTTTTATGGATTATAAGCCGGCCAAAGGATATGCAGGCAGTGAATGGGTGGGGATGAAGACATTCATTAAGATTTTTAAGGATGCCGATTTCATCCGGGCACTCCGCAACTCCATAGTGTTTAACCTGGCAGACCTGCTGATCGGTTTCCCGATGCCGATCATCCTGGCACTGATTCTGAATGAACTGAGATATCCCAGATTCAAGAAAGTATCACAGACGATCTTGTATCTGCCGCACTTCCTTTCCTGGGCTATCATCGGAAGCGTAGCAATGACAATGTTCCGTCCGAACTCCGGTCTGGTAAACATCCTGCTTACCAATCTCGGTGTGATCTCCGAAGGAATTCCTTTCCTGAATGAGAAATGGCACTGGGCGATCACTTATCTGCTGATCGGTGTATGGCAGACGATGGGATGGGGCACGATCCTCTACCTGGCAGCAATCACCGGTATCAACGGAGAACTGTATGAAGCAGCCATGATCGACGGAGCAAACCGTTGGAAGAGAATGTGGCACATCACACTTCCCGGTATCAAGAGTACGGTAGTAACCCTGTTGATCCTGAACCTCGGACGTGTTATGGGAAGTAACCTGGAACGTCTGACAGCTCTGGAGAATTCACAGGTAAAAGACTTTCAGTATCAGCTGGCTGTCTACATATATAATAAAGGTATCGGAGCCGGAAAGTTCAGCGCGGCAACCGCGGTTGGCCTGTTCCAGTCCCTGATCGGACTGATCCTGGTTCTGTTATCCGATAAATTTGCCAAGAAGCTTGGCGAAGACGGATTACTGTAGGAGGTGAGCAAGATGAAGAAAAAAGAAGTCAATATCAATGAAGAATCTACCTCCGCAGGCGGAGCTCATGCAGTCAACAAATTCCGTATCAGCGATTTCGTCATGATGGCAGTGATCGTGATCCTGTGTGCGAGCTGCGTATTGCCTTTCCTGCATGTAGCAGTGAAATCCATTTCCGGTAATACCGCAGTAATGTCCAAGAGCGTATACTTCTGGCCAAAGGATATTACCTTTGACGCTTACAAGAAGGTATTCGGAGACAGCTCCATGACTTACTCCATGGTATTCTCCGTGATCGTAACACTGATCTTTACCGCACTCGGCATGGTGGTATGTACCTGTGCAGCGTATCCTCTTTCCAAGAAAAGATTAAAGGGTAAAAAGTTACTGACTTTCCTGCTGATGGTGCCGATGTACTTCAGCGCAGGTATCATTCCCTGTTACCTGTTATATCAGAAGTTACATGTGCTGGATACGATGTGGGTATTGATCTTACCTCTGATCTACTCTCCGTACAACATGCTGATCATGAAGAACTACTTCCAGAGTACGATTCCTGACAGCTTGGAAGAATCCGCATTCCTGGATGGCGCAAGTAATTTCCAGATTTTAAGTAAAATCGTATTACCGCTGTCCAAACCGATCCTGGCAACGTTGTCTCTGTTCTATGCGGTAGGCCGTTGGAATTCCTACGCAGACAACATGTACTACACCAAGAGTGCCAACCTGAAGCTGATCCAGTATAAGTTATATCAGCTGGTGGCATCCGCAGCGGAGGCACAGACTTCCTCACTCGCAGATACAGGAAGTGCGATCCAGTCCACTCCCGAAGTACTGCAGGCGGCAAGTATTATGTTCGTAACCATTCCTATCATTATCATTTATCCTTTCCTGCAGAAGTATTTCGTACAGGGAACCATGATCGGAGCGGTAAAAGGCTAAGCTACTAAAACACAAGTTACCAATGTATGTTTTCCCGGATCCCCGGGGTACACATAAAACTATGTATATTTAAGAAGGAAAATCCTTTCCGTGGCGGAAACGGAGAATTCCTTCGGAAAGAACAAGGAGGATGGATTTATGAAGAAGAATACTCTTCACAAAGTAATGGCAACAGCACTGGTTGGTGCTATGGCTATGAGCACTCTGACCGGATGCGGCAGCAGCACTGACAACGGCGCAGATGCTTCCACAAAGGATACTGCGGCAGCAACTACCGCAGCAGCAAGTACAGAGGCAGCAGCTTCTGATGCAGTAGCAGGTATTGACGGCTGGGAGCCGTTCGCAGACAATGTTACACTGCAGATTCCCGTATATGATCGTGGATCTTCAGGAAACGGCTGCTCCGATGTAGAGAACAACTACTGGACCAAATGGGTACAGGAGAACTTCGGAGACAAGTACAACATCACAGTAGAATATGTAGGAATTACCCGTAGCGATGTTATGACAGATTATGCAATGTTAGCAGCCAGCCAGAGCCTTCCTACCATCTGTATGGAATATGACTATGACAAGCTTGCTACCTGGCAGGCAGACGGATATCTGCAGACCTATGATGTAGAGCAGTTCAAGCAGATCGCTCCTACCTACTGGCAGACCATGGTGGACAATGGCAACGATGCTTACACCAAGCTGGCTGATGAAGATTATCTGGTACTGGGCTACAGACCTTACGGTAATACCACTTATACCTGGTGTACTTTCTATCGTCAGGACTGGCTGGAAGAAGCAGGATTTGATGAGTATCCCGTTGGCGACAATACCAAGCTGTTAGAGCTGTACGCAAAGCTGGTTGAGAACGGTCACAAGTATCCGTTAAGCGGTAAGAAAGTAAGCGGCGCAGGTATCGACCAGAACTACGGCTACAGAGATTATCCTCAGGATGAGACCACATGGGCTACCACCGGTGACTACCAGATTCCTGCACTGTCTACCGAAGCTCAGAAGAGATTCCTGAAATTCGAAAACGAACTGTACAATGACGGTTACTACAACCCTGAGTATTACTTAAGAGATGCTTCCGAAGCAGAGGCAGACTTCATCAACGGTGAAGCATTTACCTGGACCGGTTATATCTCTTCTACCATGAATGTACTGAATTCCTTCTACGATGCTAACCCTGATGCAAAGCTGGCAGTAGCAGTAACTCCTTCCACCTGGACACAGGATGCAACCTGGGGTTCCAGCGCTTCTTACAGACCCGGAACCAACTTCGGTATGATGATCGGTTTTGCTAACGATGCAACCGAGGATGAAGTAAAGGCAGCTATGATGTACCTTGAGTGGCTGAATCAGCCCGAGAACCTCTTCACCATGCAGTGGGGTATCGAAGGTGTGAACTTTAACTATGATGAAAACGGCGATCCCGTTGCAGTATCTGATCAGACCGGTCTGGATGAGCAGCAGGGCCACAACAACAACGTAGACTACTGGTGTGCAGTAACCGCAGTTAAGACTCTTGGTTCTATCGAGAAGGACATCAAGGCTGTAAGCCCTCAGGGACTGCCTCAGGACTTCTATGATCAGATCCTGGCTAACTACAACGGACAGGTTGCTCTGTACGAAGCAGGCAAGGCTAACTCCGACTGTCTGTTCGCAACCTCTATCGATGCTGTATCTGAGTACAACCAGACTCTGTATGATCTGTATACCGAGTACCGTGACAACCTGACCATGTGCTCCAAGGATGAGTTCGATGCTCTGTATGATGAGCTGAGCCAGAAGTATCTGGATGCAGGTTATCAGGAAGTTATCGATCAGAGACAGGAAGCTCTGGACAACGGTCAGACCACCAGACTTCAGTAATTGAAAAGATAAAGTATTAAAGTAAGTACATACAGCCCCCCGGCATGATCTGCTTGGGGGCTGTATTAAAAAGATGTAAAAAGAAAAGCTTATGCTTTTTTTCGACAGACATGAGATATAATGAGTATGGCTGCGGAAAAAGAGTATAAACGACAAAGCCTGACAAGGAACGGAGGAAATAAAATGTTAAAACTGGAATATGACAAGAAAGAAATAGAGGAAGTCATTGATAAAATCGTGAAAAAGACCATGAATATGGATCTGACCTGGGACTGGCCCTGTGGTGTGGCATATTACGGAATCAGTGATGTTTATGAGAAGACGGGGAAAAAGGAGTATCTGGATCTGTTAAAGGACCGTATCGATGAACTGATCGACCTGGGACTTCCTAAAGTGTGGACTGTGAATGCATGTGCCATGGGACATTGTCTGATCACCTTATATCAGGCAACAGGCGAAGAAAAATATCATGAGATCTTAATGAGCAAGATCGCATATCTGCGAAACGATGCACTTCGTTTCGGGGATCATGTATTACAGCATACCGTTTCCGCAAACAATGATTTTCCGGAGCAGTGCTGGTGTGACACCTTGTTTATGGCGGCTTTTCTGATGCTGCGTGTGGGTGTGATGGAACATGATGAGGAACTGATCGATGACGCACTGAATCAGTATTACTGGCATATTAAGTATCTGCAGAATCCCAGCAGCGGACTCTGGTATCACGGCTATGACAATATCGCCGGAGACCATATGTCCGGAATCTATTGGGGAAGAGCCAATGCCTGGGCGGCATTTACCATGTCACAGGTAGGCGGTATCCTGCCGCAGTGCTATCTGTATCCGAAATACATTGATGTTGCAGGTTCCCTGAATGAACAGCTGGCAGCCCTGAAAGTATATCAGACAGAGAACGGACTGTGGAGAACTGTAGTGGACGATCCGGAATCTTATGAGGAAATTTCCGCCTCCGCAGGAATCGCCGCTGCAATGCTGACCAGAGGCAATCCCTTACATAGCAAATATATCAACAAATCTATCAAAGGACTGCTTGCCAATGTAAGTGAAGACGGCAAAGTGATGAATGTGTCCGGCGGAACTGCTGTCATGAGAGACAAGGAAGGTTATCGCGGCATTCCGAAGGCCTACATTCAGGGCTGGGGACAGGGACTGGCATTATCATTTTTCGCAACACTGTTAGTATCCGACGAGATTGAGAAGGATGGTGCGTTATAAATGTTTCGCAGAAATTTTCTGTTTGGAAAAGATTCCGATACGGCCAATGTGATCGATATCAGCAATGATGATCTCTACCGGCCTGACCGGGGCTACGGATTTGTGATCGAGCAGAACAGAAGAGAACAGGAAGCTTTGAAGATTCCGGAGCTGAATTCGGCTTTTGATACGATGTATTGGTACAAAGACCAGAACATTACCTTTATCAGAGAAGACGAAAACGGCTGCTATATAGACTCCCAGAAAATCGTGGCGGAGCTGGAAGAACAGTCCGGCGAGAAGATGCCCGGGCGTCCCAGAAGGATTCCGCTGATCTTCAAGGTAAATGTGCCCAGACAGGGAAATTACAAGCTGACGATCAAGATCTCTTCCGAAGATGCGATGGGAGAGGTATTGATGTTTACCGGCAGAAGGCGTCTCGGATTCCGCGGTAATGTGGGGGCGGGAGAATTTACGTATACCATGACGACCAATGTCTGTGATATTGTACCGTCCGGTCAGACGCATATCTTTGTGGATACGACCGTAGATCTGGCAATCCTTGCGGATAAACCACGGATCACAGGCCTTACGGTGGAAGAGATTAATTGTCCGACCGTTTATCTGGCGGGAGATTCCACGGTGACGGATCAGCCGGGAGATTACCCGTATTATCCCGGAACCTGTTATTGCGGTTGGGGACAGATGCTTTCCGCATTTTTGAATACAAGGCTGGCAGTGTCGAACCACGCGCACTCGGGACTTACCACGGATACCTTCCGTAAGGAAGGACATTATGCCGTAATTGAACAGTATACGAGACCCGGTGATTATATCTTTTTCCAGTTTGGTCATAACGATCAAAAGCTTCCGGAGCTTCAGGCAAAAGGCGGATATCAGGCAAACTTAAGCCGCTATATCAAAGAGGCACAGGCCAAAGGGGCTTATCCTGTACTGGTGACACCGATTGCAAGGAATACCTGGAGACTCAGAGACCGGACATATCTGGATCTGCTGGAGGAGTTTGCGGCAGTGTGTAAAGAACTGGGAGAAAAATATGGTATCCCGGTACTGGATCTGCATAAACACAGTATGGAATATGTACTGGAAAAAGGATTGCAG
The DNA here is from genome assembly GCA_050872885.1 of Acetatifactor sp. Classification (GTDB taxonomy): domain Bacteria; phylum Bacillota; class Clostridia; order Lachnospirales; family Lachnospiraceae; genus Acetatifactor. The sequence goes on from JBNMHS010000004.1 coordinate 30,910, forward strand.
GATGCAAAACCGATCTTTTTCCCGGGGGATTATACGCACACAAATGATCCCGGTGCTTATCAAATGGCAGGCTATGTCGCGGAAGAGATCCGCAGAGTCTGCACGAATCACAGTGAGAGAGCTTATCGGATGCTTGCAGAGTGCGTGACGGACGGATTCGGAGCATGGATCCCCACGGAGGAAAATATCGTTCCGAAAAAGCCGAGACTTTATAAAGACATTCCGGATCCGCAGGGTAATCAGGTATTGTTATCCGAAGCGGAACAGCTGGAACGGGTCGTGAGATTGTGCCTGAAGGAAGAGCTGCTGTAAGAAATGAGCAATATATATAAATAACGAGAGTTCACAAGAGATTGTTTTGCGAATAGAGCACCGAAATTGTCTTGGGAAAGTAAGATAGGTCGCATCTCGATATAAGCAGCGAAAAAATGACAGACTATAAAGGAAATATGAGGAGGAACTCGTAATGGGAAAAGGCGGTTTTACCTTACCCGGAGAATCGGGATATGAGAAACTGACATTGAAAATGGCAGAAAAATGGGGAGCAGATGTGATCCGGGACAGTGACGGAACCGTTCTTTCCGATGAGATCACGCATGCCGGTTACGGAATCTATTCCACGATCTGCATCATCAGGGATCATAATGCATGGGCAAAGGAGAATCAGGATAAGCTGCAGCAGACGTTCCTCTGTACGCCTCCCCAAGTGGCAGAGAGTGACACGTTGACCATCGGTCTGATGGACAGCTTTTTTGCAGAGCAGTTCTGTGTGAATGACAGCGCAGAGGCACTTATATATTGGGAAGTGTACGACAGAACAACGAATACACTGATAAATAATGCACACTGGAGCTATGATAAGGAACATGGCACTGTAACCTTACAAGGGATCACACCGTTTCATAAATATACCGTCAGCTTCTTAGCCTATCGTATCTGGGAAGAAATCTCCATGTATAACCATACGACGAACAACTGGGACAAGGAGCATTTGATGCAGATCGATCCCAGATATCCGGAGACGCAGGAGTACTTGCTTAGCTGGATGAAAAACTGGTGCGAGACGCATCCGGATACCACAGTAGTGCGCTTCACGTCCATGTTCTATAATTTCGTGTGGATCTGGGGAAGCAGTGAGAGAAACCGGAATCTGTTCTCCGACTGGGGCTCTTATGATTTTACGGTGAGCGTACCGGCCTTACAGGAATTTGAAGAAAAATACGGTTATGCCATGACGGCAGAAGACTTTATCAATAAAGGACAACTGCATGTGACACATATGCCCGGCAACCGGAAAAAAGCGGACTGGATGGCGTTTATCAACGATTTCGTCATTTCCTTCGGTAAAAAACTGATCGATATGGTGCACTCCTACGGCAAAAAGGCGTATGTTTTTTATGATGACAGCTGGGTAGGGGTAGAGCCTTATAACGGAAGATTTAAAGAGTTCGGTTTTGACGGACTGATCAAATGTGTTTTCTCCGGCTATGAAGCGAGATTGTGTGCAGGTGCATCCGTACCGGTGCATGAGCTGCGTCTGCATCCGTACCTGTTCCCGGTGGGACTGGGCGGTGCACCGACCTTTATGGAAGGCGGCAATCCTACGCTGGATGCAAAAAAATACTGGAACAGTGTGCGCAGGGCTCTGCTACGGGCGAAGATCGACAGAATCGGTCTCGGTGGCTATCTGCATCTGGTGGAAGGATTCCCTGATTTCTGTGATTATATCGAAAAGGTGGCAGATGAATTCCGTCTGATCCGTTCGTTCCATGATGCAGGGGAACCTTACCGGATTAAGACCCGTGTAGCTGTATTGCATTATTGGGGAGCGCTTCGGTCATGGACGTTGTCCGGACATTTCCATGAGACATATATGCATGATTTGATTCATATCAATGAAGCGTTATCCGGACTTCCTGTGGATGTAAAATTTATTTCCTTTGAGGATATAAAAAATGGTATACTGAAAGACGTAGATGTTGTGATCAATGCCGGAAGAGCCGGAAGCGCCTGGAGCGGCGGTGATGCCTGGAAGGATGATGAACTTGTTACCGGGCTTACAAAGTGGGTACATGAAGGCGGCTGCTTTATCGGCGTGAATGAGCCTTCCGCAGTAGAAGGGTATGATACGTATTTCCGTATGGCACATGTGCTCGGAATTGATGAGGATACCGGTGCGAGAGTATGTCACGGAAAATGGGCGTTTACAACAGAAGATCCGGATAACCTGATTCCTGACGGAGCAGGTGTGGAAGCGAAGGATAACCGTTATCTGACAGACGGCAGGGCACAGGTACTCATGGCAGACGGTGAGAAGCCGCAAGTGACGGTGAACCGGTTCGGCAAGGGACTGGGAATCTATCTGTCTTCCTTCCAGGTAAATCTGCAGAATACCAGAATGCTGTATCAGCTGATCCGTTTTGCAGGCGGAGAGGGAACCTCAGGTATCTACATGACCGACAATCTCTATACGGAATGTGCTTACTATCCGGAGAGCGGAAAACTGGTAGTCATCAATAACAGCGATACCGAGCAGTCGACCACGATTCCTACGGAAAACGGCAGCTGCACGGTGACGATCGCTCCTTATGATACGACTTTTCTTGAAGTGAAATAGGCAAGTGAAAATGTCTGCGGAATGGAGATTGCTATGAGCACACAGCAGGAGAGACAGCCGGAATTTTTTCCGGACGGGACACCGATCGAGGAATGGTTTTATGACACTAAAGTTCCGGAACTTTCGGAACTTGGCAGACAATATGTTCTGACCGATTACGATATCTGGGATGACGGCAGGATTTATACAAAAGAGATCCAGCAGGTCATTGACCGCGCGGCCGAAGAAGGCGGTGGTGTCGTGGTCGTGCCTCCCGGAACTTATATGACGGGAGCACTTTATTTCAAGCAGGGCGTAAACCTCTATGTTTCCGCCGGAGCCACTTTAAAGGGCAGCGATGATATCTCGGATTATGATCTGAAGGAGACCAGGATCGAAGGTGAGACCTGCCTGTATTTTACTGCGTTGATCAATGCGGACGGCGTGGACGGTTTTACCATGTGCGGACCGGGAACGATCGACGGCAACGGACTGCGAGCCTGGAAAGCATGCTGGCTCCGCTGGAAATGGGGCGGCGGAGGTAACAAGGAGGAACAAAGACCCCGGCTTGTATATCTGTCGAATTGTAAAAATGTATTGATCGCCGGATTGCACTTACAGAATTCTCATTTTTGGACCACACATATTTATAAGTGTGACCATGTGAAATATTTAAATTGTCACATTTATTCCCCGGCAGAGCCGGTAGCGGCCCCCAGTACGGATGCCATCGACATTGATGTCTGCACGGATGTCATGGTGAAAGGCTGTTACATGGAAGTGAATGATGATTCCGTGGTATTGAAGGGTGGAAAAGGTCCCTGGGCAGACACACAGCCGGAGAACGGTTCCAACGAGAGGATTCTGGTGGAGGACTGCGTCTATGGTTTCTGCCACGGATGCCTGACCTGCGGATCGGAATCTGTACATAACCGGAATATTATCATGCGGAGAATCAAAATCCTGGGTGCGGCAAGGCTTTTGTGGCTGAAGATGCGGCCGGATACACCGCAACATTATGAATATATCACGGTGGAAGAGATAGAGGGAAGAGTTAAGGAGTTCATTAAGATTTATCCATGGACACAGTTCTTTGACCTGAAAGACCGGAAGGACAGACCGCTGTCTTATGCGGATCATATTACGATGAAGAATTGTAATTGCGTCTGCGATACTTTTTTCGACGTATTGCCGGATGAGAGCCAGTATCTTTTATCTGATTTTACATTTGAGAATCTGCAGATCGCGGCGCGGATCAATAACTATTCTGACGATAAAGTCAAAAATATAATCTGTGAGAGTGTAGTTGTGGAAAAAAGTACGGAGCCTGCGGAGAACTGGCACGAAGTCAAAGGATTTCAATAAAAAGGGTATGGCAGCGACATGAGGTGCTGCGGAAAGGGAGAATATGGCAAAACTGTATATTAACGAGAAGAACAAAAAGGGACACATCAATCCGGAACTTTATGGCAACTTTTCAGAGCATCTGGGAAGATGTATCTATGAAGGTCTGTATGTGGGAGAGGATTCCGAGATTCCCAATACCAAGGGTATGCGTAATGATGTCGTGGCAGCTTTAAAAGAGATGAAGCTTCCGGTACTACGCTGGCCGGGTGGGTGCTTTGCGGATGAGTATCACTGGAAGGACGGTATCGGACCGAAGGAGAACCGCAAGAAAATGGTCAATACCCACTGGGGCGGTGTGACAGAGGACAACAGCTTCGGTACGCATGAGTTCTTCGAACTGTGCGAGCAGATCGGATGTAAGACTTATATCAACGGCAACGTGGGCAGCGGTACCGTACAGGAGATGTCCGAATGGGTAGAGTACATGACCTTTGACGGTGTATCTCCCATGGCGGATCTGCGCCGGAAAAACGGCAGAGAGAAAGCATGGAAGGTGGATTATTTCGGTGTCGGCAACGAGAACTGGGGATGCGGCGGTAACATGACACCTTCTTACTACGGTAATCTGTATCGCAGATACCAGACTTATGTGAGAAATTATGATTCCAAACAGCCGATCTTCAAGATCTGCTGCGGAGCGAATGCCGGAGATACTTATTGGACAGAAGAAGTATTGAAGACCTGCTTTGAGAATACCCCGGAATGGCTGCACGGACTGATGGACGGACTTTCCCTGCATTATTACACAGTGCCCGGAGATGACTGGCAGAATAAGGGAAGCGCCCTGGAATACGACAATGCCGAATGGTACAAGACACTTGCCAAGGCATACAAGATCGATGAGATCATCGGCAGGCATTCCACGATCATGGATAAATACGATCCCGAGAAGAAGATCGGTCTGATCTGTGATGAATGGGGTACCTGGTTCGACGTAGAACCCGGCACAAATCCCGGATTTTTGTATCAGCAGAGTACGATGAGAGATGCTCTGGTAGCCGGACTTTCCCTGAACATTTTCAACAAGCATTGTGATCGTGTGAAAATGGCAAATATTGCACAGCTGATCAACGTATTACAGGCAGTGATCCTGACCGAAGGTCCGAAGATGCTGCGTACGCCGACCTATCATGTATTCCATATGTACAAATACCATCAGGATGCAGATCTCGTAGAAAGCTACATCGATGGCGTGGAGCAGATCGGTGAAGACGAAAAATACAAGGTTCCCAATTTACAGGAATCCGCTTCTGTGGACAAGGACGGTGCCCTGACCATTACTTTGAACAACCTGTCTATCGACCGGGCGGAAAAAGTGGAGATCTCTTTTGCAGAGTGCGATCCCGATCAGGTGACCGCAGCGATTTTGCACAATGATATTCATGCTTACAATACCTTTGACGATCCGGATAAAGTGCATGAAGAAGAATTCAAGGACTTTATCGTAGAAAACGGCAAGATCACATTCACCATGCCGGCTTCCGCAGTAGTGATGTTCCGGGTGAAATAAAGAAATTATGGAAGAAAAAGAAATCAAAAAATATCCCTGTCGGAAATGCCTACTGAGGGAAATGGACAAAAATGCCTATATGGAGAATTTGTACGCCTACATAGACAGAATAGAAGAGGATATCAAAGCAGATAAGGCGGTCTATGAAGACCGCCTTGCTGTCTGTAAAGGCTGTGATTATCTGAATGAGGGCATGTGCGGAGCGTGCGGCTGCTTTGTCGAGCTGCGTGCTGTCATAAAAGACAACAGATGTCCTTATGAGAAGTGGTAAGTATTTCGTATAAAAAAATTGTGAAGATGATATAAAGAAACTGTTAAAAACATGTTAAGACTGTGCTAGGAAACTTAAGAATGTCCGATTTCCTATCCCAAGAATCAACGGTATAATAAACACAGAAAGACCAAAGAACGGTCTTAAAAATATTGGGAGGGAAATCCAAATGAAGAAAAAGATTTTAACAGCTCTTTTATGCGTAACCATGGTAGCCGGACTGGCAGCATGCGGCGTCAGCGCTCCGGAGACACCGGCATCAACTACACCTGCACAGGAGAGCGCAGCAGCAACAACCGAGAGCTCCAAGGAAGCACAGGAGCCTGCAGCAGATGCCATCACTCTGGTAATGGCTGAGGTAAATCCCCTGGATACCATCGTAGGTATGACTGACCAGAAGTTCAAAGAAGAAGTAGAAGCACGTTCCAACGGATCCATCATTATCGATCTGCAGGCAAGCGGCGTTCTGGGATCTGAGAATGATGTCCTGGATACCATGCTCGGCGGTGGCGGAACCATTGATATGTCCCGTATCTCCGCATTTGCACTTACTTCTTACGGCGGAAAGAAGTCCATGCTTCTGTCCCTGCCTTACACCTTTGTAAGCCGTGACCATTTCTGGAATTTCGCAACTTCCGATCTGGCACAGGAGTTCTTACAGGAGCCTTCTGAGAACGGCAGTGGTGTAAGAGGTCTGTTCTACGCAGAGGAAGGTTTCCGTCATTTCTTTACTAAGAGCGAGATCAAAGACATTACTTCCTTCAAGGGTATGAAGCTTCGTGTGTCCAATGACCCTGTTATGAACGGTCTGGTAGAGGGCTTAGGAGCATCTCCTACCGTTGTATCCTTCGGCGAGTTATATTCCGCACTGCAGACCGGCGTGGTAGACGGTGCTGAACAGCCGATCGCTAACTACAAGTCCAATGCATTCCCTGAGGTTGCTCCTTATCTGATGCTGGACGGACACACCCTGGGTGCTGTACAGGTAATCATTACCGATGAAGCATGGAACAAGTTGAGCGCTGAGCAGCAGAACATCCTCATGGAGGCTGGTGCAGCAGCATCTCAGTACAACCGTGAGATCTCTGAGGAGAAAGAGAACGAAGTTCTGGAAGAGCTGAAGGCTGACGGTGTTACCGTGATCGAAGTAACAGACAAGACCCCTTGGCAGGAAGCTGTTAAGAGCGTTGTTGATGAGAACATCAAGGGTCAGGAAGATCTGTATCAGCAGATTCTGGATATGCAGTAATCATCATTGCTAAAAATCTTCGGACAGTAATAAGTGTGAAGTGACGTAAGGCACAGGAAGATCACTTCCTGTGCTTTGCTTATGTATGAAATACGATGTAAGAGGTGTGCACAGCTGCAAGATAAGCGAGCGGCTGTCGCATTCTATAGCGAGAAGTCGGCAGTAGCCGACAGAAAGAGGTTAAAAGTATGGCAGGATTTTTTAAAACTGTGGATAAAATCAGGCCGGTGTATGATGTTGCATACAAGATTGTATTGTTTGTATGCAAACTGTTGCTGGTAGCTGATATCCTGATCACCTGCATGAGCGTTATCGGAAGATATGTGCCGTTTATCCCCGATCCGGCGTGGTCAGAAGAAGTGGTATTGACTTTGATGTCTTATATGGCGGTGCTGTCCGCAGCACTGGCAATTCGCAGAAATGCACATATCCGTATGACTGCTTTTGACAGATACCTTCCGTCAGCAGTGATCAAGTTCCTGGATATTTTATCCGATCTGTGTGTATTTGCCCTGGCTATCGTCATGGTAACGGTAGGATGGAAATACGCATCCACCCTGGGAGCAAAGGGAAGCTATGTAAGTATGCCGAATGTTTCCAGATTCTGGATGTATTTCCCGATTCCTGTTGCAGGTGTGGCAATGATCGTATTCGAACTGGAAGCTTTGTATAATCATCTGAAAAGTATTTTTGTAAAGGAGGGGGATAAATAATGTCAGTAAACAGTGCAGCAATTGCTATTTTACTTGTCAGCTTTGTAGTCATGATCTTCTTGAGATTCCCCATTGCATATGCGGTAGCATTGTCCTCCCTCTTATGCCTGTGGTATCAGGGACTTCCCTTTACAACGATCTGTCAGCAGATGGTAAAAGGTATCAGTTCCTTTAGCTTGATGGCAGTGCCGTTCTTTATCACGATGGGATGTCTCATGGGATCCGGCGGTATCTCGGAAAAACTGATCGCTCTGGCGGATGCCTGCGTAGGCTGGATGACCGGTGGTATGGCCATGGTTAATATCGTGGCATCTTACTTCTTCGGAGGTATCTCCGGTTCCGCATCCGCAGATACCGCATCTTTGGGAAGTATTCTGATCCCTATGATGGTAGAGCAGGGATATGATGATGATTTCTCTACCGCAGTAACCATTACCTCTTCCTGTGAGGGACTGCTGGTACCTCCAAGCCATAACATGGTAATCTATGCCATGAGTGCCGGCGGTGTATCCGTAGGAAGCCTGTTTTTAGCAGGATATGTACCCGGAGCATTGCTTGCAATCTCCCTGATGATCGGCTCTTATATCATTTCCAAGAGACGCCATTACCCTAAGGGAGATAAGTTCAGCCTGAAGAGACTGGGCAAACAGTTATCCGTTTCCTTCTGGGCACTGGCTGCAGTAATTATCGTCGTAGTAGGTGTTGTCGGCGGATGGTTTACCGCAACGGAGTCTGCTGCAATCGCTGTTATTTACAGCTTGATCGTCAGCGTATATATTTATAAAGGACTTGATTGGAAGGGCGTATGGAAGATTCTGGAATCCTGTATCGATACCTTGTCTATCGTATTGATCCTGATCTCTACTTCCAGTATTTTCGGATATTGCCCGACCACCTTGCATGTACCCGATCTGGCAGCAAATGCCATTATCGGACTGACCAAGAACCCGATCCTCATTGCACTGCTGTTGAACCTGATCCTGTTAGTACTGGGATGCATTATGGATATGGCACCGATCATTCTGATCGCAACACCGATCCTGCTTCCGATTGCCAACTCTATCGGTATCAATGCTATTCAGTTCGGTATCATGATGATCTTAAACTGTGGTATCGGTCTGCTGACACCTCCTGTAGGTGCGGTATTGTTCATCGGTTCCGCAGTCAGCAAGGTAAAGATGGAGAGAGTGGTAAAAGCAACCCTGCCGTTCTACCTCTGCATGATCGCAGTACTGCTTCTGCTTACCTTTATCCCCGAGATCAGTATGTTCCTGCCGAATCTGTTCAGCTAAGGGGAATGGTTCTTCCGGATATAACGAGAAAAAGTGTTCTCGAATACAGGATTGCGTGATATAATGAGCGCAAGAGAGCCAGAAAGCTGCTGGCAGATTTCTGGCGAACGGCGAATTGGATCACGATAGCTGCAACGCAGCGTAGAGCATCGAAGATGCGAATCGTGATATAATGAGCGTAAGAGAGTCAAAAAACAATAAGGATGTGCGACAGCATGGAATACAAATTTAACTGTGATGTAAAAGCCACGGATCTGTGGAAAATATCTATGTCCCGGACGTATCGTTCCTTCCTGGGAGTGATCAATATTGTCTTTACGGTGTCTATGATAGCCATGACGATAAAGCTGTGGCCGGATTCCGGAGAGTTTTCCAGAGCGCTGGAGATTCTGTGCTGCCTGATCTTCCCGGTATTTCAGCCGTTGGCAATCCTGGGAAGAAGCTATAAACAGTTGGAACAGCAGCCGAAGGGAGTAGAGCTTACTTTCCGCAATACCGGAATCCTGGTGACCTGTGGGGACAAGGAACAGCGGATTCCCTGGAGCCGTGTTACCAGAGTGATCCGGCAGTCGTCCATGATCGTGATCAAGACGGATGATTCTTACGGATACATGATCATGAATCGTGCCATGGGCGAGGAAAAGGATGCCTTTTACGATTACCTTGTGGCACAGCTGAAACAGCAAAAGAAATAAAGATACGAAATGTTATCAATACAATCAGGAAAACAGCGTTGTGTTTTCACAAAAAGCATGACGCTGTTTTCTTTCAGTTCAAATGAGGGGCTATGAAGATCTGGAAGAAATTATCCATCAAAAATAAGATTCTGGTATATGCGGGAACCGTATTGTTATTTTTTACGGTTGTCGTTCTTTTTGATGCCTGGATCGTGAAATATTTCATGGTCGATTTTAACCAAATCCTGGAGAACAATGTGGCAGGCGGAGAGATGATCACGGCCTTTGAAACGGAAATGTCTTCTTTTGAGAGATTTTCCAGACTGGATACGGATGAAAGTGCATCGGAACTTCAGGAAAAAATAGAGGATACGAAGAGAAAGATCTATGCGATAGACCTGAATTATGCCGCTCTGGGAGAACGGAGATTTGCCCAGCTGCAGGCGATACGCGACAGTTATGAATTATACACCGCGGCGAGGGATGCCGTAGTGGCCGGGCAGTATCAGGGAGATGCCTATATTCAGGAACTGTATGAAGTGTACGGCATGCAGAATTATCTGCATCAATATATCCAAAAGTTTCTGTCTGCGACGATCGAAGAAGGAAATGTCAGGTATCAGGAACTTTTGCCGGCAGTGTCCTGGATCGTACTTTTTGCGATTGTCTTAAGTGTTTTGCTGGCGTTTACAATGTTTGAGATCGCGAAGATGCTGAATCATTCCATGATGGATCCGATCATCAAGCTGGTAACCGCATCCAAACAGATTGCGACCAATGAATTTTTTGTGGAAGATGTGGAGACGGACAATGAGGATGAACTGGGAGAACTGGTTCATGCTTTTAACAAAATGAAATATGCTACCGGAGAATATATCAAGGCTCTGGAGGAGAAGAGGGAAGTACTGGATCAGCTGCACCAGCAGGAGCTGGAAAATCTGGAGACGGAGAAGCAGCTGGAGACAATGAATCTGGAAGTGCTGAAGAACCAGATCCAACCGCATTTTCTGTTTAATACCCTGAATGTGATTGCCGGTATGGCGGATCTGGAAGATGCCGTGACGACGGAGAAGATGATCACGGCGCTGAGTTCGCTGTTTCGCTATAATCTGAAAACACAGCAGCCGGAAGTATTTTTACAGCAGGAAATAAAAGTCGCGAATGACTATATGTATTTACAGCAGATGCGATTTGGAAATAGAGTGAGCTTTGTATTGGAATGTGACGAGGATGCGGAAAATATTCTGGTGCCCACTTTTACCGTGCAGCCGCTTTTGGAAAATGCTATGATACACGGTCTCGGACCGAAGGAAGAGGGCGGCGTCGTGAGAATGCGGATATTTTGCAAGGAGGAGATGCTGCATATCCGGGTAGAGGACAGCGGCGTGGGAATGCCACAGCTGGAGGTCATTGAGCTTCGGTGGAATCTGGCAAACGGGACGAACGAAGGCGTCGGAATCGGAATTGCCAATATCTATCATCGCATTCATTCCATGTACGAAAAATGTCGATTTTACATCGAGAGTGAACAGGGGAAAGGAACTGCTGTGGAAGTGGTGATCCCTTATCACAAGGCACCTGCAGCCATATAGAAATATATGAAACAACTTTGGAAAAGTGAATGGCGACTAAATATAAAGGAGAAAGTCATGTATCGTATTTTAGTGGCGGATGACGAGCCGATCGAGAGACAGGTAGTGACAAAGCGAATACAGAAAAATTTTCCGGAACAGATCGAAGTGTTTACGGCGCAGAACGGACGGGAGGCAATGGAGATCTTTGAACAGGAGAATTGCCAGATCGCGATTCTCGATATTTCCATGCCGGGGGTCAACGGACTGGAAGCGGCAAAATATATCAGGGAAAAATATCCGAAGAGTATTATTATCTTTTTAACGGCGTATGACGAGTTCAATTATGCGAAGCAAGCGATCGGGCTGAAAGCTCTGGAATATCTGTTAAAGCCGGGAAAGGACGAAGAACTCCGCGCCACTCTGGAGGAAGCGTTCAGCCTGATCGACAATGACAGAACGCCGGCAGAGGGAGAGACACCGCGCGGAGCAGTGGTGGAAGAGGATCCCGAGCATGTGCGGATGAGTACGATTGCCGCAGAGATTGCTGCATTTATCGAAGCACATTACCGGGATGACTTGTCATTGCAGTCCGTAGCGAGTAAAATGGGTTATTCGGAGGTGTATTTCTGTAAGCTGTTCAAGAATTGTTTTGACAAGACGTTTATCATGTACCTGAATGACCTGCGCATGGAAAAAGCGTTGGAACTGATGAAGGATATTTCCATCAATATCAAGGAGATCAGCGAAAGAGTAGGCTACAGGGACGCCAACTATTTTGCCCGGATATTTAAGAAAAAGATGGGAATGACACCCAGCGAATTCCGCAATAAGAGGGGGATGGCATGAATAAGAAGCTGATTGTGTCATGGGGAATTTTTGCGGTAGCAGCGGTTGTGCTTACCGTTCTTATCCTGACGGTAAAGAAACCGGAAGAGCCACCGGAATACGTATTTTTCTACGCAGAGAATCAGACCGCGGATTACCCTACGACATTGGGGGCACTGCGGTTCGCCGAACTGGTACAGGAGCGTACCGGCGGAAGAATCCATATTCTCGTGGAGAGCGAGGCAAAGCTGGGGGCTGAAAGTGAAGTGCTGGAGCAGATCAAATACGGCGGCATAGCCTTTGCGAGAATCTCTCTGTCACAGATCGCGGAGCAGGCACCGGAGATGAATGTGCTGCAGCTGCCCTATTTATACAAGGATTCGGAGCACATGTGGAGAGTACTGGACGGGGAGATCGGCGAGGAATTCTTACAGAAGGCATCTGCTTATGGCTACACGGGTCTGTCCTGGTATGACGCCGGAGCCAGAAGCTTCTACAGCGCGGAGAAACCAATTACCTGCCTGGAGGATTTTCAGGGCATGACGATCCGTGTGCAGGAATCCGATATGATGGCGGATATGGTGGAAGCGCTCGGCGCGAAAGCGGTAAAATTAAAATATTCCGGAGTCTATTCGGCATTGCAGCGCCAGACCATAGACGGTGCGGAGAACAACTGGCCGTCGTATGAAGCGATGCATCATTATGAAGTGGCACCGTATTTTACGGAAGATGAACACACGAGAGTGCCGGAGATGCAGATCTGTTCCGCGTATGTCTGGGAACAGTTATCCGCAGAAGATCAGAAGATCATCCGGGAATGCGCCAGAGAATCCGCGGAATATGAGAGAGCACTTTGGCGTGACAGAGAGGAACAATCCAGACAGACCGCCATTGCAAACGGAACGCAGGTGATCACACTGACGCCGGAAGAAAAGATGCGGTTCCGTGATGCCATGAGTAATCTCTATGAGGAATACTGTGCGGACAGCACTGAACTCATTCAAAAGATTATAGAACAATAAACAAATCAGGAGATCGTAGTTATGAAAGTATTTGAAAACAGCAGACAAAACAAGCAATTGGGACTGACATATGCCGTATTTTTAATGAACGGTATGCTGGCATTGTCAATCGGATCCCTCCTTCCTTTTATCCGGGATGCCAGAGGACTGGATTATGCATTTTGCGGATTGATCGTAAGCCTTCATTCCGTAGGAAATCTGTTATCCAGCTTTTTTGCAGGAACTCTGCCGCTTGCCATCGGGAAAAAGAAGAGCATTCTGATATTTCAGGCGGCATTTGCACTTTCCTATTGCATGATTCTGTTCGGAAAAGGGAATCTGGTGCTGGCTGCGGCATTTCTGATGACCGGTCTGGCCAGAGGTGCGGCAAGTAACTATTGTAATTCCAAGATCAACAACCTGGCACCCGGCAAGGCATGGATCATCAACGGACTGCATGCGATGTTCTCTATCGGTGCCTTCGTATTCCCGATTTTGCTGACACTGATCACAGGAAGTAATGCGGATTACTGGGTATATGCCTGCGCACTGATGATTGCACTGGGGATTCTGACCTGGATCTTGTATCTGTTGATTCCGGAAGATGAGGAAAGGACAGTTCCTAAGAAAGCAGAGAACAAAAAGGAGAGCAACTGGGGATTTTTCAAGGAGCCGATTTTTTATCTTGTGATTTTTACTCTGTTTTTCTATCTGTGTGCGGAGCAGGGCGTTATCGGATGGATGATCACGTATTTTAAGGATACTGAGCTTTTGAGTCCTTCCGTATCGACGATCACCGCCAGTGTACAGTGGATGATGATATTGTTGGGACGGCTGTCGGCAGCGTTTTTGTCCTTGAAGATTGCCAAAGAAAAGCTGCTTCCGGTTATGGGCGTTGGACTGGTTGCCTTCTTTATTGTATTGATCTTCAGCAGAACGACGTTCTGGATTATGCTGGGAATTGTGGGATTTGGATATAGCATGGCGGGGATTTACCCGACGACGGTTTCTTTTGCGGGGAATCTGATTCAGAAGTATCCGATGGCATGGAGCTTCATCCTGACCACAGCGAGCTTCGGCTCGATCCTGATGCCTTCCATTATCGGAAAGATCGCAGCATCAGCCGGTATCGCTGTGGGGATGAGTTCGGTGGCAGTGGTGCTGGTCATTGACTTTGTCTGCATCATTGCCCTGTGTGTATATTCTGTCAGATCACGTTCTGAGGAACATACTTCTTAAGGGTTGCGGTTACGGCACCTACGCCGGAACTTAATTCTGCAAAATACTGTTTTACCAGGGTATCCATTCCGATAGAATGCAGATTTACACCGAAAATCTTATCATTTGCAAGCAGTGCATCCAGTTTTGATAAATCCTTGGGAGCGGAGCTCAGTTCGTAGTCGGAGACATACTGGCTGGCTTCCTCTAAGAGGGGATCGGAGCTGGGTGCAAATTTTTGCCCCTGATCGTCGATTCCCATGAGGTATCTGAGCCACCCTGCATATACCAGAGGGATCATCTTCAGATCTTCGGTATGGAGATCCGGATCTGCTTCATAAGCCTTGATGGTCTCGCCGAAGCGGATCGAGAGCTTCTGGGAAGTATCGGTGGCAATTCTCTGGGGAGAATCCGGGAGGAACGGATTGGGAATTCTTACATTGACTACTTCGTCGATAAATTTCTTCGGATCCAGGATACCGGGATTTACGACCACCGGCAGTCCCTCTTTGTAACCGATGACTTCCACCATATTTTTTAATAACGGATTCTTCATCTCCTCGGAGATCAGGGTATAGCCTAAGAGACATCCGTAGATCGCCAGAGCGGTGTGCAGGGGATTTAAGCAGGTGCAGACCTTCATTTTCTCTACTTTGTCTACCGTAGCCCGGTCGGTGAAGATAATGCCGCCTTTATCCAGTGCGAGTTTCCCATTCGGAAAGGCATCTTCAATGACCAGATATTCACATTCCTCGGCATTGACGAAAGGAGCAATGTAGGTATTTTTGGAAGTCACCACGGCATCCAGACCGTCGATATGATCCTGTGCCAGCATGGCTTCTACCTTGGCATCGGGTCTGGGAGTGATCTTGTCGATCATGCTCCAGGGGAAGGTGACTTTGGTCTTATCATTCACATAATTTAAGAAGCCTTCCTCAATCAGTCCGTTTTGAACCCAGGCTTTTGCAAAAGCTGTCACGGCAGCGTAGAGCTTGTCACCGTTGTGGGAGCAGTTGTCCATGCTGACCATGGCAATGGGAAGCGCACCATTTTGGTATCTGGTATAGAGCAGGGAGACCACTTTGCCCAGATAGCTTGCGGGAGCCGCAGGACCGTTTGCAAAATCGGCTGCGACAGCCGGGAATACCTTGCCGGAGGCATCAGCGGTGGCATAGCCTTTTTCTGTAATCGTGAAGCTTGCCATCTGCAGGGAAGGATTGGAGAAAATATCCTGTAGGCGTTTGTATTCCTGTGTATTCTCACTGTCGAGAATCAGGGATTCCATGATGCTGCCCACAATGGTCTTCTCCACGGTGTTGTCGGCTTTTAAGGTGGCGAGGATGCTTAAGTTGTCATGCGGGCGGTAGCTTTTTTCGATAATCTCGTAATCGTAGCCTTCCGCAGCGATCAGGCCGGTGTCCAGGATGCCTGCATTTAACAGGTTCTGTGCCACATTTGCCTGAAAAGCGCGGAAGATATTGCCGGCGCCGAAATGGATCCAGTGGGGGTGTTCCAGCGTATTTTTATGAACGGTATCGTAGTCAAATTCCGGTAAATGATATCCGGCGGCGAGAAAGGCTTCTCGGTCGGCTTGCAGACTTTTTAATGTTAGTTTCATAGGAAAACCTC
Organism: Acetatifactor sp.; assembly: GCA_050872885.1. Lineage (GTDB taxonomy): Bacteria > Bacillota > Clostridia > Lachnospirales > Lachnospiraceae > Acetatifactor. The sequence continues at coordinate 46,872 of JBNMHS010000004.1, forward strand.
CATTTCATTTTTTATAGAAAATTATGCTCTGTAATATTTACGTTGTGTCCCATAAGTAATAAATTTGTGTCATGACAATTCATTACTTATGGGAGATTTTCTGAATTTGTTAGGAAATCCTGTACTTAATTACTTGGATTTGTGGGATTTCTCGATGGCTTCCCACAATCCGTTTAAGTAAGTGGCACCGAGTGCTCTGTCGTACAATCCGTATCCGGGCATCGCCACTTCATCCCAGATCATTCTTCCGTGGTCGGGGCGGATCGGACCGTCGAATCCGATATCGTAGAGAGCCAGCATAATTTCATACATATCAAAGGTTCCGTCACTGGACAGATGCGCTGCTTCCTCGAAGTCGGTGGGAGAGTTGAACTTCAGGTTCCTGACATGCGCGAAATGAATTCTTCCTTTCAGGGAGCGGATCATATCGGGCAGATCATTTTCCAGGTTGGTACCGTAGGAACCGGAACAGAAGGTCACGCCGTTGTGAGGATTATCCACCATTTTCATCATGCGCAGGATGTTCTGTTTGTTGATGATAATACGGGGCAGTCCGAAGACACTCCATGCGGGGTCGTCGGGATGGATCGCCATGTTGATGTCGTACTTGTCGCAGGTAGGCATGATGCGTTCCAGGAAGTATTTGAGGTTTTCGAATAATTTCTCGTCATCCACATCTTTGTACAGTTCGAATAATTCTTTGACATGTGCCATACGTTCCGGTTCCCAGCCGGGCATCACGGTGCCGTTCATATCACCGGCAATGGATTCGAACATCTTCGCAGGATCGATCGCATCCACAGCTGCCTGATTGTAAGCGAGAACCGTAGAGCCGTCCGGACGCATTCTGGCAAGCTCCGTCCGGGTCCAGTCGAATACCGGCATAAAGTTGTAGCATACCATGTGGATGCCGGCCTGTCCGAGGCGCTCCAGCGTGGTGATGTAGTTCTCAATGTACTGTTCTCTGTCGGGAGAACCGATCTTGATCGCATCGTGGATGTTGACGCTCTCGATGCCGGTCAGCTGCAATCCTGCAGCTTCGATCTCTGCCTTCAGAGCCAGGATATCCTCCATTTTCCAGACTTCTCCCGGAGCGGTGCCGTAGAGTGTGGAGATCACTCCGGTGACACCGGGGATCTGGCGGATCTGTTTTAAGGTTACGGTGTCGTATTTGCTGCCGTACCAGCGTAATGTCATCTGCATGAAATAACCCTCCTAACAATTGGTGATTGTTTTGTTAGTTACAGAATAGCAGAGATACAAATGCATGAAAAGTATATAGATTGCTTGAAAACATGCAAAAATTGCTCTATAGTGGATATAGAAGAGATTGGAAGATAATAAGGGCTCATAGCCGCTTATAGCATTCAAGAGATACGAATTATTTTGTGACTATGCACATTTGGTATAACTCTGATAGGTACAAAAATATGCATAAAATCAGGAACATTATGGAAAGAAACAGTTATACAGGGAACGTCATACAAACCAAAAAACAATTAAAATACCGTGATGCCGCAGATGAACGGCAATATATGCTCAGTGAGGACTATGAGGTCTATGAGAAAATCGGAGAACCGGTCGGAGCGGTGGCATTTCACTATCATAATTTTTATGAACTGATCTATATTATGGAGGGGGAATTCTCTTCCCTGATCGAGGATCGGGCTGTCCGCATGCGCAAAGGAGATTTCCTCCTGATCGATAAAAATGTTATGCATAAATATCATCCGACGGAGAGAAAAATGGATTCTTCCCGCCGGATCATCCTGTGGATCAGCGATCAGATGTTGAAAGAACTGGCAGAGGGAGAAAACTTTCTTGCGGAATGTTTCAGGGGAGAGGACCCGAAGTTGTATCATTTTCCCATCTATTATGAAGAAATATTGCGGGGATTCTTACTGAAGCTTGCCATGTCGGAGATCCTGGAAGGCGCGGATGCACAGAATGCGGGACTGCGTAAAGTCATGGACAGGGGGTATTTAAGCCTGTTTTTCGGCTATCTGAATGTCTTGTGCAAGAGAGAGGAATATTTGTCCACCACACAGGAGATCGTGGATCATCCACTGGTCGAGCAGGTGACGGTGTATATCGAGAACCATATCAGCGAAGAGATCACCGTGGAGGATGTGGCGGCGGCCGTGCACATGAGCAAATATTATTTCCTGCGGAAATTCAAGGAGATCACCGGAATGACGGTGCATAACTTTATTGTGAACAAGCGGATCATTTCTGCCTGCCGGGCCATGGCGGAAGGGAAGAGCATTACCGAGAGCTGGCAGCAGACCGGTTTTGCCGATTACTCTTCTTTCCTGCGGAATTTCCGGAAAATCTATGGAATTTCCCCCAGAGAATACCGGGAGAGTAACCGCGGCTTGATTATTTCCCAGTAAAGAGGTAAGATATCAAAGGCACTAAAAACAAGAATGAATGATTTATCAGTTACAGGAGAAAAAAGAAATGAGTGAAAATAAAGCAACAAAGATTCAAAATGGTTATTATACCGGAGAGAGACCCCTGTTCCATGAGGAACATTTACAGATCGAAGATACGATCTTCGGAGAGGGAGAGTCTCCGTTAAAGGAGAGCAGCGATATTCAGCTGAAGAACAGTATGTTCCAGTGGAAATATCCTCTGTGGTACAGTAAGGATATCGTGGCAGAGGACTGTACCTGGGCGGAGATGGCGAGAGCCGGTGTGTGGTATACGGACAATCTGCAGGTGAAAAATGCCCTGATCGAAGCTCCGAAGAATTTCCGCAGATGTAAGGATCTGACACTGGAACATGTATTTCTGCCTCACGCGGAAGAGACTTTGTGGCATTGTCAGAAAGTCACGATGAACGGGGTCAGTGCAAAGGGAGATTATTTTGCAATGAATTGCAGCGATATGCAGATCTCGGATTTTGAACTGGCGGGAAATTATTCCTTTGACGGTGTAAAAAACGTAGAGATTCATCACGCGAAGATGTTGTCCAAGGACGCATTCTGGAATTCGGAGAATGTGACAGTGTATGATTCCTTTATCTCCGGGGAATACCTGGGATGGAATGCGAAGAATCTGACACTGATCAACTGCACCATAGAGAGTCTGCAGGGTATGTGCTATATCGAAAATCTGGTTATGAAGAACTGTAAGCTGTTAAATACGACACTGGCGTTTGAATATTCTACAATTGATGCGGAGATCATAAGTGGCATCACCAGCGTACTGAATCCTGCTTCCGGTATCCTGCGGGCGGAAGGAATCGATACCCTGATCCTGGATCCGACGAAGATCGATCCGACGAAGACACAGATCATCTGTGACAACATTGCACACAGACTGGATAAGGCACCGGAGCAAAACTGAGAGGAATAAGGATATGAGCAGTATTTTTGACAAAGAGACCAACCGTCGGGGTACCGGCAGCATGAAATGGAACGTGGGTGCGGATGAATTACCGATGTGGGTAGCGGATATGGATTTTGAGACGGCCCCTGCGGTGACGAAGGCTATTATGGACCGGGCAGCCCAGGGAATCTACGGTTATACGGAGATCTCAGAGGAGTGGTATCAGGCTTACCGGGACTGGTGGCAGGACAGACATCATTTTCAGGTGGAAAAAGAATGGCTGATCTTCTGTACCGGTGTGGTTCCCGCGATTTCCAGTATCGTGCGGAAGATGACTACCGTAGCGGAGAAAATCGTGGTCATGACGCCCTGCTATAATATCTTTTTTAATTCCATCGTGAATAACGGACGGAATGTTCTGGAGAGCAGACTGCATTACGAAGCGGGAAAATACAGCATTGATTATGAGGATCTGGAACAAAAACTGGCAGATCCCCAGACCAGTATGCTGATCCTCTGCAATCCTCACAATCCGGTGGGGAAGATCTGGGACCGGGAGACCTTAGAGAGAATCGGGGAGCTGTGCTATCAGCATCATGTTCTGGTGCTGTCGGATGAGATCCATTGTGATATTACCAGACCGGGGACAGAGTATATTCCTTTTGCATCGGTGTCGGAGCATTGTAAGTATAACAGCATCACCTGTGTGGCCCCTACGAAGACTTTTAATCTGGCGGGACTTCAGACGGCAGCAGTGATCGTGCCGGATGAGACATTGAGACACCGGGTGAACCGCGGACTGAATACGGACGAAGTGGCGGAGCCCAATGTATTCGCAGCCATAGCACCGGTTGCAGCCTTTCGTCACGGCGCAGAGTGGCTGGATGAACTGCGGGAATATCTGTGGGAGAACCGTAAAGTGGCGGAAGATTTTATCCGCACGGAGTTGCCGGAGCTTGTGACGGTAGATGCGGATGCCACCTATCTGCTGTGGATCGACTGTAACGCCCTGCCCGGAGATCTGTCGGATCTGGCAGATGATATCCGCAAGGAGAGCGGTCTGTTCGTCTGTGACGGCAGAGAGTACGGCAACGGTTACGGATTCCTGCGTATGAATCTGGCGTGCAGACGGGAACTGGTGAGAGAAGGACTGGAACGCCTGAAAAAGAGTATTGATGCTTTTTACAGCGGAATGTGATATACTTTTATCAATTGTGTGGGGATGCACAGAAATTACAAAAGACAGAAAACAGGGAATTACGATGGAAAATTATCAGGAGCAGTATAAACAGGAATTACATCAGCAGGAGATCAACTCCAATTTAAGGACACTGAAAGGTTTTTTCTGGATCTTTGTGACGATTCTGGTCCTCTGGCTGTTAACTTTAGTGAGGGTCTTTGTCGTGGATGCCGGAATCTTTACGCTGGCCGTGGGGTTGTCGGCAGTTATGGGGATTCCGGTTTTATATATTTATAAAAAGGTGGACTTGTCAAAGCACTGGGTAAAGTATGTGTTTCTCACGTTGATCTGTATGATCTCGGCGGTCATTGCGGCATTTTTGTCGTTCCATGCGGTGCTCATCTATGTGCTGCCGCTGCTTTTGGCGGTGCAGTACCGGGAAAAGCGGACTTTGTGGATCACCTATGTCGTGAATGACGTAACCATGGTGATCAGTATGGTGTCAGGGTTTTATCATGGTATCTGTGATCTGAACCTGCTTCTTGGGAGTAATCACACCAGAGCATGGTATGTAGAGCAGTGGACGGCGGGAACCTTACATTTCGACTTTGACCCGGATCCTGTGTTCGTGATCCTGTTTTACGGAGCGCTGCCGAGAGCAGTGATCCTCCTGATGTTTACCGTGATTTTGCGCTACATCAGTCTCAGCGGACATGAAGATGCACAGAGAATCGCCGATCTGACTTACCGCAAGGAGACCGATCTGGGAACCCATGTATATAATAAGAATAAATTCGAGGAAATGATCGAAACGTATTATCCGGAAGTGCGCAGGCTGGCGGTCATCTTCTGGGATGTGAACAATCTGAAATACGTCAATGACAAATACGGTCATGCTGCCGGAGATGTACTGATACAGACATTGTCTTCTGTGTTGTACGAATTATCTACGGACAGACGGAAGGTCTACCGCGTGGGCGGAGATGAGTTCGTCATGGTGATCGAGAATCCGGTGGAGTCGGAGATCCAGTCCATGGTGGAATCAGTCAGTGCCGCACTGCTGGAGAAGGACGGACAGGGCAATATGCCGATCTCCAGTGCCGTGGGCTGGTCGGAAGGCTGTGGCGTGGATATCCGCCGGATCGTCAATGAAGCGGATGCGAAGATGTATGAGAACAAGGTACGGGGAAAGGAAGGCAGAAAGTAGGATGGCAAACTGGGTAAGTGCGGGCTGCGGCGTCATTGCCAATGAACTGGCGCAGGCCATGGAAAAAAGAGGACAAAAGCTGTACGGTGTGGTGAACCGGACGCAGGAGAAGGCGGCTGCCTTTGCGGAAAAATACGGTGTACAGAAGGTGTATACAAGCTTTGAAGAAGTGTGTGCGGATCCGGCGGTGGATATTATCTATATCTCCACACCCCACAACACTCATATTCAATTCCTGCGGAAAGCGCTGGCAGCGGGCAAGCATGTATTGTGTGAAAAATCCATTACGCTGAATTCCGAAGAACTGGAAGAGGCACAGCAGCTGGCCGGGGAGCATGGGGTTGTATTGGCGGAAGCTATGACGATCTATCATATGCCGATCTATAAAGAACTGTTGAAAAGAGTACATGCGGGAGAGTTCGGCGAATTGAGAATTGTTCAGATGAACTTCGGAAGCTATAAGGAATATGATATGAAGAACCGTTTCTTCAACCGGAATCTGGCAGGCGGTGCACTTTTGGATATTGGTGTGTATGCCCTTTCTTTTGTGAGAATGTTCTTAAGTTCCTGTCCGGACCGGATCACCTCTCAGGTGAAGCTTGCTCCTACCGGCGTAGATGAGCAGGCGGGCATTCTTCTGATGAACCGGGAACAGGAGATGGCTACGGTCACGCTTTCCCTGCATGCCAAGCAGCCCAAGCGGGGGATGGTCTCTTTTGATAAGGCCTATGTGGAAATGTATGAGTATCCCAGAGGCCAGAAAGCAGTGATCACTTATACCGAAGACGGTCACACTGAGGAGATCACGGCGGGAGCTACCACGGATGCACTTGTCTATGAGATAGAGGATATGGAACAGGCCATTGCCGGGCATCCGGAGCTCATGAAGTTGGAGTTCACCGGGGATGTCATGAGGATGATGACCCGGATCCGTAAGGACTGGGGACTGACCTATCCTGAGGAAGCGTGACAGAACGTACTTCCCCGGAGATATCCGTGGACAGAAGCAGGGTCTGTAAGTGTACGGAATCTCCATCCATGACGGTAAAACGTGCATCTACAGGTGGCTCTGTGGAAGAACCGGATGAAGTAGCGGTATGGAAATAACAGCAGTCGATTCCGACAGCGCATGCTCCGGCGAGATCACTGCCGCGTTCGTTGCCGATCATCAGACAGGACGTGGGCTCTAAATGGTAGCGGTTCAAAAGCATCCGGAAAAATGCAGGATCCGGCTTGCGGCAACCTTCGTCGGAGGAAATCAGGATACCGTCGAACAAGTTCCATAACCCCAGATATTGTAATTCATATTCCGTGAAAATGCGTTGGGCATTCGATAAGAGATAGACACCACAGCCTTTGGTATGCAGTTTTTGCAAGGTATCCATACTGGCTGGATAGCATTGTAGCGTATACAGGGATTCAATACGGAAGAATTGGCCGGTAGCGGTCAGAAGTGCTTCTGTGGGTTGGATCCCTTTTTCCGTGTATAAGGTTCGGAAAATATCTGCGGCACAGATCTCCGGATAAGAGTACGGAGAAGGTATGGTATGTGCGGCAGCTTCCAGTTGGTGATAACGTTTTTTTAATTCGGAACCGGTATAGTGCGCCCCTTGAAAAGAATAGAACAGAGCTGTTTTTTTCCATAGGGACGGTTTATTTTCGTTAGTGTGGATGTCTACCAGTGTTCCATAAAGATCAAAAATGAAATTTCGGTACATAGGAACCTCGTTTTTCTATGATTTCTGTTTTGGCAGTGATTCCGCTTGTTGTATTTTCGGAAGGTGCCGATAGATATAGTGTAGCATTTCTTGCAATTTTCAACAATTAAAAATATAATGAGACTGAAGTTATGTAATTACAGGAGATCACAGAGTATAATGATACGAAAGATGAGTCCGGCGAAGAGACTTCTGACAGTGGGACTTCTGTTTGCACTTGGGATGACCGGCTGCGGTGCAGTCGCGACACAGAGTGCCGGTATCGCACAGAGCTCCGCTGTGTCAGAAACAGAAAACAGAACCGAAACTATAGAAACGAAGGTGAGTACCGAAAATCCGGAAGATTCAGAAACTATGGGACAGGCAGTTGTATCTGCACAGGAACAGACGACGGCGGATCGTATGGCAGAACGGACGAAGGTCAGAGGAATCTATGTCACCGGTCCCAGGGCAGGGAGCACCGGGATGGAGGATTTGATTCATTTAGTAGATGAGACGGAACTCAATGCCATGGTCATTGATGTGAAAAATGACGAAGGAAATATCACGTTCAAGCTTATGAATGACGAAATTGCAGCAGACATTCCGGTGTTGGACACCGTGGCCGAGATGGACGCCGGAGTGCGTTACATCCGCGATATTCAAGCTTTGATGCAGAAATTGAAAGAGCATAAGATCTATACGATTGCGAGAATCGTGTGTTTTAAAGATCCCTGCCTGGCAGCAGCAAGACCGGAGCTTGCATTAAATAAACCGGACGGGAAACCGGTGACGGATGCCAACGGACTGGCATGGGTGAATCCGTACCGACAGGAGGTATGGGAATATCTGACAGAACTTGCCGAGATGGCGGCAGAGCTTGGATTTGATGAGGTCCAGTTTGATTATGTGAGATTTCCGGTAGGATCAGATGCAGATGCCGCGGAATATGGTGTGGATAGGAACACTTATCCAAAATGGCAGGCAATTCGGGATTTTCTGGTCTATGCCGGTGAGCGCCTGCATGAAAAACAATGTGTGGTTACGGCGGATGTGTTCGGTACGATTATCGGAAGTGAGACAGATGTGCAGACAGTAGGACAGGATTATGCGGCACTGGGGTGTACTGTGGATGCCATCAGTCCCATGGTGTATCCGTCTCATTATGCCAACGGTGTGTTCGGATTGAAAGTGCCGGATGCCAATCCTTATGAAACTGTACTGGCAGCACTGCAGGGCTCTTACGAAGAATTGCAGGAGATTCCGGAGAAAGACCGGGCGGTGGTAAGACCCTGGCTGCAGGCATTTACCGCTACCTGGGTACCGGGACACATTTCGTATGGCGGTACCCAGATCAGAGAACAGATTCAGGCAGTATACGATGCCGGATACGAGGAATGGATTCTGTGGAATGCGACAAACCGTTACTCGGCAGAAGGGTTGCTAAGCGCGGAACAAGCGGGGCAACAAGAAGACGGAGCACCGGAAAAGCAGTGAACGAATCAGGAGTATAAAGAATGAAGATAATCAATAAGATCATGATAGGAATCGCAGTGATTTGCCTGTTATTATGTGGAGCAATTCTGGTATTTGCTCTAAATCCGGATATGACAAATTCACTGGCACAGAGAATGTATGGCAATACGGTCTCAAATGGCGCAGACACAGTGGAAAACACAGGGGGCGTCGGTTCTGGGAGTGGGAACATCAGTGTGACTCTTCCCAATGGTCTGCCGGGAGAAACAAACGGTTATGTGGCACCGGCAATGGATCAGATGCAGATTCCGGAGGATGTCAGCGGCAAGACCGGATTTACACCGGTGCAGTCCGAAGATCAGGAAGTGCCGGACGATGAAGCACAGAACCTGGAAGAAACGTTAGCACCCGGAGACTTAGGGGAAAATCTCGATTTTGCGGCGGAAGAGTATCCTTATTATCAGATGTTGTCGGAAAAACAGCAGGCAATCTACCGTCAGATCTATGCAAATGCGCAGGCGGTGACGGAATGCTTTGCTCCGGAGCAGACAGTGACTGCAGGGGACGTGAAAACGGCCTTTGAAGCTGTCATCGGGGATCATCCGGAACTGTTCTGGCTGGAAACAGGGTATTCCAGCAAATATACAGGAAATGGACAATGTGTGGAGATCGATCTGAAGTATAACCGCACGGTGAATGATTTAGACAATGCTAAGACACAATTTAATGCGGCAGCGCAAAATATTCTCTCGGGTGCCGGTGCGTTGAACAGTGATTATGAAAAAGAAAAATATGTGCATGATGCACTGGCAGCCGCAGTAACTTATGACCTGACGGCAGAGATGAATCAGAGTGCATACAGTGCACTGGTAAACGGAAGAAGTGTATGTGCCGGATATGCAAGAGCATACCAATATCTGTTACAACAGCTGGGAATCCCCTGCTATTATTGTACCGGCTATTCTGGTGGGGATCATGCCTGGAACATTGTGAAACTGGATGATGGATATTATAATGTGGATGTGACGTGGGATGATGCGGATCCGGTCCGTTATGATTACTTTAACAAGACGGATGCAGATTTTGCTTCCACCCATGTGAGACAGAACCTGTCGGTATATCTGCCGGCCTGCAACGGGACGGCCTACAGCGGGGAGAATACGACAGGTGCTGCAGATACACAGCAGCCGTCTGACGGGAACGGTACGGATCCGGGACAGACTGCAGATGCAACTCAGGATCCGGAGCAGCCGGGAGACAGCCTGAGCGATTATATCAATCCGGATCCGCAGGAGCCGCTTCGCTACCCTTCCGGCAATACCGGAAACTCTGACAGTGATGCCACAGCCACACCGGAACCCAGAGAGGATGCACTGACGGATCTGAGTTCTTACTATGCGGATTGTAAGAGCAGGCTGACGGCACTGGGAAGCGGCGACCAGCATTTTGACAATGTGGTGCCCAAGAGCCTGTGGAGCAGTATTGAGCAGGCCTACAATACCGGAGCCTACGAGCAGGGATATGTGGCGGATGTGTTAAAAAATCTCGGAATGCAGTACTTTGCGATCCAGGTGCAGCTGGTGGATCTCGGAGACGGATATTACAGAGTGTATCATAATGTTGTGACTTATTAGAGGGATGATTCAAAAATCGTTCGGCCTTTGCGGGCCGGGCGATTTTTCTTTTAGTGGATCAGCCAGGTAGTTACTTATATTATTATGCTGTATTAGTGTTATTATTAAAATAAAAATAAGAATCATTACTAATATTATTGACAGACAATTATATCTGAATTATAATAAGCATAAAGAAATAAATGGTAATAAATAAAACGCACAGGAAAAGACATACTAAACATAATCATCCGGAAACACGTTGATGTATGTAAAAATACTTCAGAAAAGGAGAACACACATGAATAACAAAGCAATGTATAAATTAAGCTATGGATTATATGTAGTAACTACGAGGGATGCAGAGAAGGCGAACGGCTGTATCGTCAATACTGCGATTCAGGCGGCATCCTCACCGAATCAAATCTGCGTCTGCATTAACAAGGCAAATCATACACATGATATGCTGCTTCAGACCGGTGTATTTAATGTATCGGTGATCAGTAAGGCCGCAGATTTCTCCCTGTATCAGCGGTTTGGCTTTAGATCCGGCAGGGAGGTGGATAAATTTGCGGATTACACAGCATATAAAAACGCGGAAAACGGAGTACCCTATATCACGGAAGGAACCAATGCATATCTGGCTGTAAAGGTCAGTCAGACCGTGGATCTGGGATCCCATACTATGTTTATCGGGGAAGTGACCGAGATGGAAGTCTTAAGCGAAGAGGCATCGGCGAACTATGAGTATTCTCAGAATAATGTAAAGCCGAAGCCACAGGAAGCCGGTAAGACGGCTGACGGACAGACGATATGGCGCTGTACGATCTGCGGCTATGAATATGTGGGAGAAGAACTGTCGGAAGATTTTATCTGTCCGCTGTGTAAGCATCCGGCATCGGATTTTGAGAAAGTAGTGAAATAGGAGGTAAACGATATGAGTATCGACAGCAGAAAAGTAGTAGTGATCGGGTGCGGATTCGTAGGATCATCGTCCGCATTCGCATTGATGCAGAGTAAACTTTTTTCCGAGATGGTGCTGATAGATGCGGATCACGGCCGGGCGGAAGGCGAGGCAATGGATATCAGCCATGGCATGGCATTCGCCAGTCCCATGAAAATATACGCGGGAGATTATGATGATATCTCAGATGCGGCAGTTATCGTCATCACAGCCGGAGCAAACCAGAAGCCGGATGAGACCAGACTGGACCTGATCAAGAAAAACAGTGCCATTATGAAATCCATCATCGGAGAAATCAAGAAGCGCCCGTTTGAGGGAATCCTTCTGATCGTATCGAATCCGGTAGACATTCTGACTTATATTGCGCTGAAGGAATCCGGGTATCCTGCAAATCGTGTCATCGGGTCCGGAACTGTACTGGATACCGGAAGATTTCGTTATGAATTAGGAGAGCATCTGGGGGTGGACAGCCGGAGTGTGCATGCATTTATCATCGGTGAGCACGGTGACAGTGAACTGGCAGCATGGAGTCATGCCAGAGTCGGCGGCATGCCGATTCATGATTTCTGCGAACTGCGCGGACATCATGACCATGAGGCAGCCATGGAGAAAATCTTTAACAGCGTGAAAAACAGTGCTTACGAGATCATTGCCAGAAAACACGCCACCTATTACGGAATCGCCATGGCTGTATGCAGGATCTGCGCCGCAATCGTCCGCAACGAACAGTCGATCCTGCCGGTCTCCAGTCTGATGACCGGGGAGTATGGTCTGCAGGACGTGGTCTTAAGCATCCCGGCAGTGGTGGATGAAAACGGCATTGAGACGGTCGTTCCCATTGAACTCAATGAAAAAGAACTGGCTGAATTAAAGAATTCTGCGGAAGTACTGAAAAAGGTGATTTCGGAGTTTTATTCATCATAAGACAGCCGGAGTTCAGATGTCATCCAAAGGTTTTAATAATGTAAAATGACTGCGCTGTGTCTGCAGGACTCCAAGCTTAACGAGCTTGCCGAGTTCCGCGGACATGGCGCTTCTTTCTACGCCGAGATAATCAGCCAGTTCCTGCCGGTTAAAAGGAATCGTGAAATCATTGCTACCTTTTTTCGTTGCCTGATCTGTGAGATAGGCCATTAACTTTTCACGGGTCGTCTTCCGGGAAGTGTATTTGATTTTCTGATTCAGGTAGATATTTTTTTGCGCAACGATGCCCAGAAGATTTTGCACCAGAGTATGATGAAATTTGCAGCCGTTGTCACACGTATTCAAGATTGCTTTTGCATTCAGAAAAGTGATCGAGCAATCCTCGGCAGCTACGATATCCACCGGGAGAACCTGGATTCCGGCACAGGCAAAGGCTTCTCCGAACAGGGAACCCTCGGAGATCGAAGCGGTGATATTGCGGTTGCCGTAGTAGTCATCCTGCAATACATGGATGGATCCGGACTGCACGATACCGATAAAATCCACCGGGTCGCCGGCATGCTTGATATATTCTTCTTTTTGATAAGTCTTTGTATACGCATGCAGCCGTTTCAACATAATGGGAATATCATCCGGGGAAATATTCTGAAAGAGCGGATTGTTCATAATAAGTCTCCTTTTGTTGGAAAAACAACATACTAATGCAGAGAATTCTAATATAATCATGGCAGAAAGTCAAGATATCAGCAAAATCAAGGAGGAACGTATGATTCGGAAAATTATTCACATTGACGAAGACAAGTGTAACGGCTGCGGAATCTGTGCAACCTCATGCCATGAAGGTGCAATAGATATTATCGACGGAAAGGCAAAGCTGGTGAGAGAGCATTTCTGTGACGGATTTGGCGACTGCCTGCCGGGATGTCCTACCGGTGCAATCACTTTTGAAGAACGGGAGGCTCCGGCCTATGATGAGGCAGCGGTAAAGCAGGCACAGTTGGAAAAGCAGCAGGCGAAAATGCAGCGTGAAGGTATGCAGCTGCCCCATGCAGGATGCCCCGGCAGCAGAATGCGTCAGATGAAACGCAGTGAGAACGAAGAGACTACGACAGAAAATGCTGCAGCATACAATACCAATGTTGTGATGAAATCCCAACTGGGCAACTGGCCGGTGCAGATCAAACTGGCTCCGGTACAGGCGCCCTATTTCGAAGGCGCAAAATTGCTCATTGCAGCAGACTGCACGGCTTATGCCTATGCGAATTTTCATAAGGAATTCATCCGGGGCAAGGTGACACTGATCGGCTGCCCGAAACTGGATGCGGTAAATTACAGTGAGAAGCTGACAGAGATTATCCGGAACAATGATATTCAGTCAGTGACCATCGTCCGTATGGAAGTGCCCTGTTGCGGTGGACTGGAGATGGCAGCGAAGAAAGCAATCCAGGACAGCGGCAAGTTTTTACCCTGGCAGGTAACCACGATCTCTATCGATGGGGAAATTCTTGAGTAGAATTACAGGGCAGAAAGCTTGGTTGTCGATCAGGCAGGTGCCTATTTTACGTGAATGGCAATGGGATTTAGAAAAAGATAGATTTGCAGGAAGGCAAGGTTAGGAAAATGCAGGGAGATAACATTATCAGTGCATTGATCGGTCTGGTGGGAGCGGTATCCAATAACGGAAAAACGGGGCAGACGGACCGGGTGATCAGAGAGGCTTTTTTACATCTGACGGAGCAGGACAGCGAGGAAGCGATGGTACAGAAGATTCACGAAGAGAAGTTCCACATCGCGCCGGATTGTGCCACCTGCCTGAATCCCTGCGGTAATACCTCGGATTACGACATGACGCAGTATTATGCGGCGGATACTGAAATCATTGAGGCAAAGCAACAATTGGTGCTGGCTATTCGGAACAGACTGTTGTCTTCCACGCCGGAATCAGATATTCCGGAGACTGTCTATCAGGGAATTGCCTATCTTGGATATGCGTTGGAACCTGAGGATTATGAAAAGATTGTGCAGGAATTGTGAAGGTAACTTGAAAGTTAAGAAAGTGTCATAGCCGCGCATAGGCAAAAAGACAGTGCTGGAAGTTGTGGAGTCACCTCTGTTTCCACTCAAAGCACTGTCTTTTTTTGTTGCCTATATTCAATTCCACTATTTAAGGCATAATTGGACAAAATGGTGGACAATTTCACTTTTTTAGAATTATATTCCACTATTCAGCGCAAAAACAATGGTTTTTCAAGAATGGCCTTATTTACAGATGCATTTTTCTTCTATTTTGGCTGATTTTGGTATAAATAGTAGAATTTTTGAGAACTTTCAAGTTATCAATCCTGCTATTTGAATCTGTAGCTTGCTATGGTATACTTATGGAAGCAAAAACAAGAAGGTTAAGTATATGGCAGAAATTGAAAAAGTGATCTTTATGAACATGTGCATGGTCTATGATAAGGAAGGCAATGTGTTAGCATTGGATAAGGTGGGAAAAAGCTATTCAGGGACGACATTTCCGGGAGGGCATGTGGAGCCGGGAGAGACCTTCAAGGAATCGGTAATCCGGGAAATCTATGAAGAGACAGGCCTGAAAATCCGAAATCCTAAATTAACAGGTATCTATCATTGGATGACAGGGGATGTTCGGAACGTTGGATTTTTGTATAAGACAGCGGAATACGAAGGAGAGCTGACTTCTTCTGAGGAGGGCAGGGTTTATTGGATCTCAGAAGAGGAATATTTGAAGAAACCGTTGGCACCGGGCATGAAACAGGTGTGGCAGATGATGCACGATGAGGATGCACAGGAATGCTTACAAATATTGACGGAGAACGGAATCGTGTCGATGATACAGTAGAGGAGTCAGCATTCTGCTTACAACAAAGAAGATTGTAAGATGCATGAATTGAGAGGAGTAAACGAGCCGATGATCACGAAAAAACAATCGGTTATGATACAGGGAATCGCGGTTCTTTTGATGATGTATCATCATTTTTTCCTGGATCCGTCAGAACTGGCGCTTTCCTATGGCAACGTAGAACTGGTAAAAAGTACGGCATGGTTTGGAAAAATCTGTGTCGGCATGTTTGCGTTTGTCAGTGGATATGGAATCTATTATGGACTGTCGGCATTGCAAAACGAGAAGTTTCTGATTTCTTTACGGGTGAGCTATCGCAGCATACTTTTGCGGCTGTTACGGTTGTTCGGAAAATACTGGTACGTGTTGCTGGTGTTCAAGGCAATTGATTTTGGAATTCGTAAAGAGCCTTTTTATCCGGTGGAATTTTGGAAGAACTTTTTCGCAATCGATGTCTCTTATAACGGAACCTGGTGGTATATGCAGCAATATGTACTGATGATGCTGTTAGCGCCGTTATTGCATTTGCTGTTTGCATCCTTTCGGGAAAAAGAGAGAAGGACAAAATGGATTTTTTACGGAGCCATTATGGCAGTTGGAATTGTGACGGGATTCTTTTTGTGGCTGCAAGATCCGGAAGGATTCCTTTCGCTGATACATGAGCTGCGTCCCAGTTTTCTGGCTATTTTTTTTGTGGGCTATTTGTTTTCGAGATATTCCGTTTACAAAAAGATTTCAGAAAAAATTTCAATAGAAAAAATGCCGGGAATCTTAAAGGCAGTTATTGGCTTGGTGCTGATTGCGGCTATGGTCGGACTGCGGATTTGGATCACACCGGATCCCTCTTTTGCAAGATATGATTTTGTGATCGTGCCTATATTTGTCACGGGAGTATTGTTGCTGTTGGAGCAGGTGAAAGTATTGGCGGCGGCAAGTTTGTTTGTCGGAAATTATGCTACCTATATGTGGCTGATCCATACGTTTTTGTTTTATTATACACAGAAACTGTGCATGCAGTATATTTCCGGCTTTTTCCTGTTTTATCTTGTGCAGGTGGGGATCACACTGTGCGTGGCATGGCTTATGAAGCAGGGAGAACTTGTCATGAAGGGAGTTATAAGACAATGAACAAGAAATATTCTGAACTGGCAGAATTGTTCCGCAGTGAAAAAACGGATAAGGAAATTCTGGATTTTTTACTGAATTATCATGAAAACGATATTGCAGATATTCTGGAAGGAATGTCGGAGGAAGAGCGTAAGCGTCTCTATCAGCTGCTGGGTGTGCAGAAGACTGCCGAGATTTTTAAATATGTGGAAGAACCGCAGAAATACATAAAGGAACTGACCGTAGAGGGGGCCGCGAAGGTGATCTCCGAAATGGATTCCGATGATGCGGTGGATCTGTTGGAACATCTGGATCCGGAGGAGAAGGAGCAGATCGTTCATTTGCTGGACGAGGATGCGAAAAAGGATGTAAAGATGCTGCTGTCTTACGATGAGGAAGAGATCGGCAGCTGCATGACGACCAATTATATCTGCATCCCGGAGAATCTGTCCATCAAGCAGGCCATGAATGCACTGGTGAAGCAGGCAGGGGATAACGACAACATCATGACCATCTATGTGGTGGATGAAAAAGAGGTTTTTGCAGGAGCCATTGATCTGAAAGATCTGATCCGGGCGAGGGAGAATGACCGTCTGGAAGATCTGGTGGTAAAATCTTATCCGTACGTTACCGATCACGAGAAGATAGATGACTGTATGGACAGAATTCTGGATTATGCAGAGGATTCCATTCCTGTATTGTCATCGGAAAAGAAAATCCTCGGTGTCATCACGTCGGAAGATCTGATCGAAATGGTCGACAACGAGATGGGCGAGGATTACGCAAAGTTAGCAGGTCTGACCGCAGAAGAAGATCTGAAGGAGCCGACAATCCAAAGTATGAAAAAGCGTCTGCCCTGGCTGATCATCCTGCTTTTCTTAGGCATGGCAGTGTCTTCGGTCGTAGGACTTTTTGAAAACGTAGTGGCGGTGCTGCCGGTTGTGATCTGTTTCCAGTCACTGGTGCTGGATATGGCAGGAAATGTGGGAACACAGTCTCTGGCTGTGACGATTCGTGTACTGATGGATGAAAACCTGACCGGAAAACAGAAATTCCAGCTGGTTGTCAAGGAAGTAAAGACCGGTTCCTTAAACGGTATGCTGCTGGGTGTGATGGCGCTTTTGTGCCTCGGTGTCTATGTGCATTTGTTCAAGGGATATACATGGACGGGAGCGTTCGGCATCTCCGGCTGCGTGGGAGTTTCACTGTTAGTCGCAATGGCGATATCCAGTGCGGTAGGTACGGTGATCCCTATGTTTTTCCATAAGATCAAGGTGGATCCGGCAGTGGCGTCCGGTCCCCTGATCACTACCGTGAATGATCTCGTTGCGGTAGTGACTTATTACGGGCTGGCGTGGCTTTTGCTGATCCGGTAGCATATAGGCCACCTGTAGAAGAATGCTACATATTTCTGAGAGTGATGTAGCAAACTCAGAACCAGTAAACACATGTATTGTCCGTAGGGAGAATGCATAGCTTAGGGCTGTTTATTACTACTTATAGTGTGCTATTGCGCTTTGTTATTGAGCAGAAATAGTTGATACTTTATCACGATAACACCGGATACTTTATTGCGGTAACGCAAAATATTAAAAAAGTATAAAAACCTTGACCGATAGTAACTATCGGATAGTAAAATCATTTTGTAACAGGAAAACTATGGTTTACAGCGAGGAGGAAAACAGTCATGATGTACAATCCTCAACTGGATACGTTTATCTGTGTCGTAGAAGTGGGCAGCTTCAGTAAGGCAGCGGACAAGCTGTA
The DNA here is from genome assembly GCA_050872885.1 of Acetatifactor sp. Lineage (GTDB taxonomy): Bacteria > Bacillota > Clostridia > Lachnospirales > Lachnospiraceae > Acetatifactor. The sequence goes on from JBNMHS010000004.1 coordinate 65,000, forward strand.
TATCTCGCCGCCTGCAGTTATCAAGCAGATCAATTCCCTGGAAAATAATCTGGGAGTGCAGTTGTTCGCCAGAACCCACAGAGGCCTGGAAGTGACGGCCGCGGGCGAGTCTCTCTATCAGGATGCCAAATACATGATTAATTACAGCAGGGAAGCCATAGACAGGGCAAGAACGGCAGGAAATGAGGAAGACGACGTGATCCGTGTGGGAATCTCACCGATGACACCGCCGCAGATCTTCGTGGAATTGTGGCCGAAGATCCAGGAACTTTATCCAAATGTCAAATTCAAGCTGGTACCGTTTGAAAACACCCCGGAGAACGCCAGAGAGATCCTGGCGAATATGGGACAGAATATTGATGTAATTGCCGGAATCTTTGACGAGACGATGTTGGAACTTAGAAAATGCAACGGTGTGGAACTGTCGAAGGAACCGTTTTGCGTGGCGGTGTCTCTGCACCATAGATTCGCCGGAAGAAAAAGCCTGGAACCGGAAGATTTGCAGGGAGAGAATCTGCTCCTGATGCGTAAGGGCTGGAGCAAGACGGTAGATGACCTCAGAGAAAAATTGACGGCGGAGTATCCGGATATTAACATTGTAGATTTTGATTTTTATAACGTAGATATTTTTAACCGCTGTGAGAACAGTAATGATCTGTTGCTTTCCACCAAAAGCTGGGAGAGTGTCCATCCGCTGATGAAGGTGATTCCCGTCAATTGGGATTGCAGGATTCCGTACGGACTTTTGTATGCGAAAGAGCCGTCTGCCAAGGTAGAGAGGCTGATCGAGGCGGTGCAGGGGATCGCAAAATGAGATATGATAACTGAGCGGAATACATAAGATTATGCAGTGAGATAAGTGAATCAGAAGAAAAGGGGAAGGAAATGAAGCAGTCGGGAATTTTGAAAAACAAGTTATTCTTATACCTTACGGAGTTTTTTGCGGGAATGTCTGTCATGGCGGTGGAGTTGGGAGCCAGCAGACTGATGGCTCCGTATTTCAGTTCATCACAGATCGTGTGGACGATCATTATCGGCACGATTATGATCGCCATGGCACTGGGCAATATCTACGGCGGTAAAAGCGCGGATAAATCTCCGAATCCGGACAAACTATATGGCAGAATCTTGATCGCGGCAATCTGGATCGCACTGATTCCGGTAGTAGGAAAATATATTATCCTTGGAATTTCGGCGCTGCTGATCTTTACCGTCAGCAATAATTTCCTGATCATAGCGGCGTTTGCAGCCTGTATGGTGATCTTCGTGTTTCCGTTATTTTTACTGGGAACGGTGACACCTTCGCTGGTCAAGTATTCCGTGGACAGTCTGGATGACAGCGGACGGACTGTGGGAACCTTGGGAGCTTTCAATACCGTGGGAAGCATCATCGGCACGTTTGTACCGACTTTTGTGACGATTCCGGCGGTGGGAACGTCCATTACCTTTTTGATCTTTTCCGGTATTTTGATCCTGTTGTCTGCAATTTATTTTATAAGTCAGCATACCGGCAGGAAAAAGGTGGCGGCATCGGTGCTGATCTTCGCGATATGTTGTGGGCTGGGCTATTCGGATTCCTTTGCTTTCTGGCAGAATGACCTGACCTACGAAGGTGAGTCTATCTATAATTATCTGCAGGTATCGGAGACGGACAGGCAGGTGGTTCTGTCCACGAATGTGCTGTTCGGCGTGCAGTCCCTCTATATGAAGGACGGCGGACTGACCGGAATGTATTATGATTATGCGATGGCAGCGCCACTGATGGTGCCGGAAAAGCAGGCAAAAGATATGGATGTGCTGATCCTTGGCATGGGAACGGGCACCTATGCGACCCAGTGTCGCAAGTACTTCGGTGATATGAATATCGAAGGCGTGGAGATCGACGAGAAGATCACGGAGTTGTCCCGAAAATATTTTTCCCTGCCGGAGGATGTGAAAGTGACGACTTATGACGGTCGGGCTTTTTTACAGGCAGTGGATCAGACCTATGATGTGATCATGGTGGATGCGTATCAGGACATCACCATTCCGTTTCAGATGTCCAGTGTAGAATTTTTCACCATGGTGAGGGATCATCTGAAGGACGGCGGCGTCATGGTGGTCAATATGAATATGCATGGCAACAAGGAAGGCGACATCAACCAGTATCTGGCAGACACGATTGCCAATGTGTTTGATAATGTCTATACCGTGGATGTAAAGGGATCGACCAACAGAGAGTTGTTTGCTTCCAATCGTGAGGATATGATTGATGTGCTGGCAGAAAATGCGCAGACACTGGAAGATGCAGGCTTGAAGGCGATGATGCAGAACGTGGCAGAAACAAGTGTTGCTTATGTGCCGGGCGAGTATCTTATGACAGACGACAAGGCACCGGTAGAATTGTTGGGGATGAAGGTCATCGACCAGCTGATCCGGGAGGAAGTGGCGTACTATAAGGGGATTTACGAAGAACAGGGAATCAACGGATTGCTGGAGAGTTTGTGAGACGGAATAGAGTAACAAAGATATTCGTTTATAATCAGCCACAAACGATATAAAACTATGCTTTGTGGCTGATTATAACGCCGTTTGCCATAGAAAAGGAGGATCACAACATGGAATACACAAAATTGGGAAACACCGACATTGAAATCTCAAGAATCTGTTTAGGCTGCATGAGTTTCGGTAAAGCAGGCACCATGCACGACTGGACACTTAACGAGCAGGAGAGTGAAGCGGTGATAAAGCATGCGTTGGATAACGGCATCAATTTCTTCGATACCGCGAACGGATATTCCGCAGGAACCAGCGAGGAATATCTGGGAAAAGCCTTAAAGAAGAATGTTGCAAGAGATAAGGTTGTGATCGCATCCAAGGTTTATTTTAACGAAGGTAGATTGAAACGGGAAGCAATCATGCGTGAGATCGACGGAACGTTAAAAAGACTGGGGACAGATTATCTGGATCTGTATATCATTCACCGGTTTGATTACGATACGCCAATCGAGGAGACCATGGAAGCGCTGCATGATCTGGTAAAAGCAGGAAAAGTGCGTGCACTCGGGGCTTCCGCTATGTACGGATATTAGTTTTACAATATGCAGATGGCAGCGAAAGAGCATGGTTTTACCCCGTTTCAGGCAATGGAAAACCATTACAACCTGCTCTATCGTGAGGACGAACGGGAACTGATACCGATCTGCAGACAGATGGGGGTATCTCTGATGCCTTATAGTCCGCTGGCCGGAGGACACCTTGCGAGAGCTACCTGGGAGTCGGATACCCTTCGTGGAAAGACAGATAAGGTTGCCAGGGGAAAATATGACCACATGGAAAAGCAGGACATCAAAATTGTGGCAAGAGTACAGGAACTGGCTGAGAAATACGGCTGCAAAATGTCCCAGATCGCGATCGCATGGCATTTTGCAAAAGGTGTTGCCTCACCGATCATCGGAGCTACGAAGGCGAAGTATATTGACGATGCAGTAGGAGCACTTGATATAAAATTATCCGATGAAGATATTGCCTATCTGGAGGAGATGTATGTACCACATCCGATCATCGGTGCAATCAATAAAAATCCGGAGCAGGGCGTGATACTGCTGGATGAGAAAAAGTAAGAAGCACGTCTGGTGATTTTATAGAACAGGAAAAATTTGTAATGGCGAGCGGATTTCATGGTTAAAGATGTACATACTGGTATCATAGTATTCATTATGAAATAATTTTATTATAAATAATGAAGTGTGATAAAATACAAACTTTATCAGTTATAACTTACAAAAATATAAAGCAAAGATTGAAAATCAGTTATAAATGTGATACATTATGGTCAGTTACAGAAAGGGGGCAGACTTCATGATAAAACGCGAAATGTATATGAAACGAATTCGTCCGTTTATTGGGACGGAACTGATAAAAGTTATGACAGGTATTCGCCGCTGTGGTAAATCAGTCATGCTAGATCTGATTAAAGAAGAATTGGTGGAGTCTGGTGTGAATCCGGAACAGTTCATTACAATTAACTTTGAGGATTTAAACTATGCTTATCTTCAGACTGCAAAGGCATTGCATGAAGAAATCACAAAACAAGCCAAAGAGATAGGCGGAAAGGTCTACCTCTTTTTCGATGAGATACAGGAAGTTGAGGAGTGGGAAAAGTGTATTAACTCTTTCCGCGTTACGTTGGATTGTGACATCTATATCACCGGTTCAAATGCGAAACTTTTATCCGGTGAACTTTCTACTTATCTTGGTGGGCGTTATGTGGAGTTTGTTATTTATCCGTTCTCTTTTGCAGAGTTTCTGGAATTATATCGCTCTGTTGCACCGAATGATTCCATACAGAAAAGTTTTCAGAAGTATCTTACCTCAGGTGGCATGCCATACCTTGCTAATATTCGCTATGAGGATGCACCCTCAAAATTGTATCTCCACGATTTGTTCAATTCTGTCCAACTTAAAGATATCGTAAAGCGCAATAAAATTCGGGATGTGGATTTGCTGGAACGTATTATCGCTTATGTGACTATAAATATTGGGACAACTTTTTCTGCAACCTCGCTTGCCAAGTTTTTTAAGAACGAGCAGCGTACTGTTGCACCGGAGACAATCTTGAACTATATCAAATACTGCTGTGACGCATATTTGTTTTATCAGGTCAAGCGTGAGGATTTACAGGGGAAACAGATTCTTTCCTCTAACGAGAAATATTACATTGCAGACCACGGCATTCGTGAAGCTGTCTTCGGTGGAAATACACGTGATATTAATCTCATTTTGGAAAATATCGTTTATCTTGAACTCTTGCGTCGAAATTACAAAGTAACAGTTGGAAGAACCGGAGATAAGGAAATTGACTTTGTATGTGACAGGCAGGGCGAGAAGCTATATATTCAAGTGTGTTATCTTCTTGCTTCTGATGAAACGGTCCGGCGGGAGTTTGGTGCATATGACGGTATTCGCGACAACTATCCGAAATATGTTGTGTCCTTAGATGAGTTCGATATGAGCCGTAACGGAATCAAGCATCGCAATATCCGGGATTTCCTTTTAGAGGAAGAATGGAAATAGGCGAAAGATAGCAGGACGCCGGGGCACAGAGCCGCCAATTCCAAGGGTATACCTTTGGAATGGCGGCTTTTTTGTGTCTGACAGCAACTTAGTATGCCGTAAATGCAACTTGGCGGTATGAGGGTAGACGCAGATAGTAATTTAAGATATATGTATATTAACCGGACAACAGAAGTCTTCAAAAGTCAGGTAAACTTACGGATGATGTCAGGAGGAACCTAAAGTGAAAATAACAATAACTGCCCCATCTCCCGGCGAAGAGGAGGAGATCATATTCAAGTGTCATACGCTGACGGATGAAATGAAACAACTTGTATACAGATTAGAACATGGGGACATGAGGCTTACAGGCTATGACGAAAACGGAATCAGTCCTTTGGAAGCATCGGATGTGTATTATTTTGAGGCGACGGACAACAAAGTTTTCGCATGTTGTAAGAAGGATGTATATGAAGTCAGGGAAAAGCTGTATCAGCTGGAAGAACTGCTTGTGTCATTTCCGTTTATGAGGGCATCCAAGTCCATGATTTTAAATCTGGATAAAATCAGGCATTTGTCACCTGCGTTCGGCGGCAGATTTGAAGCGCTGCTGGAAAATAACGAAAAAGTGATTATTTCAAGGCAGTATGTTCCGGTTTTGAAGGAACGTCTGGGATTGTAGGAGGTAAGCTATGTTTGAAAAAATAAAAAATCTTGCAAATATTTTTTCTAAAATTACAGTATGTGTATTGGCTGCATCGGCAATCTATATTTCTGCATTATGGGGATTGGATGCTGAAATAAGCGTAAGGATTCTCTGGCAGATTATCATAGTATCTGCAGTCTGTTCCGTACCGATTTTGATGTATCCGACTAAGAATGAAAAGGAATTGTCGAAAAAAGGAATGATCGTGCGTCAGATCATATATTTTATTTATGTAAATATTGCGGTGCTGGGATTTGGAAGTGCCTTTCGATGGTTTTATTTTGCAAAGCCTGAAATGGTTGCTTTTATGGAAGGTCTTATTATCGGAGTGTATGTTGTGGTAAATCTGATTGTATATATGAATGACCGCATAGCCGCTGACAATATGAATAAGAAGCTTATGGAGTTAAAAAATAGGAAGGGGGAGCAGGATAAAAGTGGAAAAGGATATTATTAAAATAAGTCACCTGAGTAAAAGTTTTGGCGATGTGAAGGCGGTAAATGACTTGAGCTTTCATGTGAAAAAGGGAGAGTTATTTGCATTTTTGGGTGTAAACGGAGCCGGGAAAAGTACAACCATCTCCATCATCTGCGGACAGCTCAAAAAGGACAGCGGAACGGTGCAGATGAAGGAAACGGATGTAGAGAAAACAGGTAAGTGGGCAGGGAGAATACTTGGCGTCGTATTTCAGGACAGTGTGCTGGATCAGCCGCTCACAGTCCGGGAAAATCTAAAGAGCAGGGCGGCACTTTACGGGATCACAGGGAAAGCCTTTGAGAAGAGATTACAGGAGCTTGTTGAGCTGCTAGGCTTTGGAGATTATCTGAACAGACCTGTCGGAAAGCTCTCGGGAGGTCAGAGAAGAAGGATAGATATTGCGAGGGCACTGTTACACAGACCGGAAATATTGATTCTCGATGAACCCACCACGGGCCTGGATCCACAGACGAGATTGCTGATCTGGAAGGTGATTGATAAACTTCGTACCGATGAAAAGCTCACGGTCTTTCTCACCACCCACTACATGGAGGAGGCAGCAAATGCCGACTATGTGGTGATTCTCGATAAGGGCAGGATTGCAGCAGAGGGTACTCCGTTTGCATTAAAAAATAAGTATGTGCAGGATACGATGTCTGTATATGGTGTGACGGAAGCTGAGATAAAGTCGCTTGGCATGGAATACGAGGAAATCAGAGATGGCTACCGCATCAGGGTAAAAAATACATCGGAGGCTACCGGACTTATCGTAGAACATCAGGAGTTGTTTCGTGATTATGAGGTGACCAAAGGCGGAATGGACGATGTATTTCTTGCGGTAACAGGCAGAACCTTGGGAGGTGAGCATTCATGAAAACGGTAATGGCGTTGATGAGCAGAAACAGAAAACTGTTTTTTAAGGATAAAGGAATGTTGTTTTCTTCGTTGATAACACCTGTAATTTTGATTGTGCTGTATGCAACATTTCTGGCAAAGGTGTACAGGGATTCCTTTGTATCCTCTATACCTGATATGATAACAGTTTCAGAGAAACTGATTGACGGAACCGTTGCGGCACAGCTTGCGGCGGCACTTCTTGCAGTAAGCTGCGTAACGGTAACCTTCTGTGTAAATCTTACAATGATACAGGATAGAGCAAACGGTACAAGAAAAGACTTTAATGTATCACCTGTCAGCAAGGCAAGTTTATACCTTGGATATTTTCTGTCTACGGTGGTTAATTCCATGATGGTAAACGGACTTGCACTTGTATTGTGTTTTGGCTATATGTACAAAATGGGCTGGTATATGAGTGGGGCAGATGTGCTATGGGTGATCTTGGACGAGATATTGCTGATACTGTTTGGAAGTACCTTGTCAAGTATTGTCAGTTATCCGCTGACGACGCAGGGGCAGTTATCGGCGGTAGGAACCATAGTAAGTGTCGGTTATGGATTCCTGTGTGGTGCCTATATGCCGATTTCTAATTTTGACAGCGGATTGCAGAAAGTATTATCTTATCTGCCGAGTACCTATGGCACTTCCTTACTGAAAAATCATATGCTTCGCGGAATATTTGAAGAGATGGAGCAGAATAATTTACCGGAGGAAATGATTACTGCAATCAGAGATACACTGGATTGTAATCCACAGTTTCGTGGGTCTGTAGTGAGTGTCAATCAGATGGTGATTCTTATGGTGGAAAGTATTGTGGCATTTGGCATAATCTTCTTTTTAATGACATTTCTGCCGGAGAAAGAAGGAAAATAAGAATATTAATATAACAGTCTTGACAAATAAACGAACGTTTACTACACTTAAATAGTAAACGTTCGTTTACGATGCTATAATTCATTAGGAAGGTAAATTTAGATGAAGGCAATGGAAAAAGACTGGTATCAGAAAAATTGGACGTTGGATATCCAAAATATGTCATGGGTAGAAGATACCAACAGACAAGTAGATTTTCTCATCAATCAGTTGCAGTTAAACGGGACGGAAAAAATACTTGATCTGGCATGTGGATTTGGACGGCACTCACTGGAGTTTGCCAGACGTGGGTTTGATGTGACCGGGATTGATATTACACCGGCGTATATAGATTATGCAAACGAGCAGGCAAAAAAAGAAAATTTGAATGCAAAGTTCTTTTGCCGGGACATTCGCATGATTACATTTGATAAGGAATTTGATGTTGTGCTGAATATGGCGGACGGAGCAATAGGATATCTTGAAAACGATGAGGAAAATCATAAGATTTTTTCTGTCATAGCGAAAGCATTAAAAAAAGGTGGAAAGCACTTTATGGATATCATGAATGGAAACTATGCAGAAACACATTTTCCGTGTAAGTTGTGGGATGCAGGAGAAAAGGGGCTTACATTGTCTGCCTTTGAGTGGGAGAAGGAAAGAAAAACACTGATATATGGTCAGGTAGACTATATGTATGGAGAAGTGCTTTATAAGCCGGAAATAGCAGAAGGAAATCCTATAAGGTTATATAGTTTGGATGAAATCACGGAGATATTCGGTAAATTGGGACTTCGGATTTGTAACAGTTTTGCTGATTTTAGTGGTAAGCCATCTTCCGATAATGATATTCAATTGATGGTTTATTCTATACGAGAATAAAAATAGAATAGACTAATTATTTAGTATCCGCAAAAACTTAATATAAATGCGGATATGAGGGGTAAGTTTTGCAATGACAATTATGTGAAGGCAGGCGTTTAGAATGAGAAAAAAGAACTTTATGAATTATTGCGGACTGCTTGGAGTGGCAGCATTACTTTCCTACACGGCGGCTGTGGTGTTTTCACCGCTTGCCTATCCCGGATATAACTGGATGGCACAGGCAGTCAGTGACTTAAGTGCAGCAAATGCACCTTCGCTGAGTTTGTGGAACCGGCTCAGCAGTATTTATAATGTGTCTGCTTTAGTATGTGCCATGAGGGTATGTGCAGGAATCCAGGGCAGAGGAAGCCGCCTGTTAAGAGTCGGGATTTACTTATTTACAGCCATGGAATGGATATCTGCTGTAGGATATTCCATGTTCCCCTTAAGCGACAGCGGATATGCCGGAATATTTCAGGATCAGATGCATATTCTGTCAACTGTATTCGTTGTGTTACTGTCCATAGTTTCACTAATCCTTTTGATGATTGCTGGTATAAAAGACCGGACGTATCGTACCTATGGAATTTTTGCCGGAATCGCACTTGGAATGATGCTGGTCGGAGCTTTTGGGATGAACATTGTGCCAAAAGATTATTTTGGAATCGTCGAGCGGTTTAGTGTTTTTGCGGCGGTAGGATATAATGCGGTGCTTGGAGTGGAACTGTTCCGGATGGATTTTAAGCATGCGAATACAGAAAATGTGGAGAAAAAGTAATGTAAATTATAACTTATCAATCGTATGGTGGATTATATCGTGGTATTTCTGGAAAAAGAGAGTGGAAAATAACATAATGATAAATCAAGATTTATTCGCAATGATTTTTAAAAGGAAATCATTCCATTTGTTCAAAAACGTTGGTGATGTGCAATTGTCTTTGGAAGAAGTTGAAAATATTGAAAAATCATACAATACATTTGCGCCGTTATATGCAGATATTAAGACTGAAATTAAAATTGTTCCGGCAGCGGAAACTACTTGTAAGAGGGGACAACAATACTGCATTTTATTATATAGTGAGAAAAAAGATAATTATTTACAAAATATAGGGTATTTGGGGGAACAATTAGATTTGTACCTTGTATCGCAGAATATCGGGACTCTGTGGTTCGGAATTGGAAAGACGCACGAACCATCAAGGAATGGACTTGATTTCGTGATTATGATTGCGATATCCAAAATCAATGATGAAAAAAAGTTTCGCAAGGATATGTTTCAGAGTAAGAGAAAACCGGTCGATGAAATTTGGCTGGGTGAACCGATCAATGGGGTAACCGATATTGTCAGATTTGCTCCGAGCGCTTGCAATACGCAGCCTTGGATAGTAGAACGGAATGAATCAGACTTAAAGGTTTACAGATATAAAAAACAAGGGAAAAGAGGCATTATGCCTGCCGATAAGGTGTCTTATTATAATCAAATTGACATGGGGATATTTCTATGTTTTTTAGATTTGTGCCTTGCGCATAATGACATTGACTTTACATGTACACATTTTGTCGATAATGGAGCAGATGAAGAAAAGACGATCGTAGCAACATATTTCATTAACCCTCAGGTTAAGACTGCGTAAGCTGACTTGAAATTTTAAATTCCAGTGCACAGGTAAATTCCACTGTGCCTTTAAAAGTTGCCTAAAATCGAATGATTTCTGAGGAAAAATGCTGGATTCCTGTTATAATCATAGTGATTCATGGCGAAAATCTCTGTTTTTCTGTATGGCAAACAAGCCACTGGAAGGTAGTGTGTCAGACTAAATTCCACCGGCCACATTCAAAAAATGTGAAAAGTTTACTTCCAGTCTGACAGCAGGTTTTTTCAATGAATTATTGGTTGAAGCGTATCAGCTTGGGCGTGAGATTGACCTCGTCAGGGGCAATCCGCCTGAGCTGAAATGCTTTCAGGGTTTCTTCTCCCATGGCTTTCAGTGCCACATCGTAAGGGGTTCTGCCTTGAAGGCTTTCTCTCGGTGTGGAATTGATATGGCTTACGATCAGGTTGACATCCCACTGGGTCAGAAACTCAAAGCTTGTCTTTTTCGGCAGGATCATCCGGAGCATGGTATGTGCCTGCTCCAGACCGCCTTTCTGCCCGCTGCGCATAGGGTCGCAGTAATAGATGCTGGTACGCTGGACTCCTGTAAAACCGGTTTCCAGAGATTCCGGATCACCAAACTCCGATCCCCTGTCAGTGAGAATGTATTCAAACAATGTCTGAAATTCATAAGTACCAAAGCGCTTTTCTAACCGGTCAAAGATAAGCCTTACAGCACCCTCTGTGTTACGGTTCATCAGGAATGCAAGAAACAGCTTTTCCCTTGTAAAAAAGAAAGTAAGCAGCGTTTTGGAGGAGCCGGAGGCGGAATGTACGGTATCCATTTCCACAAAGGAAGACAGCCCCAACTGTTGGAAAGCGGCATAGGTCCGGCCCTGAAAAAC